>JBBDSI010000316.1:0-3264 GCA_040905005.1 Pseudohongiellaceae bacterium
CAGGGGCAGGCTGAGAAGGAGCATGGTTTTCCTGAGCGATGGGCTGAACATGGGGGCATTCCTCTGGCGACGGCCTGGCTGCATTATGACGGCAACGGTAGCGACGGGTCTGATCCAGGTCAAGACGACCTGGGAGCCTGTCGGACTCAGATTGAAAGCTTCACTGTGCATGACAGGCTGCGAGACCCGTGCGAAACAGGTTAACCATCGGGGACAAATCTGCTTTAATCAAACGCTATCCTCACTCCAGCAAGAGTCACCATCATGTTTCCCTCTCTGCCCCGCTCTACAGCCATAGCCCTGGCATTGCTGGCATTCAGCCTGCCCGCCCGCGCCGATCTCTGGGACGAGGTGGAACACGGCTATGCCGACAGCGACGGCGTGGCCATTCACTACGCCACGGTGGGCGAAGGCCCGCTGGTGGTCATGATCCACGGTTTCCCTGATTTCTGGTATAGCTGGCGCGACCAGATGGAGGGGCTCAAGGATGACTTCCAGGTGGTGGCCATCGACCAGCGCGGTTACAACCTCAGTGACGCGCCCGCGGGTGAGGCCAACTACAACATGCGCTACCTGGTGGCAGACATCGCCGCCGTGATCCGTCACTTCGGTGCAGACAGCGCCACCATCGTCGGTCACGACTGGGGCGGTATCGTGGCCTGGCAGTTCGCCTTCGCCCTGCCACAGATGGTGGACAGGCTGATTATCCTCAATCTGCCCCATCCCAACGGCCTGGGCCGGGAACTGGCGAATAATCCCGAGCAGCAGCAGAACAGCGGCTATGCCCGCGCCTTCATCGCCGGCTCTCCCTCCGACCCGGACATCTTCTTCGGTGGGCCGATGACGCCGCAGACGCTCTCCGGCTGGGTCACCGATCAGGCCGCACGACAGCGCTACATCGAGGCCTTCGCACAATCGGACTTCGGCGCCATGCTCGCCTATTACAAGCAGAACTACCCCGGTTCCAACAGTGACGCAGCCGCGACTCCCCCGGCGCCCCAACTCGATGTGCCTCTGCTGGTGTTTCACGGCCTGCTCGATACCGCCCTGCACTCGGACGGCCTGAACAACACCTGGGACTGGAACGACGCCGATACCACCATCGTCACCGCGCCCGGGGCGAGCCATTTCGTGCAACAGGATGCCGCGGAGCTGGTCACCGAGACCATGCGCTGGTGGCTACTGGCGCGGCCCTAGTAACTTAATTTCCCGGCTGCCAGGATAGCGGTGGCCACCCCTGCGATCGACTGTATGAGAGAGGAGTAACAATGAAACAACTGATTCCCGGAATCCTTGGCCTGCTGCTTGCCGGTCCGCTGTGCGCCGCCGATGCCGACGCGACACGGGCCATTATTGAGCAGTACCTGGAGGGTGATATCCGCGCTGCGGCGGAAGTGGCGCGCGATGCCAACCGCAAGCCGGCCGAGGTGCTGCAGTTCTTCGGGCTGGAGTCCGACATGAAGGTGCTGGAGATCTCCCCGGCCACCGGCTACTGGTCGAAATTCCTCGGCCCCGCATTGTGTAACAACGGCGGTGAACTGGTGTTCGCCATCGGTGTCAACAACGCCTTCCGCAATAATGTCATGACCCTGGACGGACTCGAATGCACCTCGGACATCAATGAGGGACTCGGCCTTGGCAATATCCCGCCGTTCGAGTTCGAGGACGACGGCTTCGACATCGTGCTGACCTTCTGGAACCTGCACAACCCGTCGCCCGAGGATCGACAGAACATGAACCGCGCCGTCTTCAACGCGCTGCGTCCGGGCGGCATCTATGGCGCGGTGGACCACACCCGCCGTCACATGCAGCCCACCGAACGCGCAGTCGGGCGCCGCCTGGACCCGGTGCTGGTGATCAAGGAGATGCAGGACGTGGGCTTCGAATTCGTTGACTACAGCAACATGCACTACCATCCGGAAGATGACCTGACCCAGGAGGTGGGTACGCCCGGTGTACAGGGCAACACCGACCGCTTTACCCTGAAGTTCCGCAAGCCCTGATGCGGACGCGCCAGCCCTGCCGTCCGGCTCGGCCGGCAGGAGCTTGCGCAGGATCAACAACCCGAACTCCGACATTGTAGACAATGTCCCTGATTCCGTTGGAGACGCAGCCTATGTTCGACAAACGCCTGATAGCAGCCATTCTTGTCCTGACCGGAGTGGTCGCCTGTAGTAACACCGACAACAGCAGTGACCCGGTTCCCGGTTACAACCCGCTCGCTGACTTCGAACAACTCGATCCGGCGACGATCTTCGCGACGCCGGAGCCGCAATTTGAGAACAGCAGCTACACGCCGGGGCAGCTCTCGCGCGGGCGCTATCTGGTCGGACTGCTGGGCTGCGGCAGCTGTCACACGGACGGCTCGCTCACGGGCGCGCCCGACCCCAACCGCCTGCTGGCGGGCTCCGGGACGGGTATCGCCTACACCAGCCCCTTCGTGGACTCCAACCCGGGTGTCGTCTACCCGCCCAACCTGACCCCGGACATGGAGACCGGCCTCGGCAGTTGGACGATGGAGCGCCTGGTGACCATGATCCGCGTCGGCACCACCGAGCACAGCACCCGCAGCCTGCCGGTGATGCCCTGGCCGGCCTATGCCAGCATCACCCGGGAAGACGCCCTCGCCATCGCCGCCTATCTCAAGAGCCTGACGCCGGTGTCGCATCGGGTACCCCGCAACGTCAATCCGGGCGCAACAGCGCCGGCGCCCTATGTCCACTTCGGCGTTTATCAGCGGCTGCCGTAACGAGGGCGCCGCGATGCCTGCAACAGGGCGTCCGATTGTTTCAGAGTGGTTTCTGGCCCGAGTGGAATCGGGCTCGTGATCTGGCGGCACTGTCTGCTACACTTTGACGCGCATTGCAGTCACGACAGGAATTCGGGGGAATTTGGTGCCGTACCACGTTAAGAAGTGCAATCCGGACGAGGAATTTTATTTCAAGGAAGGGTGCTACATAGTCGAAACTTCCAATTCTGCTGACGATGGCAATGTCTCCATCTGTCAGGCGCGCCTGCCGGTGGGCAAGCGCACCCGCTGGCACTACCTGCACGAGACCTTCGAACGTTATGTGATTATGCGCGGCGCCGGCCTCGTGGAAGTCGGGCCGGAGGACCCCTGTGAAGTCACGCCGGGCGATGTCGTGCTGATCCCGCCGCAGACCAAACAGCGGATCACCAACATCGGCGATGAAGACCTGGTCTTCACGGTGGTGTGCACGCCTCGCTTCAGCCATCGTAACTACTACGACCTGGAGTAAGCCG
>JBBDSI010000317.1:0-19745 GCA_040905005.1 Pseudohongiellaceae bacterium
TGGAACCATTTACTGCGCTCTATGCGTTGTAGTGTTGTCAGCGCGAACGAGGACCGGTTATCGCGCTGTGGGGGGTACCCCGGAGAATCTGCAGACGCTGAAGACATGGATAGCGTGCTCCCTGACTGATGAGGGAGCGATTGTATAGACGCCCCGGATCGCACTCAATGAATTAGCGCGGCTGGTCGACGTCTCCGCCTGTCGGTGCAGTCAGGGCGGTTGTGTTATTGTGGCTGTTATATATACCCGCGCCTACCCGCGCAGCACGAGCAAGGCATGACTGACACTGAAATGACAACAAAGCAACCTGCGCACGGGCGCGACGTCTATATCGTCGATGGCGCGCGCACTCCCTTCATCAAGGTCCGTGGCGGGCCCGGCCCGTTCACGCCGGTGGATCTCGCGGTGCAATGCGGGCGGCCGCTGTTGCTGCGCCAGCCGCTGGCGGCGGACGCCTTCGACCAGGTCATACTCGGCTGCGTCAACGTCATCTCCGAGGAGATGAATCCGGCGCGGGTGGCGGCGCTGCGCCTGGGCATGGGCGAGCGCATGACCGCCTTCACCGTGCAGATCAACTGCGGCTCCGGCATGCAGTCCATCGATACGGCCTTTCGTTACATCCGCGCCGGCGACGCCGACCTGATCCTGGCCGGCGGCACCGAGGCGCTCAGCCATGCGCCGCTGCTGTTCCGTCGCCAGGCGGTGGAGTTCTTTACCGGTCTGGCCACGGCGAAATCATTGCCGCAGCGCCTGAAGTCACTCGCCAAATTCCGGCCCGGTCTGTTCAAGCCGGTAATTGGGCTGGAGCGCGGCCTCACCGATCCGGTGGTGGCGATGAACATGGGGCAGACGGCGGAGAAACTGGCGCAGCTCTTCGACATCTCCCGCGAGGCGGCCGACGAGTATGCCGCCGAGAGTCAGCAGCGGCTATACAGGGCCCAGGAAGACGGTGTGTTCGCCGGCGAGATCGAGCCGGCCTTCGATCGCCGGGGTGGTGTCCATGAAAAGGACGACGGTGTGCGCCCGGACAGCTCGGCGGAGAAACTCGCGAAACTGAAACCCGCCTTCGAACCCCCCTATGGTCGGGTCACCGCCGGCAACAGCTCGCAGATCACCGACGGCGCCTCCTGGGTGATCCTGGCCTCGGAGGCGGCGGTGAAGAAGCACGGCCTGACGCCGAAGGCGCGCCTGGTGGACAGCGAGTGGGCCGCACTGGATCCGTCAGTGATGGGCCTGGGGCCGGTGCTGTCTGCCACGCCTCTGCTGCAACGCCAGCAGTTGCAACTGGACGACATCGACCTGTGGGAGATCAATGAGGCCTTTGCCGCCCAGGTGCTGGCCTGCCTGCAGGCCTGGAACGACGAACACTTCTGCCAGACGGTTCTGGGCCTGGAGCGGGTGGTGGGCAAGCTGGACCGCGAACGACTGAATATCCATGGTGGCGCCATCGGCGTCGGTCACCCGGTGGGCACGAGCGGCAACCGTATCGTGTTGCACCTGGTCAACGCCCTGGCGCGTCGGGACAAGCAACGCGGCATCGCCACCGAATGCATCGGCGGCGGCCAGGGCGGCGCCATGCTGATTGAGCGGGTATAGAGGAGGCACCATGAGCGAGACTGTGGCAAGCATCCTGGAGACGCGACTGCGCAAGCAGCAGCGGGGAGACAGTGACTATGAACACTGGCGGCTCGAGCGGGACGAGGAGGATGTCCTGTGGCTACTATTCGATAAGAAGGACAGCAGCGCCAATACCCTCAATGCCGCCGTGCTCGAGGAATTTGACCGTATCCTCGATACCCTGCGCATCAAACCGCCCAGGGCCGTGGTGCTGCGTTCGCTGAAGCCGGGCGGCTTCTGCGCGGGGGCCGATATCAAGCAGTTCGCCGAATACGACGAGGAACAGGCGCGCGAGCTGCTGCGCCGGGGCCACGAGGTGCTCGACCGTCTGCAGAAGCTGCGGCAGCCGACCATCGCCGTGGTGCATGGACACTGCCTTGGCGGTGGTCTGGAACTGGCGCTGGCCTGTGACCGGCGCATCGGGCTCAGGGGCGGCCTGGAGATGGGCTTTCCCGAGATCCAGCTCGGCCTGCACCCGGGTCTCGGCGGCACCTTCCGCCTGACCGGGCTCATCGACCCCGTGACCGCCATGACCATGATGCTCACCGGCAGGTCCACGCACGACAGGCAGGCGCTGAGCCGCGGCCTGGTGGATGCCCTGGTGGAGGAGCGGCACCTGAAGAACGCCGTGACGGCCGCCGTGCACGGACGCATCAGGCGCCGGCACCAGTCATTAAAAGACCGCTTCATGAATAGCCGCGTCATGCGCGAACTGGCCTCGCGGCGCATGCGCGCGCAGGCAGAGAAACGCGCGCCGGCCGCACACTACCCGGCGCCGGCGGCCCTGATCAGGCTGTGGCTGGAACACGGCGGCGACCGGCACCGCATGCAGCAGGCCGAGATCGATTCCTTCGCCACCCTGCTCGCCAGCGAGGCCAGTCGCAACCTGGTGCGGGTGTTCTTCCTGCGTGAGGGCCTGAAGCAGGCCGGCAATAGCGACAGCCGCATCCACCATGTACACGTCATCGGCGCCGGCGCCATGGGCGGCGACATCGCCGCCTGGTGTGCGCTGCAAGGGTGCCGGGTCACCCTCTCCGATGTCGAGAACGAGCCCATCGCCGCGGCCGTGCGATCGGTCAGCAAGCTCTGTCGCGACAAGCACAAGTCTGCCATCGAGACCCGCGATACTTTCGACCGTCTGATCCCGGACCCGTCCATGCAGGGCATCGCCTTTGCCGATCTGGTGATCGAGGCAGTGCCGGAGAACGTCGAGCTGAAGCAGAAGATCTATCAGGACATCGAGCCGCGCCTGAAGGCCGACGCCATCCTGGCCACGAACACCTCCAGCATTCCCCTGGATCAGCTCGCATCCTACCTGAAGCGGCCGGAGCGGCTGGTGGGCGTGCATTTCTTTAACCCGGTGGCGAAGATGCTCATCGTGGAGGTGGTCTCCCATGACAAGAGCAGCGATGAGGTCCGGTCCCGCGCAATGGCATTCACCAACGCTATCGGCAAGTTACCGGTACCGGTGAACAGCTACCCCGGCTTCCTGGTTAACCGCGCGCTGACGCCGTATCTGCTGGAAGCCATGGTGCTGCTGGATGAAGGGGTCGCCAAGGAGCGCATCGACAAGGCCGCGGTCGATTTCGGCATGCCCATGGGGCCGGTGGAGCTGGCGGACCAGGTGGGGCTGGACATCTGCCTGCACGTGGCCGATGTGCTGCGCGACTTGCTGGACAAACCCATGGCGCCGGTCCCGGACTGGCTGCGCGACAAGGTCGAGCGCGGCGAGTTGGGGCGCAAATCCGGGCAGGGCTTCTACGAATGGAAAGAGGGGCGGGCGCAGAAGGACAAGGATGGCGAGGCCGACTCGGCAGACGCTGCCGCGCTCGCGGATCGCCTGCTGCTACCCATGCTCGATGCCTGTGTCGAGTGTTACCGCAACAAGGTGGTGGCGGAGATCGATCACATCGACGGCGCCATGATCTTCGCTACCGGCTTCGCGCCGTTCCGCGGTGGCCCCATGCACTATGCGCGCGCGCGCGGGCGCGACGAGATCGTGGCGGCATTGGAGGCATTGGCAGAGACCCATGGCGAGCGCTTTCAGCCCGACCCCGGCTGGAAAGAGCTGAAGTGAGCGCGGCGCCAGTGCTCTCGCAGCCGCGCTAACTCGATGCCTGAAGAATACGCCAGCGCGGAAGCCATCGCCGATACCCTCATCGAGCGACTCGACAAGAAGATAGTCCTGGCGCTGCCCCTGGGACTGGGCAAAGCCAATCACATCGTCAACGCGCTCACCGAGCGCGCCCTCGCGGATGCCAGTATCGAGCTGGACATCATCACCGCCCTGACTCTGACGCTGCCACAGTTCAAGAACGATTTTGAGCGGCGCCTGCTGGAGCCCGCCCTGCCGCGCCTGTTCGGCGACTACCCGGCCCTGCGCTATGCCGAGCTGCAGCGCCAGGGCGACCTGCCGGGGAATATTCGGGTCAGCGAGTTCTTCCTGCAGGCCGGCCAATGGCTGGGCATCGCCGAGGTCCAGCGCCGCTTCATCCCGGCCAACTATACCCATGCGCTCGGCTACCTGCTGGAGCGTGGTGTCAATGTGATCGCCCAGTTGCTGGCCGTGGACGAAAACGGGCCGGACTTCTCCCTCAGTTGCAATCCCGATATCACGGTCGATTTGCTGCAGCGTCGTCGGGACGGGCAGTGCGACTTCCTGTTCGTCGGCCAGTGCAACAGCGAGCTCCCCTTCATGGCCGGTCAGGCCCGGGTCGCGGCCCGGGAGGTCGACCTGCTGCTGCGCAGCGAGGCGACGGACTTCCAGCTCTTCAGCGCCCCCAAGCGCCCGGTCAGCCTGGCCGATCACGCCATCGGCCTGTATGCGGCGCGGCTGGTGCGAGACGGCGGGACCCTGCAGATCGGGATCGGGGAAATCGGCGATGCTATTACCCACGCGTTGCTGTTGCGCCACCGCGACCCCGAGCGCTTCAAGACACTGCTCGAGAGCCTGGGCCGCCCCTCGCTGACCGGTCTGGAGGAGGACGGGGCGTTCGTCGCGGGCCTGTATGGTCTCAGCGAGATGTTCGTGGACGGCTTCCTGCATCTGGCGGAGCAGGGGGTGCTCAAGCGGCGGGTCGACGGCGCCGTCCTGCATGGCGGCTTCTTCGTCGACTGCCGCGATTTCTACCGGCGTCTCAATCGCCTCTCCCCCCGGGCGCGCGCCGACTTTCAGATGGTGCCGGTCAGTTTCACCAATGAACTCTATGGCGACGAGGCGGGCAAGCGCCGGGCGCGGGTGAAGGCGGCCTTCATCAACAGCGCCATGATGGTCACCCTGCGCGGGGCGGTGGTCTCCGACGCCCTGGCCGACGGCCGCGTGGTCAGCGGCGTTGGTGGCCAGTACAACTTCGCCGCTCAGGCCTTCGCCCTCGAGGACGCGCGCCTGATGATCACCCTCAACGCGAGCCGTGCGCATCGCGGCGAGACCGTTTCCAACATCGTCTGGTCCTACGGCCACGAGACCCTGCCCTGGCACCTGCGCGACATCGTCATCACCGAATACGGCGTGGCTGACCTGCGCGGTCGCACCGAGAACGAGGCGGTCAAGGCCATGCTGCAGATCGCCGACTCCCGCTTCCAGACGGAGCTGCTGGAGCAGGCGCGAAGCGCGGGCAAGATCGAGCCTGGCTGGACCATACCCGCCGCCTACACAGGCAATACGCCGGAGCAACTCGCCCGGACTCTGAGCCCGG
This sequence comes from Pseudohongiellaceae bacterium, assembly GCA_040905005.1. Taxonomy (GTDB): domain Bacteria; phylum Pseudomonadota; class Gammaproteobacteria; order Pseudomonadales; family Pseudohongiellaceae; genus UBA9145. The sequence goes on from JBBDSI010000317.1 coordinate 5,313, forward strand.
CCAAGGCAGTCGGCGAACTGCCGGACTTTCCCTTCGGCAGCGACTTCAACGCCGAGGAACGGCGCCTGTTGCCGGCCCTGGCGCACCTCGGCCGGCGCGCCCATTCGCGCCTGGCGCTGGCGCGCCTGGCCTGGAACGGGCTCACGGGCGGACCGTTACACCCGGACGAGCAGGCCTGCCTGGAGCGTATGGGGCTCGACCGGGCTGACGCGCCGGGCACCTACCTGCAGCGGCTGCTGCTGCGAGCCGGAATACTTGCCAGCAGAGACAGTTCCCGGACCTGAGCGAATCCGGCGACGCTCAGGACCGCGGACTGACATTGGATTATTGGCGCTGAACGCATTAGCCTATAGGCAGACAACGCATATTGGTCTGCGGGTCGCGCCGGAGCGTATCGACCCTAGGAGCCTGAGTCCGACAGGCTCCTGCCAACGCCTCATTCTCTTCAGGACAGGATTTCACATGCAAACACTCATCGCGCTGGGCCTCATCTGGATCTTCGCTTACCAGCGGGCCCACATGTACACCATTCTACTCAGCCTGGTGGCGGCTCTCGCCGTCATGACGTTAGTCGATGGCTTCAGCTGGTTGCCCTGGCTCGTGCTCATCATCGTCGCGTTCTTCTACCTGTTTCGTGGTATCCGCATCCAGTGGCTGACCAGGCCCATCTACGGATTTTTCAAGGATGTGCTGCCGGAGATCTCGCGCACGGAACTGGAGGCGCTGGAGGCCGGCGATGTCTGGTGGGAGGCCGAGCTGTTCAAGGGCGACCCTGACTGGCAGGAGATGCACGGCTATCCGCGGCCGACACTGACCGAAGAGGAGCAGTCCTTCCTCGACAACGAGACGGAGGAGCTGTGCGGCCTGCTGAACGACTGGCAGATCGTCAACGAGGATCAGGACCTCAGCCCCGAGGCGTGGAAGTTCATGAAGGAGAAGGGCTTCCTCGGCATGATCATTCCGAAGGAATACGGCGGCAAGGGCTTCTCGGCCCTGGCCCACTCGGCGGTGGTGGTCAAGCTGGCCACCAAGAGTTCCAGCGCCGCCGTGGACTGCATGGTGCCGAACTCCCTGGGGCCTGCGGAGCTGCTGATGAAGTACGGCACGAAGGAGCAGCGCGATCGCTACCTGCCGGGCCTGGCCAGCGGCGAGGAGGTTCCCTGTTTCGGCCTCACCAGCCCGGAGGCGGGCAGTGACGCCGGCGCCATCATCGACAAGGGCATCGTCTGCAAAGGTGAGTACAACGGCGAGGAGTGCCTCGGCCTGTCCCTGACCTGGAACAAGCGCTATATCACATTAGCGCCAGTTGCCACAGTTTTAGGCCTGGCCTTCAAGATGTACGATCCCGAGCACCTGCTGGGCGACGAGGAGGAGCTGGGCATTACCGTCGCGCTGATTCCAACCGATCACCCCGGTGTGATTCACGGCAATCGCCACGTGCCCATGTTCATGGCGTTCATGAACGGGCCCACCGAGGGCCAGGACGTGTTCGTCCCGCTGGACTGGATCATCGGCGGGACCGAGTACGCCGGCCGCGGCTGGCAGATGCTGGTGGAGTGCCTGTCGGAGGGCCGCGCCATCTCGCTGCCGTCGCTCAGCACGGCCATCGGCAAGGCCTGTTATCGCCTGACCGGGGCCTATGCCACGTTGCGCGAGCAGTTCAACCTGCCCATCGCCAAATTCGAAGGCATCGAGGAAGCCCTGGCGCGCATCGCCGGCTACACCTATCAGTTGGAGGCGTCGCGCATCATGACCGCCGGCGCCGTCGACCAGCACGTGCGGCCCTCGGTGATCTCGGCCATCGCCAAGTACCACATGACCGAGACCGCGCGCGTGGTGATGACCGACGCCATGGACATCCACGGCGGCCGCGGTCTCATCCTGGGCGAGCGCAACTACCTGGGCCTGGGTTATATGAGCATGCCCATCGCCATCACCGTCGAGGGCGCGAACATCCTCACCCGCAACCTGATCATCTTCGGCCAGGGCGCCATCCGCTGCCATCCCTTCATCTTCCGTGAGATCGAGGCGGCGCAGAATGCGGATACGGAACAGGGACTGGAGGAGTTCGACAGCCTGATCTTCCGCCACGTGGGTTACGGCATCAGCAACTTCGTGCGCACCGTGAGTCTCAGCCTGAGCGGCGGCCTGGTGACCCGGGCGCCGGTGTCGGGCCCGACCGCGCGCTACTATCGCCAGCTCACGCGCATGAGCTCGGCCCTGGCCCTGGTCTCCGATATCTCGATGATGCTGTTGGGCGGCGATCTCAAGCGCAAGGAGCGCCTGTCGGCGCGCCTGGGGGATGTGCTCAGCAATCTCTATCTCGCCAGCACCGTGCTCAAGTACTACCGCGACAACGGCAGCCTGGAAGAGGATCTGCCCTCGGTGCACTGGAACCTGCAACTGGCGCTGTACAACTGCCAGGTGGCCTTCAAGGAATTCTTCGAGAACCTGCCGAACCGCCCGGTGGCCTGGGTGCTGCGGGCGCTGGTCTTCCCCTTCGGCGGCGCCTATAGACTGCCCAACGATCGCCTGGAACACGAACTAGTGAAGCCGATGCTCAGCGACAATGCCTTCCGCGACCGCCTGACGTCCGCCATGTACATAGGCAAGGACAAAACAGACCCGGCCTTCATCATCGAAGACGCCTTCAAGAAGGTACTGGCCACAGCCGAGACCCACGCCGCCATCAAAAAAGCGATAAAACAAGGCGACATCGAACCCGATATGGACATCGAAAGCCAGACGAAGGCAGCACTGAAGCTGAAACTGTGCAGCAAGGCAGAGGCCGACGCCTACATTGAGGCCGAACAGGCCCGAAACGAAGCTATCCAGGTGGATGACTACCCCGCCGAGCTGTTTCAGACGCATGAGTCACTGAGCGCCAGCGACGCCGCCTGAGTACTGGCCTTCTCCGGCACCGGAGACAGAGGCGGGGAGATCGCCCGGGTACTGACTCTGCCCCCGCCTGCGGTGGAGTGGGCGCGGTGCTGGCGCCTGTCCCGCTTGCATCGAGGGGAAAGACTCCCCCATACTCCCTGGACATAACAACAAGCACCCGATCCATTGGCACTGCCTGCCTGTGAGGGTGAATAACAAGATGCGTTTGCCGAAGGAGGTAGCTTGGCAGTACGCGATTTCTTCATCAGGGATGGCGAGCTTGTTCGGTACGAATCGTCCATGGAACGGCCGATCGTCGACTGGCTGGTCCAGCCGACCGCCTTTGCCCTTTTCTGCCTGGTCTTCCTGCCTTTCGGTTTTCAGGTATTCCACTTTTGGGCGGAGAGCGGGGCCATCATCGTCGGGGTGATGGCCATGGTCACTGCCGGTATCACCTACCGCTATTTCCAGAACAGTTTTCTGCTAATCGTCTCCATTGGCCTGGGCTGGTCGTCGCTGCTCGACCTCGGTCACACCATGACCTATTCAGGCATGGGCTTTCTGGCGACTGATGATGCCAATCTGCCGACCCAGATCTGGCTGTTAGCCCGGTATCTTCAGGCCGCGAGTCTACTGGCTGCAGTGCTGCTGATCGACCGGGAGCAGCAATACCTCAAAGTCCACTCGGCGATGGCGCTCTACACGCTGGTAGCTACGATCAGTGTTAGTTTTGGATATTTTCCGGTGGCCTGGGACGATGTTATCGGGCTGACGCCATTCAAGATTGTCAGTGAGTTCGTCATCGTCGCACTGGTGATTCTTGCGGCAGTCCTGTTACAGCGACATCGGGCCCGATTTCCGTCGCCTACGTTCAAGGCGCTCATGGCAGGTATTTTTTGCGTGGTGTTATCGGAGGTCTGTTTCACCCTGTATTTCAGCGTCACCGACTGGATCAATGCCACAGGACACATCCTGAAGATTTACGCCTACTGGTTCTTTTTCCGGGCACTGGTCTTTACGACCCTGGAGAAGCCTGTGGAAGACCAGGAGCAGCTCACTCTCACTCTGGGCGAGCGGGTCAAGGAGTTGACGGGGCTGCAGGACATTACCCTGGGTGTCGTTAAGCCAGACGTCACCGAACACAGCCTGCTGCAATCTGTGGTGGAAAGGCTGCCCGCGGCTTTCATGCGCCCGAATCACGCCCGGGTGGCGGTGATAAGCGACTGGGGCGTGTTTGGCGATCCCGAAGCGATTGCTCACGGAAGCCGGCTGACGAGATCACTGACAGCCAAGGGACAGCGGGTCGGGCAGCTTATCGCCGGCTATACAGAAGAGCGACCGTGGCATGGCGAGGATTTTCTCAGGGAAGAACAACAACTGATCGAACTGGTAGGGCGGCATATGGAAAACGTGCTCTCTATATTGTTCGAGCGGCGGCAGGTCCTGCGCCTTTCCCGTCTGTACGAACTGCTAAGCGCCACCAACCGGGCCGTGGTGCGTAGTCAAACGCCGGCGCAGTTGCTGGAGAAACAGTTCCAGGCGCTTGTCGGCAGCGGGTTTTTCCCGTTGGTGTTCATAGCTGAGTTTCCTGACCGTGATGATATTCCGCACATCGACTTTCTCAAGGGCCTGGATGCCGACGCCCGCGACGACCTGGCCCGTACCTTAAAGGAAGTGACGCGCCTGCTGTGGCCGCAGGGCGAGCCGGCTGCCGATGATCTGTTTCGTGTCCTGATGTTGGCTGAGCCACCGCCCGAACTCGACCTGGCGGTCTTCGCCGGATCGGAACTGAAAGCGCTGGGCCTGATTCCTCTGCTCATGCGGGGTGAGAATCTCATCCTGATCGGCATGGGAGTAAAAGACATCGCCGAGCTTCAACACGCCAATCGCCTGCAGCTGGAGGAAATGAGTCTGGACCTGCGATTCGCATTCGAGACTTTTCTCGAGCAGAAGATGCGGCAGGCGGCAGAGTCCCGTGCCAGCGAGTCGGAAAGCAGGTTTCAGTCGATATTCGAATACTCACCGCTTCCTGCCATGCTGCTGGACGGCGAGGGCGAACAGATTCGGCTTGTTAACCGGGCGTATTATGACTGGCTGGGCAGTAAGGCGGAGCAATGCCATTGCATGAGCCAGTGGATGCAGCTATTTCCGGTAGCGGAGGAGCGCGGCAGGCTGCGCGAGCATTGGTTGGAGTTGCTTAAGGGCATCGCTACATCGTCGATGCCAAGATTCCTGCCGGAGTTGAACCTGCTTGACTCTGCAGGCCGCAGGATCGTCGCCCGGGCCTACCTGGCGCGGGTTAACCAGGAGGTGCTGGTGTCATGGACCGACCTCACCGAGATACGCGAGGGCGAAGCGCGACTTCGTGAGAACGAGCAGCGTTTCCGTACCATGATCGAGGACGCGGGCATGCCCATCTGGGTGTACCGCCAGGGCCGGTTTATCTATACCAACCCCGGATTTTGTCGGTTGCTGGGGACGGAGCGCGGAGAGTTGGAGGGGGCTCGTCTGACCGAGGTATTCGATACTGGCGATGACAATGGGAAGAAGCTGCTGGAGGCATTGCAACCGCTAGAGCGAACGGACCTGGCACTCTCTATAGTTCGGATGCAGTTGCCGCAGGGTGAGACGATCGCGATGTCCGTACAGGTGAGCAGTATCGCCTGGGAAGACGACCGGGCCTACATCGCCATCGGCGAAAACGTGACTGAACGACTCAAAGTGGAGGATGAACTCAGGCGTAGTCACAAGTTGTTGAACGAACTTTCGGCGCAGATACCCGGCGTCATCTATCAGTATCGACTTTTCCCGGACGGACATTCAAGCTTCCCGTTCGCCAGCAGGCACATGACGGAAATTTATGAATACACGCCCGACGATGTCAGGGAAGATGCGAGCGTCGTATTCGAGCGGCTACACCCGGATGACCGTCAGGAAGTAGAGGCATCGCTCCAAAAATCTGCTGACGAGATGACCGATTGGCGATGTGATTACCGTGTGCAGCTACCGCACAAGGGGCTGCGCTGGCACTCCGGTTTTGCCCGCCCGGTGCGATTGCCGGACGGGAGTGTGCTATGGCATGGCTTCATACAGGACGCTACCGAGCGCAAGGAACTGGAGCGGGAACTGGCTGCGCACTACCAGACTCTGGAAAAATCCATGAAGGGGACGCTCCAGGTGCTGGAACGCATGATCGAGTTTCGCGACCCTTATACCGCGGGCCACGAGCGTCGGGTAGGGATCATTGCCCATGAGATCGCCATGGAGCTAGGTATGACTAATAAGCGCGCGGAGCTGCTGGAACTCGCGGGCATGATTCACGATATCGGCAAAATCGCCGTGCCGACGGAGATTCTCACTAAACCGACAGGATTGAGCGCAGCAGAGTTCGAAATCGTCAAGGCGCATGCCCAGGTGGGCTATGAAATCGTCAAGAATGTCCCGTTGCCGGAAGGTATCGCCGATATCATCTGGCAACATCATGAACGCCTCGATGGCAGTGGATATCCCAGAGGGCTGAACGGGGACGAAATCATGCTCGAAGCGAAGATCCTGGCTGTGGCGGATGTGCTTGAGTCTATGGCTTCACATCGTCCCTATCGTCCGGCGCTGGGAGTGGACGCAGCGCTGGAGGAGCTTCAGCAACATACTGGTAAACTTTATGACGCCAGGGCGGTGAAGGCGGTGACCCGGCTGATACGCGATAAGGGCCTGGACATAGCGAATCTGTAAGTCAGCGGTGCTCATCGTAATCGCTCACAAAAAATATGCAGTTTTAGAACCAGTAGGTAAAGAGTTAGAAGGTTGTGCGCACCTTGAAAGCCAGTTCCATGCCACTGCCGTTGCAGTAATCCTCGATTTCCTTAACGATTCCGCCCGCGGTGGGGCCCGTGAAACGGGTACGCACGCGACAGAATTCTTTTTCTGTCAGGTTGTTGGATTCCAGACGGAAGGTGACGTTGCCGAAGGCCTTCTTCTCGATGAAGGCTGACATGTAGGGCTGCTCGACGCGGGTCTCGGTGTCGACGATATCGATCTCGGTCCTGCCGCTGCCGCCGTTTGAATCGTTGTTGTAGTTGATTCCGTAGGTCAGGCCCAGGTCGGTCATGTCGTGACGGAAACCGATGTTGGTGGACCAGCGGCCATTGCCCTCTTCGCGGCGCTTGATGCCGAGGAAGGGGTCGGTCACCTCGGAGTCGCGCAGGCGCACGCCGGTGGTCAGCAGGGCGTTGGGCAGGCCCAGCATGGCTAGTCGCGTGCTGAGATCCAGATTCAGGCCGTAGCGCTTGCCGTCGCCGATGTTACCGCGCGCGGATTGCAGGTCGTCCTCGCTGGGCGAGACATCGACGCGGCCGATCACGTCTTCGAGGTCGCGGTACCAGAGTTGTGAATTCACCACGCCCAGGTCTTCGGGCAGGCGTACCTCCAGGTTCAGTTCATAGCGCCAGGACTGCTCCTGGCGAATTTCCGGGTTACCGGCCCGGGTGTTCTGGTCCTCGTCTCCGCCGTCGACGGAGGTGCTGAAGTCCGAGAATCTGAGCTGATTCACGTCCTTGCGGACGCCTGCGCGCAACTGCAGGCTGTTAGTGATGTCGAAGCGGTAGTCGATCTGCGGCTTGAGAAACTCAAAGTCGCGCGAGTTATTGACGTCGCCGGACTGCTCGATGGTGGAGGTCTCCATCACCAGCGTGCTCTCCAGGCTCATACGATCGTTTATCTGCCAGTTGTGTACGGCGAAGGGCTCATAGCGAATTTCCTCCACCGTGGAAGTGGCGTTGCTTACCTGCTGCGGGACCAGGCCGCCGAATTCGGGCGAGGTGGCGCCACCACCGGCCAGGCCGAGGCGCAGGTTGGAGTCGCGAATGGTCTGGGCGCCTTCGATGCCGAGCTCCATGCCCTGGGTGCCATCGAGTTCGAAGTTGTATGAGGTACGAACGATGCGCTCGCGGTCACGGCCCTGGTTGAGCAGGAACAGGTTTTTCTCGTTATCACCGTCTACCACATCAAAGCGATTGCGCTCGAACTCGCTGTCGCGGTCATTGGCGATGAAGAGGAGGCGATAGGTGCTGCCGTTGTCGAAGCGGTATTCGTAATCGCCGCCTACTTCCCAGAGATCGCGCATGCTGGTGCGGTCCTCGAACTGCCGGGCCGTGCCGCCCAGGATCAGGTCATTGATCTCCCGATTCAGTGTCGTTGGTGCGTCGCCTTTGGTCTCATACAGGGCATTCAACTGCAAGGCGCTGTTCTCGAACAGGTAGCCGACGCTGGCAGAGGTCTCCAGCTTGGTCTCGTCACGCACCTCGGTCTCGAAGCGCGTCTCCTGCAGTTCGCCCAGCGGGGTGTAGCTGAATTCGCGACCGCGCGATTCGCGGTAGTTCGGATCGAGTCCGGCGCTGAACAGGTAGCTGAGGTCGCCGCTCTGGCCGCTATAAGAGAACTGGCCGCCCGGATCCATGGTGCCGTCGCGACTGCGATCGGCACGCAGTTCCAGGTTGGAGCTGGAGCGGGAAGGGGAGTCCAGCAGCACAACGTTCACTATCTGACCGCCGCCGCGCACATTGAGATCTTCGGAGGTGCCGCGGATGATCTCGATGTAGTCCACCTGATCGGCGGCGATACGTTGTAGCTGGGTGCGGCCACCGTTGTTCTTGCCGGCCATGCGCTGGCCGTTGATCAGCACTTCTCCCGCGCCGGAACCGAGGCCGCGACCGCCACCACCGCCGCGCAGCGCGAGACTGACGCCGGGTATGCTATTAAGCATGTCGTTGGCGGAGACGGGTGAATACTCGGCGAAATACTCGGCCGTGTAGACGACCTTGGAATCATCAATCTGCTCCTCAGGGGGCTCTCCATCCCTCCCCTCGCCGGCCTGATTGGCGGTGGCGATGGAACAGGTCAAAGCGATGGCGAGGCCGAGCGCAGATTTGTGCGGCAATGTCGATATCAGCATGGGTCAGGGTTATTCGAAACAGAGACGTTCCGGGCCAGCCCGGGCCGGAACCTTGTCACGGTGAATTCAGAGTCAGTTTCAGAGCTATTGTCAGAGCTATTAAGAGTTACGCAATTATAGTCGTCATGGATCGGCCAAACTGTGACATTTTGTAGAGAATTGGTGGCAATAACGCCATAATTTGTCGAAACAGTTCACACTTTTCACCTAATGTCCTTATCCACCGCTCCCATCCTTCTGTTTCCCACACACTATCTGGGCAATCTGGTACTCGGTTTGCCCTGGGTCATCAGGGTGCTCGAGAGCCATCCCGATGCGCTGGTGGTGCTCGATGCACGCTTCGCGTCACTCGCCGCCATGGTGCTTGAGGCGGACAGCAACGTGCTGTACTACCCGCGCGCGCAACTCGCCGGCAGGAAGCCGTTCTTCAGTCGTCTGCGCCACTATCTGCGCTTTCTCGCGGCGCTGCGTCGGCATCGACACAGGCCTCTGCTCGACCTGGAAGGAGAACGCTTCACCGGCGTCCTGGCCTGGCTCAGCGGCAGCGCCGAGCGGGTGGGTCCCGTTGGCAAGCACGCCGAGCGTTTCTATACCCGTGTCCTGGAACTCGACTATCACCGCCACCGTTTCAATGCCTTCGGCGAGGTCTGCGCCGGCTTCTATCAGGGCGCACCGCCCGCCAGCGCGTTGCCGTTCACCGTCACGGAAGAAATCGCGGCGAGCCTGGCCGCCAAGCTGCCGCAGCTCGACACCCAGGCCCGCTGGGTCGCCATCCACCCCGGCGCCAGCGTCGACTACAAGCTGTGGTCGCAGGCCTATTTCGTCGAGCTGGTGCAGCGGTTGCAGGAGCAGGGTATGCGGGTGATCTGGGTGGGCGCGGGCGCGATGGACGCGGCGATCATCGCCGCCATCCAGTCCCGACTGGGCGATGGCGCGACGCTCTCCGCCTGTGATCGCCTGGACCTGCCGGAACTGGTGGCGCTGTACCGACGCTGCACCTGCTTCATCGGCAGCGACAGCGGGCCCATGCATCTGGCCGCGGCCACCGGCATGCCCGTGTTCGCCCTGTTCGGTCCCAGCAAGGAGAGCATCTGGGCGCCGCTCGGCGCCAACAGTCAGGTCTTGCGTGGCAGCGCGCCCTGTGCCGACAATTGCGACGCCCACTACTGCGAACACGCCTACCGCTGTCTGTCGTCCCTGCTGCCGGCGCAGGTGCTGGCGGCCGTCATCGAGCAGGGCATCGCCACAGAAACCATGGAAATAACCGAATGAGTACAAGCATCCCCGTCAGCGTCTTCATCATTACCCGCGATGAGGCGGAGAACATAGGCCCCTGCCTGGACCGGCTGGTGGAATTCGACGAGGTGATCCTGGTGGACAGCGGCAGTACCGACGCCACCCTGGCGCTCGCACAACAGTATCCCAACGTGAAGACGTCTTTCAACGAATGGCCCGGTTTCAGCCGCCAGAAGGCGCTCGCCATGTCGCTGTGCAATAACGACTGGGTGCTGAACGTCGATGCCGACGAGATTCTCACCGACGAATACCTCATGGAGGTCCGGCGTGTGGTGCAAGAGAACCGGGTCGATGCGTTGGAGTCAAATCGCACACTTTATCGCTGGGGACGGCGGCCGCGCCACTTCGGCCGCGATGACCGCCTGATTCGATTGTTCCGCAAGGAGGCGGGCAGCTATGAGGATCGGCGGGTACACGAGAGCATCAGCATCGACGGCGAGGTGGAGAAGACCGAGGCCACTATTGTTCACAACGAAAACCTGACCTTCAGCCAGCGCGTGGAGAAGGCCAACAAATACTCCCAGGCGAAGGCCGAAGACAAGTTCGACAAGGGGCATCGCGCCAATCCGCTGGTGCTGATCTTCATCTTCCCCGTGACCTTCATCCAGCTCTATCTGTTCAAGGGCCACTTCCTGGACGGCATGGACGGGCTGGTGACGAGTATGAATGCGGCCTTCTACAACTTCATGAAGTACGCCAAGCTGCGGGAGATGCACAAGCTACGCCGGCGGCGCCGGCAGCAGGGTCACGGCAGGCCGCCGCCGCGGGCGTAAGCCGCAGGGCAGTCACCTGTAGCTCGCCTGCGGATAGCGCCTCAGAAGCCGGCGGTCTCGTAGCTGGAGAACCTGTCGGTGTAGTTGTCGTCGGGCGCCTTGAGGAATTCCATGAGGCTGGCGTTATCGTCCACGTGGGCCTTGAGGAAGGCCAGCGCGAAGGTGCCGATGGTGGCCAGATCCGGCCCGCCGTTGGCGACCAGCATGTGATTACCCTCGCTGAACTCGAGATAGACTCGCGGCGCCGCGTCGCCGAGCGAGTCGTAGATCAGCCGTGCATGCTCGGCCGGCGGGGCGATGGTGTCGGCGGCGGTGGCGATGATCAGCGTGGGCGTGGTGACGGCGGCGTAGTCGCCCTCGAAGCCTTCGCCGAGTTCGCAGCAATATAGCGCCAGCGGGATCACCGCCTGAATCTGATCGCCCAGCTCGGCCGCGGCCGCCATGGCGGCGCCGCCGCCCAGGGAGTGTCCCATGATGGCCAGGCGGTCGGCATCCATCTTGCCATTGAGGGGACTTTCAGGGTTACTGTTCTGGCGTCGAAGAAAATCGACGCCGGCGATGAGCGCATTCTTGCGCGCCTCGAGATTGTCGGTGGGGGTATTGGTGTCGAAGATCATCACCGCATAGCCCAGCGAGGCCAGGGCTGGCCCCCACCAGTCGTAGTTTTCCTGGGTGCCCTGGTATCCGGGCGACATCACCACGCCGCCCATGGGCGCGTCGAAACTCAGCGTCAGCGGATAGAAGATGGTGGCGGCGGCGAACTCGTCGACGTCCACGGTCGCCTCGTAGGTGCGCACCTCAAACAGGCGCTCGCCGAACTGGCTGGCGGCGGCACGGCCGATTTCCCGGCCCTCGGGGCGGTAACGGCCCTCGCTGTTGTCCTGCGCCAGGGCACTGGTGCCGGCGCTGGCCAGCATCAGCAGCAGCAAGGCGGGGAGGGTGTTCTCGAGCAGTCTGTAAAGCGGTCGGGTCATCGCGGTGTACCTCGGTTATTGTCGGTATTGTCGGGCAGCGACGCAGGTTTGGCCGTTCAATATAGCAAAGACCTCCCGGAGGAGGAACATATAGCCGACAGCCCGCATGAATACAGCGGTATAATATTGGACGTCGTTCGGTGCAGCCCTTATGCTCTGCCTATCTTGCCGCGGAGAGGAACCATGATGAGAAGTATAAAATCGCGTACGGGCTGGCTGGTTTGGCTGCTCGTGCTCTCGCCCCACCTCGGCGCCCAGGAACTGGGCGACCACCAGTACACAAGTGCGGCGATCCAGGCCGGACTCAGCGTCTACACCCGGCAATGTGCCCTGTGCCACGGGCCTACGGGCGACCTGGTGGACGGCGTCGACCTGCGCCGCGGCCAGTTTCGTAATGTGCAGTCCGATGCCGACCTGCGGGCCGTCATCAGCGGCGGCGCGGCCGGCGGCCGCATGCCGGCGTTCGACCTGGATGAGGACGCACTCAACGGCGTGATCGCCTATATCCGCGCCGGCTTCGACCCCGGCGGAGTGGCCGTGCGCATTGGTGACCCGGATCGCGGCAAGGCGCTGTTCGAGGGCGCGGGGGGCTGCAGCGACTGCCATCGCGTGAATGGCGTCGGGCCGCGCACGGCGCCGGATCTGTCCGACATCGCCCTGCGCCGTACCCCGGCGAGCCTGCAATTGAACCTGGTAGACCCCGCAACGGCACTGCTCCCCATCAACCGTCCGGTGCGACTGGTCACCCGCAACGAGGAGGTGATCAACGGCCGCCGCCTGAACGAAGACACCTACACGGTACAACTGATCGACAGCGAAGGCAGGCTGCGCTCCCTGGTCAAGGAAGAGCTGGTCAGCTACGCGATCAGCGAGCGTCCCAGCAAGGAACCCACTCAGCTCGACAGCGATGAAGTCGCCGATGTCGTGGCCTACCTGTTGACTCTGCGAGGTGTGAGATGAACACAGTCATGCGAATACTGACGGCACTGGCAGGACTTAGCTGCTGCTCCCTGGCTCTGGCGCAGATCCCCTTCGAGCGCATTCTCGAGGCCGAATCCGAACCCGAGAGCTGGCTCACCTACAACGGTAACTATGCCAGTCAGCGCTACAGCCGCCTGGATCAGATCACGCCGGACAACGTCGCCGATCTCGAGTTGCAATGGGTTCTGCAGAATCAGGTGTTCGGCGCCTGGCAGTCCAACCCCATCGTCGCCGACGGCATCATGTACGTCACCGAGCGGCCCAACAGCGTCATGGCGGTGGATGCCACGACCGGTCGTGTCTTCTGGAAGTACGTGCACACGCCGGCGGAGAACGCGCTCGTCTGCTGCGGCGCCAACAATCGCGGCGTGGCGGTGCTGGACGACCGCGTTTACATGGGCACCCTCGATGCGCGCCTCATTGCCCTCGATCGCATCAACGGCCAGCCGCTGTGGGATATCGAGGTGGGTGACGTCGACCTGGCCTACTCGATCACCATGGCGCCGCTGGCGGTGAAGGACAAGATCATCGTCGGCGTCGGCGGTGGCGAGTTCGGTATCCGCGGTTACGTGGCCGCCTATGACGCGGCCACTGGTGAGGAGGTGTGGAAGACCTACACCATCCCCGGGCCCGGCGAGCCCGGCCACGAGACCTGGGAAGGCGACGACTGGCAGTACGGCGGCGCCCCGGTATGGATCACCGGCTCCTATGACCCCGAACAGAACCTGAGCTTCTGGGGCGTGGGCAACCCCGGTCCGGACTGGAACGCCGCCCAGCGCCCGGGCGACAACCTGTACTCGGATTCGGTGATCGCCCTGGATGTCGATACCGGCGAGTTGGCCTGGCACTTTCAGTTCACCCCCAACGACGGCTATGACTACGACGCCGTACAGGTGCCGGTGCTGGCGGATATCGACTGGAACGGCCGTCCCACGAAGGCCATGCTGTGGGCCAATCGCAATGGCTACTTCTACGTGCTGGACCGCACCACCGGCGAGTGCCTGCTGGGCAAGGCCTATGTACGCGTTAACTGGTCCAGCGGCCTGGACGAGAACTGCCGGCCCATCCCGACACCGCAGCCCGAGGGCATGCCCACCTATCCCGGCAACCAGGGCGGCACCAACTGGTATCCGCCGTCCTACAGCCCGCGCACGGGCCTGTTCTATTTCGCCGCCTGGGACAACTACGCCACCATCTATCGTCCCGAGGAGCAGGAATACGAGCCCGGCCAGGCCTTCCTTGGCGGCGGCTTCACGGTGCTGGCGCCATCGCCGGGGGCACCGACCATCGGCATCGGCCGCACCAACCCGATCAACACCTGGACCGATGCGGTGGGTCACGCCTCTCTCAAGGCCATGGACCCCGAGACCGGCGAGGCGGTCTGGGAGTTCGAGCAGTTCGACGTCAGCGACAGCGGCATGCTGACCACGGCTTCCGACCTGCTGCTGACCGGCGGCCGCGAGGGCTACTTTCATATCCTCGATGCCCGCACCGGCGAGCTGCTCTGGCACCGCAACCTGGGCGGCCAGATCGTCATGGCGCCGGTGACCTGGATGGAGGAGGGGGTGCAGTACGTGTC
>JBBDSI010000318.1:0-1837 GCA_040905005.1 Pseudohongiellaceae bacterium
CAGGATAAGTGGGTCACGCAGCGGCTGCGGAACCCTGGCACTTCGTTGCGGGAAAATTTTGGTCGGGGAGTTTACCAGTTCGTAAATGACCCGACCAAAATTTTTCCGCAACGAAGTACCAGCCGCTCGCAGCCGCTGCGTCCCAAGCACGAAAAAGCCGACTTGTCGCCAGACAAGTCGGCTTTTGGACTCCCGAAGATTAAAACGCTATAGCGTTTTAATCTTCGCCGCTACTATCAACATATTGCCAACTCATGGCGCCGAAGAACATCTCGTCCCAGGACTGTTGTCCCCAGGGCACGGACCGTTGCGGGTCCGGGTTGTTGGGATTCTGGGGTGAGTTGTCGAAGGCGCCCACGGCCGTCAACACGGTGCCGGCGGGCATCAACTTGGGCTCTTCGTAAGTGTAGGCCAACTGCCAGTTGTAGTTGTAATTGGCGATGTTGATCAGTTCCTCACGAGTGCCGTCCGGGTAGTCGGCATAGAAGCGCATGTACTTGCCGCGGAAGTGCATGTGCGGGGTGAAACTGCGCATGTAGGCATCGCGCTGCAGCGTGACACTGCTGGTCTGCTCGAAGTTGGGGTCGAGCGGCGGAATATTGGTCCAGTCGGGCGTGAAGATACACGCGCACTGGCCGGACATGCGCTTCTCCGGCACCTCGCCCTTCGGGTAGAACCACAGGCCGATCTCGCTGGCGTCCACGGTCTCCTTGCCGGTGGTGGTGTAGTGCAGTTGCAGGTTCAGCATGGAACCCGCTTTCAGCAGGCCGCCGGTATCCGGCGGATTCAGGCGCGGCTGGGCACCGGGAATATAGGCGGTGATATTTGCCTGGTCCGCGTTGCCGCCACCGAGGAAGCCGCCGCGGCGACTCGCACCGGGCTCGACGATGCTGTTCAGGGTGTGGTGCAGCACGGTGCGATCACCGGCCACATACTGACTGCCGCGCAGCCAGCGATCCTCCGGGATGTCGATGGGCACGGACACGTGGATATAGTCCAGCACGCCGGTGGCCGGAATCTCCTGCGGCGGCACCTTGATGATGTAGTCAGGCTCGCCGAATGCCCACTTGCTGGTGGGCCAGGTCAGCTCGGCCAGCGGGTCGCTCGCGCCGTCACGGGGTGAACCGGCCTCGATCCAGCTCAGCAGCGTCTGCGTCTCCTCCTCGTCGAGGACCATATCGTTCTCGAAGTCGCCGACGTGCGGGTCGATCTGGCCCGGCGGCATGCGCTTGGTCATGATCACTTCGCGGATCATCGGCGACCAGCCCTTGACCATGGCGTGACTGTCCATGGCGAAGGGCGCGATGCCGCCCTGGCGGTGGCAGCTCGCACAATTCTCGGCGATGATCGGCGCCACGTCACTCACATAAGACAACTCAGCCTGCGCCAGCGAGTCGAGTTCGGCATAGGAAACCGGGGAACCGGAGCTGGTGACAACAGGATTGCTCACGGTCTGACCGGCCAGAATCTCTTCGATAGCCTGTCCGGCGGCGCTGACGGGACCGCGGAACTCGACCGTGAACTTCGACGGGTTGAACAGGAACACCTCGCCGGTCTTGTCGATGCCGAGGTCACGGGAGATGAGTTGATGATCGTCCATCAGCACCGGCATATCGACGCCATATTCGGCCAGCTTCCCGGCCACCGCGTCGCGGTTCTGCCGTCCCATGGGGTTGAGCATCATGAACTCAATGCCGCGGGCGTCGAACTGCTCCTTCAGCGCCTTGTAGGCCGGAATAGCGGCGGCGGTCTCGGGGCTATCATTGGCCTGCACCAGCAACGCCACGGCCGCGTGGTCGTCGTACCAGGCCATGTTGTGGAAATAGCCGGCCTGGTC
>JBBDSI010000318.1:1937-3990 GCA_040905005.1 Pseudohongiellaceae bacterium
AACGATCGCTCAACCCTGAAAAGGTAAGGCGACGCGCCGGCGGAGTCAATGCGGGCAGGGACCGGCAACCGTAAAAAGCGACGAATTCGCGCCCGTAGTACCGTCAAAAGTCAGCCTGTATGCAGGAGTTCCCGCAATTTGGGATAGAGCGCGGGCGTGGCGATCAGCAGGTCGTTGGCATAGACCCCGGGGTCGATGCCGTCGGGTACCGCCGAGAAATGGCCGCAGGTGGCCCCGGCCTCGGCGGCGATGAGCCGGGCGGCGGCGAAATCCCATAGACACAGGCTCTCGTAATAGCCGTCCAGGCGACCGGCGGCGAGCCAGCAGATGTCCAGCGCCGCCGCGCCCAGCCGACGGACGTCGGCGCAGTGGTGCAGGATGCGTCGCAGGCGCTCGATCATGGCGTCGATGCCTTCCTTCTTGTAGGGAAAGCCGGTGGCGATGATGGCCCGATCCAGGCGTTGTTCGGCGCTGACCCGGATCGGCCGACCGTTGAGGAAGGCACCCTCACCTGCCACCGCGCTGAACAGCTCGTCGGTGAAGGGATTGTAGACGACGCCCACCCTGATGCGACCCGCGTCGCCATAGGCGATTGAGACGGCAGACTGGTTGTGGCCGTGGGCGAAGTTCACCGTGCCGTCGATGGGATCCACGATCCACACCGGCGAATCGAGCCGCTCCGTCGCCGCCAGTTCCGGTGCCGATTCCTCGGAGACCAGGCGATGTCGCGGATAGCGGGACTCAATGCGCGAGCGGATGAGCGCATCGGCCTTCAGGTCGGCGCTGGTCACCAGTTCGGTGCCCTGCTTGTAGGAATGGGTGAGGTCGGCGTCGGCGCGTTCCTGCCTGATAAGGGCCCCGGTCTCACGGGCCAGTTCCACTGTAAAATCTGCCAGCTCACGCACGCGTAAAATCATCCTCTGGATTCTGATACATGCCGGCATTATACAGACATCCCCCTCGCTCAGCCTCCCTACGCTGGCGGCCCGGCGACCGGCAACCCTGTGGCTCGCCTGAACTGTTCGCAGGGCCCACAAGCTATGGGTTAAAGTACCGGCTCGATAAACACGTCGTGTTTCGCGCAGGAGAACTGAGCTGAATGAAATTGTCGGGCTGGGGGCGCCATCCGCGCATCGAGGCAGAGATTCTGACACCGTCGGGGCCGGCGGCGGTCGGGGGACGGCTCGCCGCTGACGGCGCGGCGCTGATCCCTCGTGGCGCCGGCTGCAGTTACGGTGACAGCGCCCTCGCCGCGACCGTGCTTAGCAGCCGTTACCTGGATAATTTCCTGGAATTCGATCGCCCGCGCCTGAGGTTGCGCTGCGGCGCCGGCCTGACGCTCGGCGAGATTCTCGAGTTGATCGTGCCACATAGCGCCTTTCTGCCGGTGTTGCCGGGCACGCGCTTCGTCACTGTCGGCGGTGCCATCGCCGCCGACATTCACGGCAAGAACCACCATATCGACGGCAGCTTCTGCGACCATGTCAGCGAGCTGCGCCTGGCGCTGGCCGATGGCGAGATCGTGCGCTGCAGCCGCACGGAGAACGCCGAACTCTTCGCCGCCACCTGTGGCGGCATGGGCTTGACCGGCGTCGTTTTGGAGGCGACGCTGGAGTTGATGCCGATCGTCAGCCCCCTGATTCACAACCGGACGCTGCGCGCGGACAATCTGGAAGACTGCCTGACGCTGCTGGTTGCCCATCGCGACAGTAAATACGCCGTGGCCTGGATCGACTGCCTCAGTCGCGGAGACCGCCTGGGCCGCGGACTGATCTATCTCGGCGAACACGCCGATGAGGCAGCGCCCCTGTCACCACCGCGCGAGGGACTGGCCCTGGGCGTGCCCTTCGCCACTCCGGGCCTGTTGCTAAATCGCTATTCCATCAAGGTGTTCAACGCGCTGTACTATCATTGGCATTGGCATTGGCATCGGCATCGGCATCGGCGCCGGACCGGGCAGGCGATCATGCCCTACGACCGCTATTTCTTCCCCCTGGATCGACTGCGGCACTGGAACCGCCTCTACGGGCGTCGCGGCTTCCTGCAATACCAG
>JBBDSI010000318.1:4090-13872 GCA_040905005.1 Pseudohongiellaceae bacterium
TCGACTGCGGCACTGGAACCGCCTCTACGGGCGTCGCGGCTTCCTGCAATACCAGCTTGTGCTGCCGCAGGCCGAAGGGCTGCGGGCCATCCTCGAACGCGTAGCCGCCGCGGGCCAGGGCTCTTTCCTGTCGGTGCTGAAACAATTTGGCCCCGGCAACGATCATCTCTTATCCTTCCCACGGTCCGGTTATACCCTGGCCCTGGATTTCAAAGTCAGCGCGGGGGCGCTAACCCTGCTGGAACAACTCGATGCGATCGTGCGCGAACACGGCGGACGCCTGTATCTGGCCAAGGATGCACGCATGAGCGAGGCGATGTTCAAGTCCGGCTACCCGAACTGGCCACGCTTTTTGGAGATCAAACGGCAAGTGGATCCCGACGACCGCTTCACCTCCCTGCAGGCCCGACGCCTCGGACTATCAGCACGCGCCGCGCGCGGGACCAAGTCATGAAGGTACTGATCATCGGCGCCAACTCCGCCATCGCCCGTGCCTGCGCACGCCTCTACGCCGCCGACGGCTGCGACCTGTTTCTCATCGGGCGTAACGCCGAACGACTGGGCGAGCTGGTGGCCGACGTGGGCGTGCGCGGCGCCGCCGCGGTCTCCCACGAGATTCTCGACCTGACCGATCACCACCAGCACGAACGGATCGTGGCAGAGGCGGCGCAGACCATGGGCGGCATCGACCTGGCGCTTATCTGTCACGGCTCCCTGCCTGATCAGGAAGCCTGCGAATCCGACTACGAGCAGGCCCAGCGCGAGATACTGATCAACGGCCTCTCGGTGATTTCCCTGCTGACGGCGCTGGCGCCCGTCATGCGTGAACAGGGGCATGGCACGCTGGCGGTCATCACCTCCGTGGCCGGGGACCGCGGCCGCCAGCCGAATTACACCTATGGCGCCGCCAAGGCGCTGGTCTCCACCTACCTGCAGGGGCTGCGCGGCCGGCTCCATCCCGCCGGCGTCCACGTCGTAGACATCCGCCCCGGCCTGGTGGACTCACCGATGACGGCACACCTGGAAAAGGGCCTGCTGTGGTCGAGCCCGGAACGGGTGGCACGCGGCATCGTGGGCGCCGTCGCGCGGCGCAGGCACGTCGTCTACGTACCCGGCTACTGGCGGGCGATCATGTTCATTGTGCGTCTCATTCCCGAGACGCTGTTCAAGCGCCTGAACTTCTGATGTCTTCCGCCCGGACCGATTCCCGACTGCCGCTCTACGTCGACCTCGACGGCACCCTGATCAAGTCGGATGTCACCTTCGAGGCGCTGTTGCTCCTACTGCGCCGCAATGTGTTTTACCTGGCACTGGTTCCGCTATGGCTACTGCGCGGCCTGGCACATTTGAAACAGCGCCTGGCCGCACTGGTGGACGTGCCGGTTGAAAGTATCCCGTTCAACGAGGAATTTCTCGATTACCTGCGGCGGGAGAAGGCCCGGGGCCGCAAGTTGATCCTTATCTCGGCCTCGCACCAGAGTCAGGTGGAGCGGGTGGCCGCGCTGGTCGGCCTGTTCGACCGCGTCGAGGGCACGCAGGCGGATATCAACCTGAAGTCTCACAACAAGCTGGCGCGTATCCGTCAGCTCAATGGCGAGGGTGGCTTCGCCTATGCCGGCAACGCCCGCGCCGACCTGCCGCTGTGGGGCGCGGCAGATCAGGCCATCCTGGTCAACTGCGGCGACGGGCTCAGACGGGCCATCAATGATAACGGCCAGCGCGTTCTGCAGTTCGACCGCCCTGGGTCTCGCTTCGCCTGTCTGCTGACGGCCATGCGCCCGCACCAGTGGTTCAAGAACCTGCTGCTGTTTCTGCCGCTGATACTGTCCCATCAACTGAACGACCTGACGCTGTTTCTGCAGGCGAGCCTGGGCTTTGTCAGCTTCAGCCTGTGTGCCTCCAGCGTCTACCTGCTCAACGATCTTCTCGATCTCGCCAGTGACCGGCTGCATCCCAGCAAGCGTCAGCGGCCGCTGGCCGCCGGTGAGTTGCCCCTGGGAATCGCACTCGCCGCCATCCCCGCGCTGCTGCTTGCCGCTTTCGCCGTGGCCCTGTTGCTGCCCGGTGACTTCCTCTGGATCCTGCTGGGTTACTGGCTGCTCACCACACTCTACAGCCTGATGCTGAAGCAGCGCTTCCTGGTGGACGTGCTGGTCCTGGCGCTACTCTACACGGCGCGCATCTTCGCCGGCGCCGCCGCCATCGACGTGGTAGCCACCAGTTGGCTGATCGCCTTCTCCATGAGCCTGTTCCTCGGGCTGGCCATCGTCAAACGGGTTACGGAGCTGACCAGGCTGCGCCAGGTCGCCTATACCAGCGCCGCCGGGCGTGGCTATCACACCGACCACCGGCGCCTTATGATCGCGATCGGGGCCGCCGCCAGCCTGGGTGCGGTGATCATCTTTGCGTTCTACATCAACGCGCCCGCCACGACGGAACTGTATTCGTCTCCGGCGATACTCTGGCTTGTCTGTCCGCTGCTTTTGCTGCTGCTGGTGCGCATCTGGGTGCGCGCCCGCAGTGGTGAATTACACGAAGACCCGGTGGTGTTCGCGCTCGGCGATCACTCGAGCCAGTTCATCGTGCTGCTCTGCGGTGCGCTAATCTGGTTGGCGATTTAGCCCACACAGTAATGAACGGCATGCTCAGCACGCCGTTGTGGCTGGATAGCTGGTGCGTGCTCCCTCCAGGTGTCAACCCGGCAGGCTCAGCAGGCCGTGATGGAAGCGCAGGTGATTCTCGATGTAGGTGGCGATAAAGAAGTAGCTGTGGTCATAACCGCTGCGGTTATTGTAGCTAAGGGGATACCCGGCCCGGTTGGCCGCCTCCACCAGCAGGTTCGGCTTGAGCTGTTCCTCGAGGAACTGATCGGCAGAGCCCTGATCCACCAGCATGGGCACCGGATGGCGGCAACTGTTGATCAGCTCCACCGTGTCGTATTGCCTGTGCGCCTCCGCGTCGTCACCGAGATAGGCCTTGAGTGCCTTCTGGCCCCACGGGCAGCGGGTCGGTGAACTGATCGGCGCGAAGGCGGAGGCAGAGCGGTAGCGGCCGGGGTTCTTCAGGGCGATAGAGAGCGCGCCATGGCCACCCATGGAGTGGCCGAAGATGGACTGTCGGTCCGGGTCCACGGGGAATTTCTTCGCCATGAGTTCCGGCAGTTCCTCGGTGATGTAGTCATACATCTGGTAGTGCTTCTGCCAGGGCTCCCGGGTCGCATTGACATAGAAGCCCGCGCCCTTGCCCAGATCATAGGCTTCGCCCTCGGCGTCAGGCACCTCGTCGCCACGGGGGCTGGTATCCGGGCAGACAATGATGAGGCCCAGTTCGGAGGCGATACGCTGGGCGCCGGCCTTCTGCACGAAGTTCTCATCGGTGCAGGTCAGGCCGGAAAGCCAGTACAGCACCGGCAGCTTGCGCTGGACGCCACTTGCCAGCTCTTCCGGCAGAAAGACCGAAAAGGTCATCTCGCAGATGGCCGTCGTTGAGAAATGTCGATAGCGGTTCTGCTGGCCGCCGAAGCACTGGTTGCTGCTGATCTGTTCCATGGGACGAGCGCCTTCACTCGGTCAGAATAGAGACCCTCTGATTGTCAGAGTCCGACAGGCTCCTAGCGTACTGCAAGCGCCCGCGAGTTGAAAGACATGGTCGGTTCTTGTCAGCTTACCAGTCGCTGCGGCGACGACCGCGGGAATAGTCGTGATCCCGGCGTCGGTTGTCACGGCCCCAGTCCCGCCAGCTGTCCCGGCGCTCCTGACGTCGATCCCGGTCGCGATCCCTGTCATCGCGATCGCGCCCGAAGCCCCTCGCATAACGCTTGTCACGGGGCTGATGAAATCCGTAATCGGGCCGCCACTCATAGCCGTTCCAGAGGTAGCGCTGCCCACGATTGTTGATGACCCAGGGACGCCGATAGCTGCCGCCGATCTCCACGGCACCGCCCGGCGCCTGGTCCCAGCCACGGCCATTCCAGCGATAGATGGCGTAGCCGCCACTCTCGCGCCTGCTGCCGAGGGCCCAGCCGTCCGCCAGGTCGATGGCCGAACCCGGCACACGATACCAGCCGCGACCGCTGCGACGGTAAATGGCATAGCCGTCCCGCACGCGTTCACCCAGACGCCAGCCGTCGCTATCGCCACGTATATAGCGACCGTCGCGGTCATCAGCATGGGCGCTCGTGGCGCCGAGCAGTAACAGAGCCATTGTCATGAGAGTCAGTGTTGTTGTCTTCATGGCGCGTTCTCCTGTGCTGAATCCGGATAGCGGAGTCATTGACTCCGCCACCATTGCGCACAGTATCCAAGGAGGAATCTGAATCACGCGTTAATGCGAACTCAGTCCGACGGAATGAACTTCAGCACCACGCTGTTGTTACACCAGCGCTTTCCGGTCGGTGGCGGACCATCGTCAGTCGCTGAAAACGCGCCGGCCTTTGCTGAAGACGCCGACGAGTCGTTTCGTGTTGTCGATATCCGCCAGCGGATCGGCATCGAGCAGCAGCAGGTCGGCGACCTTGCCCACTTCGATGCTGCCCATGGTCTCCTCCAGGCCGAAGTAGCGCGCGGGTTCCAGCGTGGCGGCCGCGATGGCCTCCAGTGGCGACAGGCCGGCCCTGACCAGCATGGCCAGTTCCGCGTGCAGGCTGTAGCCGGGGATCGAGAGATTGATGGGCGTGTCGGTGCCGGCGCCGATGGGCACGGCGGCCTCGTGCATGCGCCGGGTCAGGAACAGGCTCCACTCGGCGAAGGTGGTATCCCCTGGGCCCTGCGCAGCGCGCTGCTCGCCCTGTGCCTGCCAGTCACTGCGCACGTCCGGGGGCAATCGCGTCAGGGCCTGTTCCCAGTCACGGCGGGCATAGGGTGGTGCCAGGCCGAAGGAATTCAGGCGCAGCGTGGGGACCATGACCGTGTCGGCCAGCGCCGCGATGACGGCGTCGCACTCGACCGCATCGTAGTTGTTGACCGCGGGAATGCGCTGCAGGCTGTGCAGGGAGGTGCGCAGGTCGGCGCCGGCGAGAGCATCCGGATTGCGCAGCTGCGCCAGGCGTTCGGCATGCAGGGCCGTGGCATTGGCGGCGCAGTCCATCTCGATGTTGCGCAGATGCTCGATTGAATCCACGCGGGGACCGGCCTCACGCGCCCGCAACGCCAAGGGCACGTGGGAATCGATGGGCAGGTCCAGCGCCTCGGCGGCGGCGACAAGCGCCTCGAACACTCCCGGGGTCACCATCTCGTAGACCTTGATGAAATCCACCCCGGCCTCGTGCAGCTCGCCGACGATGCGCCGCGCCGCGTCCGCTGTGGGCACCGGCGTGCCGATCTCGGGACGGCCATCGCCATCGTAGACGACGAACTCACCGTCCAGCAGCGGCCCGGCATAAAAGACACGTGGCGCCCTCGCACCCTCGGCTTCCATGGCTGCCACCACCGGCAGCACTTCTTCCAGCAAGCCGCCGGTATCGCGCACGCTGGTGATGCCCCAGGCCAGGAACAGGGCGGGCATGGCCTCGACCAGTCGCTCGTCATAGGTCAGGTGCACGTGAAAGTCCCACAGGCCGGGGATCAGGAACTTGCCGCTGCCATTGATGGTCTCACCTGCCTCCACCGGAATAGAGGCTGACTGCACGGCGACGATACGGTCACCGCTGAAGATCACGGTCTGGTTCGGGCGTACGCCGTTGACGGCATCGATCACGGTGACGTTCTCGATGGCGGTACCGACCTGCGACACTTCCTCGCCACCGCAGGCGGCTAGTATTAAAAAAGGTAAAAGTAAGGTGAGTCGGATGTTGCTAATTAACATGTCCATCCTTTAGCGAATCAGCCCTTCGATGGGTTCGTGGCGGCCGCCGTTCTCATCGCACACGGCGTAGTGGCGCTGACTGCCGTCACTGCCGGTGCCGTAGAAGGCCACGCCGGCGTGGCGACCGTCCTTGCCCAGAACATAGAAGTTGACGTTGAAGGTGGGCTCGCCCTCGTCATTCAACAGCCGACTCTCGGTATTCTCGCGGATGCGGCGCAGGGCGGCCATGCCGGCGTCCTTGGGATCGGCGCCATGGCGCATCAGCTCCACCACAAGGAAGGAGGCCAGGTTGTAGAGATTGGCCTCACCACGGCCGGTGGAGCCGGCGGCGCCAAAGTCGTTGTGTACATAGAGGCCGGCGCCGAGGATCGGCGAGTCGCCGACGCGCCCGGGAATCTTCCAGGCCAGGCCGGAGGTGGTGGTGACGCCGCAGACATCGCCGTTGGCATTGACGCCGTTGCAGTTGATGGTGCCGTACAGGTGTTCCGGATCGATCAGGCCCTCCGCCGCCATCTGCCGCGCCACCTGCAGGCTGCGGTCCTGAAAGTGGCGGTACTTTTCTCTA
The DNA here is from genome assembly GCA_040905005.1 of Pseudohongiellaceae bacterium. Classification (GTDB taxonomy): domain Bacteria; phylum Pseudomonadota; class Gammaproteobacteria; order Pseudomonadales; family Pseudohongiellaceae; genus UBA9145. The sequence continues at coordinate 10,458 of JBBDSI010000318.1, forward strand.
TCAATCGCCACAGGCGTCTCGGGCGTCATCCGCGCCTGGCGTTCCGGGTCGGGGTAGTGGGACGGGTCGATGCGGCGGCGCCACTCCAGATAGCGCTGGCGCGAGTGCTCGGTATTGAGGTCATCCTCGATCGTAAAGCCCATGAGCCGGGCGAACTCCTGGGCACCCTCGGCAACGATGAGATGATGATCCGTGTTATCCGCCACCGCCTTGGCCACGTTCGCGGGCGTGCGCACGCCCTGCAGCGCAGCCACGCCGCCGGCGCGCTTGAGCGGGCCGTGCATGCAACAGGAGTCCAGGGTGACGTTGCCGTTGGCGTCCGGCAGACCGCCGTAGCCGACACTGGAGTCTTGCGGGTCCAGTTCGACGATGTTGACGCCGGCCACAAGTGCCTCGAGCACATCGGTGCCTTCGGTCATGAGGCGAAAGGCTCGTTCCACGCAGGTCTCGCTGCCGCCGTTGGTATAGATGTAGCCATTGGCGGAGCTGATCACCACCGGGCGGGAGGCGCGCGACTGGGCGATGGCCGGCGCGGAGCCGGTGGTGGCCAGCGCGCCCAGGGCGGCGCCCACGCCGAGGCTGGTGCGGAGAAAGCGGCGCCGGTCGATGCCGGATGGTGTGCTGGAATCGGTCATGGGAGGGTCCTCGATTGTGCTCTGGATCGATTATGTCCCTCGCCCGGGGATGACGCAAATGCACCGACCACGTCCGCCGCCTTTGCCTCAGCGGCAGGCCGAATCGCACCGCAACGGCGGACACGCTTGGGTTACCGCGATAATATTGCTACATTTCCGGCCAACAACAATCATAATCCAGCCAGGAGCCCGCCATGGATCGAAGACGCTTTCTCCGCACCGGCCTCGGCGCCACCGCCGCCTGGGCGCTTCCCCTATCGCTGGGTCGCTCGCTGTTCGCCGCCAGCCTGCCCGCCGACATCACGGCGATGGACGACCTGACCCTTTCGCGGGCGATCCGTGAAGGCGACGTCAGTTGCGCGGAAGTGATGCAGGCCTACCTGGCGCGTATCCATCGTTACAACCCCGTCTACAACGCCATCATTAGCCTGCTCCCGGACGATGAGCTGCTGCAACAGGCGCGGCAGGCGGACCGGGCCCTCGCCCGCGGCGAGTATGCCGGCTGGATGCACGGTATGCCGCACGCGGCGAAGGACCTGACCCCTGTGGCCGGGCTGCCGTATACTTCCGGCTCGCGCCTGTATGCCGACCGCGTGGCGAATGCGGATGGAACGCTCGCCGCCAGTCTGCGCCGCGCCGGCGCGATCTTCATCGGCAAGACCAACGTACCGGAATTCGGGCTGGGCTCGCAGTCCTATAATCCCCTCTTCGGCGCCACCGGCTCCGCCTGGGACCCGACAAAGACCGCCGGCGGCAGTAGCGGCGGCGCCGCCTCCGGGCTGGGCACGCACATGCTGCCGGTGGCGGACGGCTCCGACATGATGGGTTCGCTGCGCAATCCCGGCGCCTTCAACAACGTCATCGGTTTCCGTCCCGGCACGAATGTGATGCGCGCCAGCGATGGACCCGAGCGGGCGCTGTCCACGTCCGGGCCCATGGGACGCAACACCGCCGACACCATCCGTCTGTTACAGACCATCGCGGTCAATCCGGTGGGCGATGACTTCTCGCCGCGCGACCTGCGCGGCCTGCGCCTCGCCTGGTTCGGCGACTTCGACGGCTACCTCGCCATGGAGGACGGCATCCTCGGGTTGTGCGAGTCGGCGCTGGCCACCGTCGAAGACGCCGGCGCCACTGTCGAGGCGATTCAGCCACGCTTCGACCCGGCACAACTCTGGCGCTGCTGGGTCACGCTGCGCCACAGCGGCCGTGATGGCTACCTGAACTTCTACAATGATCCCGAGCAACGCGCCTTGTTGAAACCGGAGCTGATCTACGAGATCGAGCACGGCATGACCCTGAGTGAGCAGCACGTGGCCGCGGCCAGGCTCATCCGCGAAGACTGGTACCGGGAGCTGGCGCGTCTGTTCCGTGAGTACGACTATCTGGTGTTGCCCACCTCGCAGGTCTTCCCCTTCGCCAAGGACAGTCACTGGCCGGGTCAGATCGAGGGCCGCGCCATGGACACCTATCACCGCTGGATGGAGTCGGTCATCCCCGGCAGCCTGGGCGGACTGCCGGTGCTGAACGTGCCGGCGGGCTTCAACGCCGCCGGCCTGCCCATGGGCATGCAGATCATGGGGCCTTACGGAGCCGACCGGCGGGTGCTGGAATTCGGCCTGGCCTATGAGCGCATCACGGATTTTCTCCAGCGCCGGCCCGCACTCGTCTCCGCATGAAAGATATTCGTGCTCGGGCCAGGCGCCGATTTGGTACAGAAAGAGCTTGTTGGTCGCAAGCCATCGACGATCGCCCTGCTGTCTTGCGCGGGAGCAAGGTCAAGCGCTCGTTCGGCTGCCCGGCCCTGCAACACCATGAACGCCACAATCATGCCACACTTCTTTTACCTACCACGGCGGGCTCACACCCAGTGCTGTTTCAAAATGCTACTCCGATTGCATGGCATCCGTCGTCCCCCTGAGTTACATTTTCGACAGAAACACTATTAACCCACTCAGATTTCAAAAAAAGGCCGCAAAATGAAATACAAAGAAAGAGTATCAGATCTCCATAAAAATTTGGTTGTTTCCTATGATGAGGGGGAGCGGTTGGGCCATGTAAGTAATGTCTATTTTGATAGGCAAACGTGTCGCATTAAAGGGATATCTCTCTCGTCGAAATCCCCTGAGACAGACAACGAAAGATTCATCAGTTTTGAAAACATTCACAAGCTGGGGAAAAGTGTTGTGATCGTTGCAAAAAAAGCCGCTTTGGAAGCGCTACCTGAGGGTCTCGATAGCAGTAGCTTGAGGTACTTGAAACGTACCAAGGTCGTCACTCAGGATGGCGAACATCTGGGCGAACTTCAGGATGTCAATGTAATTGCCAAAAGTGGCATCATTCATGAAATCATTCTGTTTGGAAACAGGAAGGTTCAGATTGAAGTGGAAACAGACAATTTAAGCATCGGTCCCGACATGATCGTGGTTCCCGCTGCTTACAAGTCAAATATTACCGAGATCGCGGACCCGGAGGACAGGAATGAGCTGGGTAAATTCATCGTAAGTGCGGGAAACAAAGTTGCGAATTCCATTAAGCTGGCTGTTCAAAAGGTTACTGAACCCTCGCAGCCCCATCCCGATACGGGGCCAGAGGATTCAATGAAGGGAAAAAGCGATGGTTCCTCGATCAAGACGGAACTCTCTAAACCTAAAATGGAAGAGAGCAATGGTTCCTCGACGGCGACAGAACTCCCTAAACCAAAAAAGGAAGAAAGGGAAACTAGAGTAAAGGCCAAATCCCCCACAAGAAAGAGGCCCGCCAAAGCACCTGCGAAAGCA
>JBBDSI010000318.1:13972-19310 GCA_040905005.1 Pseudohongiellaceae bacterium
AGTAAAGGCCAAATCCCCCACAAGAAAGAGGCCCGCCAAAGCACCTGCGAAAGCAACATCGCGCAAGCCGAAGGGTTGATAAAAATGTCAGGAGGCGGCTTCAACTGTTGATTTCAACTCCGCTTTGGAAACAAGTGCGACAATCTGTTGCGACTGGGCGAATGAGCTCGTTGAATACACGCCGTGCAGCGGTAGTCGCTCAGTAATCGTAGGGGCAGTCGCGCGTCTGCAGATACGAATAGTAGCCCCGAGAGAATGGCAGGAACTGCCTTTGCCGGAAACTCCACCAGTAGGCTCGCCCGTCGACCGCGATGCCGAAATGGGCGCTGACCGGAGGTTGATTCATGCCGGTAAAACCCAACCGCTTCTCGACAGCTTCGAGTAGCAGGCGACGCCTGTCCAGCTCCTCAAAACTGCGCGCGCCATCGCGGTCAATCACACAATAGCTGCTGTCGCCGGCGATCTCTTCCGCCGAGGCATAGGCGGCGCTCACCAGGCCGCGTCCGTACCAGGCCATCACCGCTTCCTGCCCACCGATACGCAGCAGCAGCAAGCCCACACAGGCCACCAGCACCAGGCCAGCCGGTTGCCAGGCCTGCCAACCACACGCAGGCCGCTGGCGCAGCGCGAGCGCGGCGCGAACGATCAGGCCGGCACCGAGAAGCATGATCGGCAAGGCAAGGTAAAGGACAGTAATGAAGAGGCCCGTCTGTTGAATGCCTGCCAGGAACCACCCGTAGTACATGGCCAGCAAGGCCAGCGCGCCGAGTTCCCCCGCGACAAGCAGAGCAATTTCTGTATGCAGGCGCCGCGCCGACTTGGGCTGTTGTTCTCCCGACCAGGCCAGGTAGAGTCCGATCGTGCCTAGCAGGCCAAGCAACGCGGGAAGCAGTATCAGCGCAGACAACGGGTAGGCGTTGAACGAGAGAATAAACAGCCCGAAGCCGGCTACTACGCTGACAAGCAGGGACAAACCTACACTGAAAGCTACGGCCAGACTAATCAGGATCACGTGGGTGGTCTCTCCTTAACTGGCCTGCAACTGCCCCATAAAATAACCCGCAAAGCCAGTTTTCAGACCTGCCCCGAATAGCCCGATGCAGGCTGACTGTCGTGATCACGTGGCGCGCCCTCATCACATTTCCTGCACTCGAGCTGGTAGCCCAGCATCGACTCGCGGCCGGCCGCGGTCTCAGTCCAGGGACGGCTGAACCAGGGCGGGTCGTGGCGCACGTGCTGATTGTGACCGCAGGCGAGTTCGGCCACCCAGTCCGACTGGTCGTCGCGGTGATAGCCGATGATGGGCCGCATCATGGCGCGGTCCAGAGAATATCCGGCGCGGCGCCCTGCGCGTCCACCACGATCCAGCGCCGTGGCAGCGGCGGCAAATAGGCCGCAAATGCCGTTGCCTCGAGTGCCCGGCGACCGTTCTCCACCAGCACCTCGTACTCGACCGCGCAGCGATGCGCCAGTGGCTCGAAGTCTCGCACCGCGCAGCGCAAGACGTCCTCGCGCACACTCAGCGCCAGGTCTATCTCTTGCAGGAAAACGGTACCGCCCGCCTGCAGCACGGCGGCGGCCCGCTGCAGGCTTTGCGGCGAGGAGTCGACGGCAATCTTCTCGGTGACTCCCACAGCGGGGGTTGGCTCGGACAAAACAACTCCATGTACGCGTAGTTGGCGTCGAATAAAGAACTGCTTACAGAAACTCCTGACCGCGACCCGCCAAATCGATATAATTAACAACCCGCCGTTCCAGTATCTCCAGCGGCAGGGCGCCGCCGCCAAGGACGACGTCGTGGAAGTCGCGGATGTCAAAATTCTCGCCCAGCTCGGTCTGCGCGCGCTCGCGCAGCTCCAGGATTTTCAACATGCCGATCTTGTAGCTGGTGGCCTGGCCGGGGAGGACGAGGTAGCGGCGCACCTCGGCGATGACGGACGGCAGCGGCGTGGCGGCGTTCTCGGCGAAGAAGTCGATGGCCTGCTGCTCGGACCAGCCCATGGCGTGCAGGCCGGTGTCCACCACCAGGCGCACGGCGCGCCACATCTCGTTGGACAGGCGGCCGAAGTTGGAATAGGGGTCGCGGTACTGGCCCATCTCATAAGCCAACTGCTCCGAATACAGACCCCAGCCCTCGGTATAGGCGTTGAAGAAAAACTGGCCGCGGAAGTCCGGCACCGACTCCAGCTCCTGGGCGATGGCGATCTGCATGTGATGGCCAGGCAGGCCCTCGTGGTAGGCCACCGACTCCATCTCGTAGTTCGGATTGGCAGTCATGTCCGACAGGTGCGCGTAATAGACGCCGGGGATGCTGCCATCCTCGCTGCTCGGATAATAGTGCGCCGGGGCGCCGTCCTGCTCGCGGAAGGCCTCCACCCGCTTCACCACCAACTCGGCCTGCGGCTGGATGCCGAAGTATTCCGGCAGCACCGCCTCGATGTCGGCGAGGAAGGCCGCGGAGTCGGCCAGGAACTGCTGCCGGCCTGCGTCGGTGTTCGAGTAGAAGAACTGCTCGTCGGTGTTGATGAAGCGGAAGAACTCCTGCATGGTGCCCACGAAGCCCACCTCGTCCTTGATGGCCTCCATCCCCGCGCTCAAGCGCTCCACCTCCTGCAGTCCGATCTGGTGGATCTCCTCGGCGCTGAGATCGGTAGTGGTATAGAAGGAGAGCATCTGCCGGTAATAGTTCTCGCCATCGGGCAGCGCGTGCACACCCTGGGGCTCGGCGTCGGTATTGCCGAGATCCTGCTCCAGCCAGGCGACGAGGGACGTGTAGGCCGGCTGCAGCTCATTCACCAGGGCGGCGCGGGCCTGCTCGCGCAGGTTCGCCGCCGTGTCCGCGTCGATGCCCGCGTTGTCCGCCAGGCCCTGGATCTTGCTCTGGACATCGGCCCACAGCGGCGCGACACCGTCGCTGTCGGTGAACGGCGCCCCGTCCAGCAGGCCCTCGGCCTCGTCGATCACCAGTTCATAGGCGAAACGCGGCGGGCGCACGCCGCGCTCTGCATTGGTCTGCGCCCAGTCGAGCTGCTGGCCCAGGGCGCGGGCGATGCCTCCGATGCGGGTGATGTAGGCCTGCATGTCGTCGATCGAGGCGACGCTGTGGTAGTTCAGCAGTACCACCGGCAGGAAGGAGTGGGCGCCATCCATCTGCTCGAAGATGTACTCGTGGTGAAAGAAGTCGAAGGCGTCGCGGTTACGCGTGTAAATGTAGCGCCACAGGTCGTAGGAAGTTTTGGCCTCGAAGTCCAGCAGCTCGTAGTCGAACTGCGCCTCCATCTCGGCGACGCTGGCGGCGAACCAGTCCAGGTATTCGCGCTGGGCCGCGATGGACATCTGGTCGATCTCGTCATACTGCGTCTTGCGGCCCAGCATGGTCAGTTCGATGGGACTGAAGGTGAGGCGTTCCTCGTTCTGATCGTTGAACCAGGCGTTGAGGCGGGCGGTCTCGGCGAGGGATTCGTCCGTGCCCGTCGCGGCGGCCTTTTCTGAGGCGGCCATGGGGGTGTCGATGGTGGTCTGCACAGTGCCGGGCTGTTGCGGACTTTCGCCACAGCCGGCAATGAGTAACAACAGGAAAAAGACTGGTATTCGGGCCGTGAACATGGGTCGGTCCTTGCGGCGCAACGCCGCGGATGTGCGGATGTAATGAAATGCAGCCAGCTTACCGTAAACCGCGGGGAAATTTTAATCGATCGCCGGGGACTGAGCCACCAAGGGTTAACACCGGTAAGGGGCAATGATGGCATGAGCTGCGCGCAAGGTCCGTACGAATCACGCGATCATCACGCTCATCGACCGGTTTTCGAGAGGCATGGGGGTGAATCGGAAGTATGTACCGATTAGGCAGCCGCAGTTCGATCGTTGCAGCAGAAACGGCTTATCTGGCTAAAGTGAGAGGCTGGTCACAACAGCATCGCGCCGTTTTGTTGCATGCTGATTTGGTTCGCGCCAATTCCGGCGCCCATCAGGTTTGCAACCCGGCGCCCATCAGGTTTGCAATAAGGAGTTCACGCCATGCATCGATTCAAGCCACTCATTACAGTCATGCTCGGCCTGGTACTGGTTGTCGGTTCTCAGATAGGGGCCGCACAGGGCAACAGCCAGGGCAACGGAAATGCCAACGGAAATGCCAGCGGAAATGCCAGCGGAAATGCCAGCGGAAATGCCAGCGGTAATGCCAACGAAAATGCCAACGGAAATGCCAAGGGTTTCGGCCAGTCCAGGAATATCGGCGTCGGTAACGCCTCAGACGGCATCATGGGACGAATTCTTACAGACCGGAGCATTTACTACACCGGTGATCCGCTGGAGATAAGCGTCGTGTTTCCGCGGGGGTCCGAGCTCATCACATCCGGCGAGGTGGATGCCTATGTCGTGGTTTTCGCACCGACTCCGGAGGCAGGGGACGATGACAGCGACGATTCTTCCGGCGACGGCAGTGGCGAATCCTCTGACGATGGCAACGACGATCCCTCCGATGACGGCAGCGACGAGTCCTCCGACGACGGCAGCGACGAGTCCTCTGACGACAGCTCTACCGGTACCAGCGAAGTGCTGACCGATGCCATCGTACTACCGGTAAGCAACGAAGCCAGCGAAGAAAAAACCGTACTGTTCGCCATTGACGCCGTCGATGTGAGCGCGTTGCCGGCGGGTACCTACCAACTGGGCCTGATTCTCACCAATCCCGGCGGCGACCCGCTGGTTATCAACGACTGGTATGGCGGTCTGCTGGGCCTGGAGCATGTTCGTGGCCTCACTGTGACCTCGGAAGCAGTACCTTTCGACGGAAACGGCGACGGCTTCGTCGATGGCGATACCAATAACAATGGGTTCATAGAAGACGCCGATGAGGGAAATACTGAGTAATCAGAGGATAATAGTTCTGACACCGATTCCTAAGCGGTAACCGTTTGGCCACCGGCGCCTCCCGGCCCGGTGCGCCACCCCCGCGGGATTCAACAAGCGCCACTGCTGGTGCCGCGGGACAGAGGACGGGGAGATTCGATCGAATCTCCCCGTTTTTTGCTTTCCAGCTTTTGTGTTCGTTGGGCTTGCTGCTTGCACCCTTGACACCTGTCCCGGATATTTCAACGTTCCTCCTGCTCGGCTTTGGCTCCTGCGTCGCCCTCAGGCCCGTGTCCCTGCAGGCTTGCGGGCCGCCTCAGGGCACGCCCTCGCGACGGACGACTGGTGAGACGGGTAGGCTAACGCGAGAACTTGGTCTCCAGAATCACACTGGAGTTGGTGCGCTCGATGCCGTCGAGGTTGCCGATGCGATCGATGATGCGGCTGAGGGCCTCGGTGGATTCGGCCTGAATCACGGCGATGAGGT
>JBBDSI010000319.1:0-3176 GCA_040905005.1 Pseudohongiellaceae bacterium
GCTTGGCGAGAGGAAATATCTTCTCTGTGAGCCCATAAATTCCGCGGACGAGCCCCATTTTATTGCCGGGACGCTCAAGAAATCGCGCCTGCCGCAGGATAGATGCCATGAAGCCCTTTGCAATCGGAGTGCAGCCCTCAGTGTCGAACAAACCCACGCCGGGCGTGCCGGCGAGAAAAACCGCGCGCTTCTGGCCGCAACTCCGCCGTTTCCTGATCTTTCAGTTGAAATTGTACGTCGATGCCTTTCGTGACCTGGCGTTGAGCCTGTTGTCGGTGCCGGCATTCGTGCTGGATGTGGTTCTGCAGAGTCACGGCCCCGGTTCGTATTTTGAGCGCGTTTTACAACTCGGTCGACGCTCGGAGCGCATGATCAATCTCTTCGAGCAACACGACCCGGCCGCGGAACCCGGCGTGGACCGGGTGATTGAAGAAATGGAGAGCCGCTGGCGTAAGCGCCGGGACGATGTGGATGACCAGCCATAAAGCCAGCCATAAAGAGCGGCAATGGGCGCTCATCGCCGCTTTTTTTGGTCCGGTGAAGTTGGCTCGCTGCCGCTTTTGTGTTTTTAAAAATCTTCGGGTATGTTCTCTGCAGCCCGACTCCCCCAAGCCAGGATTGATCAGTGCCTAACTCCCTGTTGCTGTTCGCCGCCCAGATTGTCGCCATTCTCTCTGTATTACTGCTGGCGACCGGCTATCTGAAGACCGAGCCGCGGGCAGCCAGCGCCCGCGTCTTTGCCGTGCTGGCCATCTTTATCGTGTTCTATCTGGTCAGCGGGATGAGTGGCTCCAACATCGAGCCGCCATTTCGGGTCGACCTGAGCGGCTGGAGCCTGCTGCTCAATACCGGCATCAGCGCCATCTGCGGTTTATTCATGATCTACTGCTTCCTGATTTTTCAGGAGCGATCGCGGTTTCCCATTCCCCTCGCCATTGCCTTCGCTATCCAGGTCGTGCTCGATTTCATTATCAGCCTGCTGACTCTGTCCGGCGCCACGCTGCAGTCCGGGTCCGCGCTCGCGTTGTTATCGGTGGCCATGGACGTGCTGCAACTGCTCTTCGTCGCCTTCGCTATCTACTGGACCCTGAAGGGCTGGCGCAGCGACCTGGTGGAAGACCGCCGTGTCTTTCGCTGGTTCATCATCGGCCTGCAGGGTGCGTTACTCTTCAGCGTCGTCTTCGTGGAAAACTTCCTTCTGCCGGGCGGGTCGGCAGGCAATGCCACCGAGCAGGCGGTGATTGTCTACGCTATTGCCATTCTGACCCTCGGCATGCTGATCGCCGCCATGCACTTCGATTTCGTCTCTCTCAGTTACATGGTGCGCAAGGTCACGGAGCGCAGCGAAGTGCCGATGGAAGAGGGTGGTGCCACCTTCGACGTGGAGAGTTTCGACCGGGCTTTCAAGGACGTCCAGCTTTACCGCGAGGCAGGCCTGACCATTGCGGGACTGGCAAGGAAGCTGAATGTGCCGGAATATCGCCTGCGCGCGTTTATTCACAAGCAATTGGGGTTTCGCAACTTCAATGCCATGCTACATCAGTATCGTATCGAGGATGCGAGCAAGGCCCTGGCGGACAAGAATAACCAGAACGTGCCGGTACTGACGGTCGCCCTGACTGTCGGCTATCAGTCCATCACGCCGTTTAACAACGCCTTTCGAGAACTCAAGGGCGTGACGCCATCGGAGTATCGCAAGAAGATGCGGGGAGCCTGAGGCTTCGACCCCGCGGTTTGCCGGTGCTGGCAGCAATCCGCACTGCCCGGAGTGGATTTTACGAACGCCGATGGAGTATTCTTAGGCGCTACGCTGCGGTCCCTGGGGACGTGCTGCGTCTTGATGGTAAAAACAACAACAAGAACAGGCTTATAACTGGATAATACGCGCTTCGCCCACCAGCACGGAACTGGCGTTTCGTTGATCGAACGCAAACTGTGCCACCGGGCTTTCGGATAGACTGCCTCGAATTCGACAATCGGAAGGCGGTTGGCAGAAGCGCCACACAACAATAATTTTCAGCCACTACACCCGGAACCACAGCTCATGATCCTACCCCGGCACGCTCCGGCGGAGGCCGGGCTGTGATTCCGGCAAGGCTGATTGACTGACAATAAAATGCCCGTGAAAGAAGGCGTCGGAGGTTTCTCTAGTGCTTAACGAACTGGTCTACAATTTGGCGGTGATGCTGGACGACACAAGTTGGAGCACCCTGCTGCATGAATCCTATTACATGTACAACTGGGTGGAGTCCACCCATGTGCTGTTTCTGATGGTCAGTCTCGGTACGCTGTTCGTCATCGACTTCCGCATGCTGGGGCTCGCCTTCACTAACGTACCGGCCAGTCAGGTTGCCTCGCGGCTGACCTGGCCCATGATCATCGGCTTCACCGTGATGTTCGCCACCGGCATTCTCCTCTTTTATGCGGTCCCCGTGCGCTCCACACAGAGTATCTGGTTCCGCATCAAGATGGTCCTGCTGGTCTGTGCCGCGGTGAATGCCTGGCTGTTCCACAAGCGGATGAACGAGTCCGTGGCTACCTGGGAAAATGATTCGAAGGCGCCAAGCCGCATTCGTCAGGGCGCAATGCTGTCGCTGGCCTTCTGGAGCATTATCGTCATCTGTGGGCGCTTCATCGCCTATGACTGGTTCGATTGCGAGCGGCAGCCTGGTGCCTTCATGTCCGTGATGGCAGGCTGCGTCGATGGCCAGACACGTTTCTAGCGGATTCGTGAGGAGAGCAACCATGCCATTCGCTTTATTCACCAACTACACGCGCACGGTCATCGCCGCCGCGGTCATCCTGCTGGCGTTGATGCTGGGATACAGTGATCTGCGTTCGTCCATTTATGTCGGCCTGGAACCGCTCTTCATCTGGTCGGAGACGACGTGGTTCGGCTACGTCGGCAAGACCTGGGGGGCGGCCTTCGCCTTCGTCGAGGCGATCCACCTCCTGGGGCTGGCCGTGTTGGGTGGCAGCGTGCTGGCCAGCGATGGCCGCCTGCTGGGACTGCTGCTGACGGATGTGCCGGCCCGGACTGTGGTCGATCGTGCGCACAGGCTATTCGTCTGGGCATTGATCGTACTGCTCGCTACCGGCGTGTTTATGGCCTGTGGCGTTGCCACCAAGATCTATTTTCTGCCGGTATACTGGTTCAAGATGCTGGCTCTTGGCGC
>JBBDSI010000320.1:0-3164 GCA_040905005.1 Pseudohongiellaceae bacterium
TCGTCCAGTGCCTTCATTTGTTGCAGAAAGGGTTCGAGGGCGTCCAGGCGCAGGGCGCAGGGGCCGTCGCAGAGGGCCTGGTCCGGGTCGGGATGGGCCTCCAGGAACAGGCCCGCGAGGCCCTGGGAGAGGCCGGCGCGGGCGAGTTGGGTGACCTGGGCGCGGCGCCCGCCGGCGCTGTCGGGCCGGCCGCCGGGCTGTTGCAGGGCATGGGTCACATCGAACATGACCGGGTAGCCGAAGGCCTTCATGACCGCGAAGCCCAGCATGTCCACCACCAGGTTGTTGTAGCCGAAGCTGCTGCCGCGCTCGCAGAGAATGAGCTTGTCGTTACCGGCCTCCTCGAACTTGCCGAGGATATGGCGCATCTCCTCGGGCGCCAGGAACTGGGCCTTCTTGATGTTGATCACCGCCCCGGTCTTCGCCATGGCGACGACGAGGTCGGTCTGGCGCGACAGGAAGGCGGGCAGTTGAATGACATCCGCCACCTCCGCCGCCGGCAACGCCTGCTGTGGCTCGTGCACGTCGGTGAGTATGGGCACGCCGAATTGCTGCTTCACGTCCGCCAGCCAGGTCAGGCCGCGCTCCAGCCCCGGGCCGCGAAAGGAATCCTTGGACGAGCGGTTGGCCTTGTCGAACGAGGCCTTGAATACGTAGGGAATCCCCAGCCTGGCGCTGACTTCACAGAAACGCTCGGCCACCTGCAGGGCCAGGTCGCGGGACTCGAGTACATTGAGGCCGCCGAACAGCACGAAGGGGCGGTCGTTGGCGAGCGCGATGTCGGCGATCGGGATGGTCTTGTCAGTCATGGTCTACCGTGCTTTCCAGCTTTAGACCCAGCTTTGGACGGGCGCGCCGTTCACGCCCGGGCGGAACTGGCGGCGGCGACGCTGTTCGTTACCGGTGCCACCGACTCGCCGGACCCATCGCTGGCGACATCCACTTGCTGGCGGTGTTTGTTGGCGGCGTTGATGAAACCGGTGAATAGCGGGTGACCGCTGCGTGGGGTCGAGGTGAATTCCGGGTGAAACTGGCAGCCGACGAACCAGGGATGGTCCGCCACCTCGACCACCTCCACCAGCATGCCGTCGGCGGACTTGCCCACCAGCTTGAGGCCGGCGTCGCGCAGCACCTCGAGGTAATCGTTGTTGAACTCGTAGCGATGGCGGTGGCGCTCGATGATCGCCTCCTTGCCGTAGCAGGCGTAGGTGGTGGAGTCCGTATCGAGCAGGCACTTCTGTCCGCCCAGGCGCATGGTGCCGCCGAGGTCGGATGCGGCGTCACGGAATTCCTTGTCGCCGCTGGCGGTGGTCCACTCGCTGATCAGCGCGATCACGGGATGCTCGCAGTCGGTCTTGAACTCGGAGCTGTGTGCCCCGCTGAGCCCCGCGACGTTACGCGCGTATTCGATCACCGCCGCCTGCATGCCGAGGCAGATGCCGAGATAGGGAATCCTGTTCTCGCGGGCGAACTGCACCGCCTTGATCTTGCCTTCCACGCCGCGCTCACCGAAGCCGCCGGGCACCAGGATGGCATCCATGTTCTCGAGTTCGTGGGTGTCCCCTTCGCGCAGCGTGTTCGAATCGATGTAGTGCACGTTGACTTTGGTGCGGGTGTGAATACCGGCGTGGATGATGGCCTCGTTCAATGACTTGTAGGCATCCAGCAATTCCATGTACTTGCCCACCATGGCGAGGTTCACTTCCTGTTGCGGGTGCAGTTGCCAGTCCACGATGCGGTCCCATTCCGTGAAGTCGGCGGCCGGACAATCGAGCTGGAACTTGCGCACGATGATCTCGTCGATGCCGGCGGCGCCGAGTATCGAGGGAATGCGGTAGATGGAGTCGGCGTCGGGCAGCGAGACCACCGCCGGCAGCTCCACGTTGGTAAACAGCGCGATCTTGCTGCGCGAGGACTCGTCGATCTCCTGCTCCGACCGGCACACCAGGATGTCCGGCTGAATACCGATGGAGCGCAGCTCCTTGACCGAGTGCTGGGTGGGCTTGGTCTTGATCTCGCCGGCGGTGGCGATGAAGGGCACCAGGGTCAGGTGCAGGAACAGGGCCCGCCCGGAGCCCAGTTCCACGCGCAACTGACGCACGGCCTCGAGGAAGGGCTGGGACTCGATGTCACCGACGGTACCGCCGATCTCCACCAGCGCCACGTCGGCATCCCCCGCCCCTTCCTTGACCCGGCGCTTGATCTCGTCGGTGATATGGGGAATGACCTGGATGGTGGCGCCGAGATAATCGCCGCGGCGCTCGCGCCTGATGACTTCCTCGTAGACCTTGCCGGTGGTGAAGTTGTTCTTCTGGGTCATGGTCGCGAGGCTGAAGCGCTCGTAGTGACCCAGATCGAGATCCGTCTCCGCACCATCCTCGGTCACGAACACCTCCCCGTGCTGAAACGGGCTCATGGTGCCGGGGTCGACGTTGATGTACGGATCGAGTTTGAGGAGGGTAACTTTGAGGCCGCGGGCTTCGAGAATGGCGGCAAGAGATGCGGAGGTAATGCCCTTGCCCAGCGAAGAAACTACGCCGCCAGTAATAAAGATATAACGTGTCATTGGGGCCCCATCCACTTGATAGCGGTTCGCTGAGCGCGAACTCTCACAGATGGAACTACAGCCTACCAGAACACCCTCCCCTGGACAATTGAAACTTGTCTCCCGATTGCAGATTAGGGCCAGGATTCTCGCAGAGGCGCAGAACACCACAAAACCCTTGGCGTGCTTGGCGCCTTGGCGCCTTGGCGAGAGACCATTATTCCGTTCGAGAGGAACCTCGACGCAGGGCCGGGGCCGGCGCATCTCCAGTGTTTCTCTCGGCAAGGTGCCAGAAGTTTTCTCGCCAAGACGCCAAGCACGCCAAGGTGGGGACAGTGGTTTCGGGTCGCCGAGGGGAAAACAGCAAGTCTCCAGACCTCTTCTGCGTGCTCTGACAAAACCCTTCCTTGGCGTGCTTGGCGCCTTGGCGAGAGATAACCGATTGGGTTGCCTGTGTGGGTATGGCTTTAAACCGGTCGCAGGGAAAACTCCGGGGCGTGCCAGTCTATGACCAGGCCTTCTTCTTCCGGGTTGGCTGCGCAGTCTTTGAGCGGCCCGATGCCCGGGATGCAGACCAGGCGTTCGCCGGCGTAGAGTAGCGGCAGGCGCTCGCGCAGCC
>JBBDSI010000321.1:0-3154 GCA_040905005.1 Pseudohongiellaceae bacterium
GTGGCGCCGTGTAGCACCTTGTTGGCGGTGGAGCCGAGCAGAATCTTCCACCCCGAGTGTCCATGGCTGCCGATGACGATGGCATCGGCGCCCAGCTCGGCGGCAAGGTTGCGCACTTCCGGCGCCGGAGCCCCCAGCAGCGTGTGCAGTTGCTGCTTTTCGATGCCGATCTTGCTGCCGATTTTCTCGAGCCGCTCCTCGGCGAAATTGATCGCCTCCTGCTGCAGTTCGCTGATATTCACCGCGTAGATGTCCATGCTATAGGCCGCGGCCACGGGTTCGACCACATGCGCCAGATGCAGTTTCCCCGTTTCGCCCGCCAGGTTAACAGCGGCGTCGATCACCTTCTGTGAATCATTGGATAGATCTACTGCTACCAGGATCTTCTTGTACATGGCCTCGTCTCCGGTCCGGTTGATTGGGCGCTCGCCGCCAGCGTCCCAGTGTAGTGGCTATCGTCTGTCAGGGCTTTGATGTCTGTCAAGAGCAGATAGTCCGAAGTAGGGAGTTCATGGATAGTTCGGGCTAAAGATAGGGCGAGAACAGCCAGGCGATGGCATTGCGTGTGCGCACCCAGGCCGGCATGGCCTGCAGGCGCGCCTCGTCGAGCAGCGTCGCCTCGGCCAGCCGCTTCTCGAAATACTCCTCCATCCGGGTTGCGAATTCGTCGCTGAATACCTCGACTACCAGTTCGAAGTTCAGTCGCAGGCTGCGTGGGTCGAGGTTGGCCGAGCCAACCAGGGAGTAGTTGTCATCGATGAGGATCGCCTTGGTGTGGATGAACGGCGCCGGCTGCAGGTAGACCTTGAGGTCGCGGTCGAGGATATGCTGCAGGTTATGCAGCGCCGCCCAGTGGGCGAGGTGGATATTGGTACGCTCGGGCAACATGATCTTGACGTCCACACCCCGCAACTCCGCGGCCACCAGGGCGCCCACCAGGTCGAAGCTGGGCAGGAAGTAGGGCGTCATTATCCAGATACGGTCCCGCGCGGTGGACATGATGCCCACGAGCAGATTGGTCAGCTTGTCCAGGTCATCGTTGGGACCGTCCGGTATTAGTCGTGTCCAGATTTGCGAGGTCGACTTGTTCACGTTGCTGGCCTGGAATGGCTCCGGGTCGGTGATGCCGGCGGCATGGTTCCAGTCCTTGAGAAACGCGCGTTCGAACTCATCGACGATCTTGCCCGTGAGACGAAAATGCAGGTCGCGGGTCGCGTTCATGTTGGCCAGTCGCTTGACCAGGTGACGGTCGCCGATGTTCTGACCGCCGGCATAGGCTATTTTCCCGTCCACGATCAGCATCTTGCGGTGATTGCGGAGGTTGATATGCAGGGATGGCGGGAGGAGGGTGATGGGATTAAAGCTCTCGAAGCGGATCCCGGCCTGCCTCAGTTTGTTCACGGCGATGGGTGGGTAGGCGATGCCGCCGAGTCCGTCGACGATGACGCGCACGTCTACGCCGCGGTTCATGGCCGCGCGGAAGGCGGCGATGAACTGCTTGCCGGTCTCGTCATACTGGAATATATAGGTCGAGCAATAGACGCGCTCCTGAGCCTCTTCGATGTCACGCAGCATGGCTGGATAGCAGGCCTCCCCATCTTCCAGCATAGCGATCTCGTCGCAGGAACGCAGGCCCATGTTGGTGACCGATTCGCCTACCAGCGATCTTGGTCGCAGTTGCGCGGCTTCGGGCTGACTGAACGCATCGGAAGCGTCTTCCGGCACGCTGGCCTGGTAGGTGGCCTGGGCGGCGCGGCCGATGCGATTGATGCCGAAAATCAGATAGACGATCGGACCGGCGAAAGGGATCAGCAGGCTGAAAGCAATCCACGCCAGCGCAGCGCGGGAGTCGCGCTTGGTCATCAGCGCGTGGTAGGCCGCCGCCGCAGCCATTATCGTCGCCACGGCGCTTAATAGCAGGCTCAGCATCAGGTCGAGGTTAGTATTCATCAGTCCAGGACAACGTTGGCGACTATCGCGCAATGATCAGACACCTGGCGCCATGTTGGGCCTGTAAGAACTCGGGTCGATTCCACCCGAAAGCCCCGCAG
The DNA here is from genome assembly GCA_040905005.1 of Pseudohongiellaceae bacterium. Taxonomy (GTDB): domain Bacteria; phylum Pseudomonadota; class Gammaproteobacteria; order Pseudomonadales; family Pseudohongiellaceae; genus UBA9145. The sequence goes on from JBBDSI010000321.1 coordinate 2,052, forward strand.
GTAAATCCTGTCCATGGGCAGCATCGGCATCATTGCGGGATAGGTCGCCGGGAGGCGCTGATTGATCACCTCTGACGCTTCGATCAGCCCACATTGGCGCTTGATGATGCGATGCGCAGTGCGGCGCCAGTCATTGAAATCACCGGCCAGTATCAGGGGGTCACTGGCCGGTATGTTGGTCTCCATATAGTTTGTCAGGCGGCGGATCTGTTCGCGACGCTCGCTCTCGAACAGTCCCAGGTGGGCGCAGAGCAGGTGCACTCTGTTTTCTATCTGGCCATGCAGGATGCCGCGCTGGGAAAAGCTCATGGTCGATATGTCGACATTGCAGAAATCGGTGAAGGGCAACTCGCTCAATATGGCGTTGCCGTGATGTCCATGCTGATAGATAGCGTTCTTGCCGTAGGCGTAATGGTCCCAGACGGTGTCTGCCAGGAACTCGAACTGGTTCGTATCCGGCCAGTCGGTGATGGCTTCACGATGGCGCTCATTCTCGCCGATGACCTCCTGCAGGAACACCAGGTTGCTGCCGGTCTCGCGCAGGTTCTCGCGAATTCGCTCCAGTGTGAATCGACGATTTCCCATTGAGAACCCCTTGTGTATATTCAGGGTGAGAATCTTGAATTCGCGCATAGTTTCGGGGCGTGAGGCATGTCAAGGTGTATTATTCCAAGCTTGAGTACTTTAATCTACGGTGTAGGGGCCCGCTGATCAGTTCAGAGGGTCCTTTGTTGACGTTTCCAACGACCTGATCCTTCGAGAGGTAACTATGGATATTGGCAAGATCAAGCGCGAACTCCTGGAGCACAAGGCGGAGCTCGAAGCCCGGCTGCAGCGAACTCACAAGCACATCTATGAGAAAGATGAGCCGATCAGTGCCAATTTCAATGAGCAGATCAAGGAAACCGAGAATGACAATCTGGTCATGGCGCTGGAAGAGGATGCCAAGGAAGAGATAGGCCAGATCAACCGGGCCTTGCGCCGTATCGAGGACGATGAATATCTGGAGTGCAGCCGCTGCGGTGAGCCCATCGCCGAGGCAAGGCTGCAGGCCATTCCCTATACCGACCTGTGCATCAAGTGCGCCAGCGACCAGTCCCCTA
>JBBDSI010000322.1:0-3142 GCA_040905005.1 Pseudohongiellaceae bacterium
TTCATGCCCTCCACCCGCGTGGACTCCACGCTGACGACGCTGTCGTTGGCCCCATCGATCAGGAACAGGCTGAGCGGGTTAAGGTTGACGTCGCCGGCGATCACCCCCAGCTCGAAAGCCACCGGTCCGAGCTGCCGGGGAATGTCCTCGGGCTCGGTGCCCAAAGCCCGACCGGTCGGTCCGAGGATGCCGAATCCCGGCACGCCGTCCAGGCCGTCCACGAGCTCACTACCCTGGTTGGGCGGGCCCAGCATGACGACGCGGCCGAGTTCCGCGATGCCCTGGCTCTGGTGGTAATAGCGCAGCAGGATGCCGCCCAGGGAATGGGTCACGAAGTGAATCACCTCTGCCCCCGTCTGCCGGCATGCCTCGAGCCCCCTGCCCACGGCATCGTTGGCGAGCACGTCCAGTGGCTCCCGGGTTGACGGGTAACTGATATTGGCGACGCTGTAGCCGGAGTGGCCGAGTTTCCGTTCCAGCTCGCCCATGGAGTTCGACACCCGGGCCAGGCCATGCAGCAGCACCACGCATTCGCCCGAGGCCGCGGCGGGCACGGCCGGTAGCGCAAACAGCAGCGCCGCCAACAGAATCGTAACGCGGCGACTCATGACTCTTCTTCCCGCGGCGCCTGACACTGCCAGCAGATGTCAAAATTGCCGCCATTGCTCTCGCCGCAGCGCGGGCACTGCCAGTCCGGCCCCGGCTCGGCGTCCAGACTGCCCATGTCGCGAATGATTTGCTCGGCCCGGCGCACGTCCAGGGCGCGGGTGACCCAGACCTCGGGCCAGGTCTCGGTCAGCGGCACTTCGCCCGCGATCGAGTAGAGATTGGCGTTGCGCACCTCGGCGGCGATGTCATGCTGCTCGAGCAGGTTGCAGACATGCCAGACCATGGGCACATTGTCGGAGGTGAATACGCGTTTCGCTGCCATCATCTTACCGGTGAATATCGCGCCAGCGCAGGCCGGCGGCCAACAGGCACAGTGTGTAGAGCACAATACCACCAACGACCAGCAATGACAGGCGGCCGACCCGCTCGAAAAGCGCCATCTGCAGCCACGCCTGCCAGTCGCCGGCAAGCCACAGCAGGTAGCCTGCCATGACCAGGTTGGCCAGTAAAAGCTGCGCGCCGAAACGCCCCCAGCCGGGCTGCCAGCGAAACACGCCCGCCCGGCGCAGCCCCGCCAGCAACAGGCCGGCATTGAGGAAGGCAGCCAGACTGGTCGCCAGCGCCAGGCCCACATGGGCGAGGCCGGCGAGGAAGAAGACGATGTTCAACACCATGTTGGCCACCATGGCGATGACACCGATGCGCACCGGCGTGGTCGTATCCTGGCGGGCATAGAACCCCGGAGCGAATATCTTGATGGCCATGAAGGCCAGGAGCCCGAAGGCATAGGCGCGCAGGCTGCCGGCGGCATTGACGACATCACTGGTGGTGAAATTGTCGTTCTGAAACAGGGTCACCAGCAGCGGCTCGGCGATCAGCACCAGCGCCAGGGTCGCCGGCACGGCGATCAGGCAGATGAGTCGGGTCGCCCAGTCCAGCGTCTCGCTGAAGGCCGCCATGGACTGCTCGGCGTGGCGCCGGGACAGGCTGGGCAGCACGACGATGGCGATGGCGATGCCGAAGGTGCCAAGCGGCAACTCCATCAGCCGGTCCGAGAAATACAGCCAGGAGACGCTGCCGGCTACCAGCAGCGAGGCGATCATCGTGTCCAACAGCAGGTTGATCTGGCTGACCGACACGCCGAACAGCGCCGGCAGCATCAGCTTGCCGATGCGGCGCACGCCCTCGTGGCCGCGCGCCGGGCGCGGGATCGGCAGCAGGCCGAGCCGCGCCAGAAAGGGCAGTTGAAACAGCAACTGAACGATACCGGCCAGCAGGACGCCCCAGGCCAGGGCCAGTTCGGGTACCCGCATAGAGGGCGCCAGCAGGACGGCGCAGCCGATCAGCGAGACATTGAGCAGCGCCGGCGTGAATGCGGGCACCGCGAAGCGGCCGTAACTGTTGAGGATCGCGCCGCAGAAGGCGGTCATGGAGATCAGCAGCAGGTAAGGAAAGGTGATGCGCAGCATCTCGACGAAGAGCGCGAACTTCGCCGGCTCGTCGGTGAAGCCGTAGGCGATCGGCACCCCCACCAGCGGCGCCGCCAGCAGGACGATGAGGGTCAGCAGGGACAGGAATCCACCCAGGCGTCCGGCGACGGCGTTGATCAGTTCGCGCACCTCGGCGTGTGAGCGGGTGCTGCGGTACTCGGACAGGACCGGGACGAAGGCCTGGTTGAACGCCCCCTCGGCGAAGAGCCGGCGCATGAAATTGGGAATCTTGTTGGCCAGAAAGAAGGCATCGGCGCCGTCGCTGGCGCCGAACAGGCGGGCTATGACGATGTCCCGCGCCAGGCCCAATATGCGCGACACCATGGTCATCGATCCGGTGATGCCACTGGCCCGCAGCAGCCCGCTGTCGGCGGCGGGCGTGATCTGGGCCGGGTCGATTCCGTTGCCTTCCGGCGACTGGTGCCTGTCTGTCATGGGGGCGCGTTCCGGGTCGCTGCTGTCGCAATGCGTGGCGGGACGGGACGCCCGCTCTGGGGGCGCATTATCGCAGGTCGCGGGCAGCAGGCGAAGCCGCTTGCGGGCGTCAATGAATAGCGGGTGCAGTCCGACTACTGCCTGATTTCATTGACTTTGTCGCCACCGGGGCGGTGCTGGCGCTGTTGACATGGGCAGGCGAACGCGGCATAGTACCGCTCCTTCAAAATCCGGCCCCGGAAATGTACGTGGCGGGCCGGCTGGACACAGAGATTTACAGGCCTTTTTTGGGTCTTATCACGACCACAGGAGCAACAATTGGCAAACTATCCGCAATCCCGCAAACGCGCCAGGCAGGGTGAAAAACGCCGCCGTCACAACGCGTCTTTTCGCTCCATGGTCCGCACCTACATCAAGAAAGTGGATGCGGCCGTAGCGGGAGGCGATCACAGTGCCGCCAGCGAGGCGTACAGCAACGCGGTCCCGGTGATCGATCGCATGGCGAACAAGGGCATCATTCACAAGAATAAGGCGGCGCGGCACAAGTCCCGCCTGAACGCGGCAGTCAAGGCACTGAAAGCCTGAACCAGCGCCCGCGTTAAAAAAAA
>JBBDSI010000323.1:0-3124 GCA_040905005.1 Pseudohongiellaceae bacterium
CGCCGGCCAGGGCGCAGAGCAGCAGCGAGCCCAGGCGCACGCTCCCCAGGGGAAGGTATTTGAGCGTGCGCATGGCGACCCAGTAGCCCACCAGGGTCGCCGGCATCAGCGGCAGCGACAACAGGATCTCGCTCATACCGAAGCGCCCCACCAGCGCCAGCATCGCCAGCGAGAGCACGCAACTGAAGACGAAGAAGGCCGCCAGGTTGGCGCGTATGTAGTCGCCCGTCTCATGCTGCAGCACCAGGGCCATGGGGGGGCCACCGATGGAAGAACTGGTCCCCATGAAACCGGACAGGAACCCGGCAGAGAACAGTGCGCCATTGGTGGGCCGCACCCGGATTCGGGTGAGACTCACGACCACTGCCAGCAAAACCGTAACGCCGATCCACAAAGCCAGCGCCTGCTGGTCGATCAGCAACAGCAACAGGCCGCCGGCCACGGTGCCCGGTATGCGCCCGGCGATGGCCGCGCGCAGGCCGGTGAAGGAGATGGCATGGCGATGCCGGCGGGCGTTCGCCAGCGACAGGGTCAACGCCGAGACCGTGATCGGCGCCGGCACGAAGAGGGGCTCGATAAAGAACAGCACCGGCGCCGCGATGATGGCCAGGCCGAAACCGATCGAGCTCTGTATAAAGGAACCGACAAGGATGACCCCGATCGCCAGGGCGAATTGCGCAAGTGACAAATCCATTGGCATGAGGATGTGTTCTGGAATCCTTGGTCAGTGCTAGCGAAAGACGATGGTCTTGTGGCCGTTGACGATGATGCGATGCTCGCAGTGCCATTTGACGGCGCGGGCGAACGCGACACATTCGGCGTCGCGCCCGATCTGCTTCAGCTCTTCGATGTCGCAGTTGTGATCGATCTTCTCCACGGCCTGCTCGATGATCGGTCCCTCGTCGAGGTCGGCGGTGACATAATGTGCCGTGGCGCCGATGATCTTGACGCCGCGATTGTAGGCCTGGCGATAAGGGTCCGCGCCCCTGAAGCCCGGCAGGAAGGAATGGTGAATATTGATCACCCGGTTCTCGGTCCGGGCGCAGAATTCCGGGGAGAGTATCTGCATGTAGCGCGCCAGCGCCAGGAGGTCCACTTCCTGCTCCGTCATGATTTCGAGGATCTGCGCCTCCTGCGCCGCCTTCTCGCCCTGGACGACAGGCAGATAGTAAAACGGCAGGTCATACCATTCGCTCAGCCCGCGCAGCTTCTCGTGGTTGGACACCACGCCGACGATATCCGCCTTCAGGGCGCCGGACTCCCAGCGGTGCAACAGGTCGTTGAGGCAGTGGCCGTGAGCGGACACTGCCAGCAGCACCCGCGTCGCTCGGTTCAGGTCGAAGAATCTCGCCGCCATGGCGAATTCCTCCGCCACCGGCAGAAAGGCGTCGCCCAGCGCGGGCAGCGGCGGCAGTTCCCGTTCGCCGGCCTCGAATTCGACGCGCATGAAGAACTGATCGATGAGCGGGTCGCGGTGCTGGGCCGCCTCGTAGATCGTGGCGCCCCGCTGATAGAGAAAATCACTCACCGCCCGGACGATGCCGTTGGTCTCGGGGCAGGCGACGGTGAGGACGAACTTGGCCGGTTGTCTTGCTTCCATGTGATGTACTGCATTCCAGGTTGGGCGAGGCGCCAATGATACCGGCTGCCGCCGGCAACACGAAGCCCGTCTTGCCCGAATCCCCGAGCACAGCAATCCGCAGCCATCGACCCAGCTCTGCGTGCTCTGCGCCTCCGCGAGAGAAATCCTTCCGCAATGAATACATGTCTCACGCAGCGCTGAACGGGTTGACTTCGCACTCGGCCTCGCACTCGGAGCGCGAAGCAAGCTCACAAGCTCCCTAAGTGCCAACGAACCCTACTTGGCGCTCTTGGCGTCTTGGCGAGAGACTTTTACTCCGTTCGGGCGAAGCCTCGGCGCAGGACCGGGGCACGCGCGACCCTGGTGTTGCCCTCAGCTATGCGCCAGAGGTTTTCTCGCCAAGACGCCAAGCACGCCAAGCACGCCAAGGGACAAGAGTAACCCTTGAGCCGCCTGCTGGGCACTCTTACAATGATCCACGACACTGATCCACCACGCCTACAAGGAAGCGTTCATGAAGACACGAGCCGCAGTTGCCTTTGCCGCCGGCAAACCTCTGGAAATCGTCGAAGTCGACCTCGAAGGACCCAAAGCTGGCGAGGTGCTGGTCGAGATCAAGGCCACCGGCGTCTGTCACACCGATGCCTTCACCCTGTCCGGCGATGATCCGGAGGGCGCCTTCCCCGCCATCCTCGGTCACGAGGGTGCCGGCATCGTGCAGGAAGTGGGCCCGGGCGTGACCTCGGTGGCCGTCGGCGACGTCGTGATTCCGCTGTACACGCCCGAGTGCCGGCAATGCGAATTCTGCCTGCACCCCAAGACCAACCTGTGCCAGGCGATTCGCAGCACCCAGGGCCAGGGGCTGATGCCCGACGGCACCTCCCGCTTCTCCCTCGACGGCAAACCGCTCCTGCATTACATGGGCTGTTCCACCTTCTCCAACTACACCGTGATGCCGGAGATCGCCGTGGCAAAGATCCGCCCGGACGCGCCCTTCGACAAGGTCTGCTACATAGGCTGCGGCGTCACCACCGGCGTCGGCGCCGTCGCCTTCGAGGCCCGGGTCGAGCCCGGCGCCGTGGTGGCGGTATTCGGGCTCGGCGGCATCGGCCTGAACGTGATCCAGGGCGCGCGCCTGGTCGGGGCCGACCGCATCATCGGCGTGGACATCAATCCGGACAGGGAGGCGCTGGGCAGGCAGTTCGGGATGACCGATTTCATCAACGCCAGGGAAGTGGACGACGTGACCGCCGCCATCATCGAGCTCACGAAAGGCGGCGTCGACTACTCCTTCGAATGCATCGGCAACGTCAACACCATGCGCCAGGCGCTGGAGTGCTGCCACAAGGGCTGGGGCGAGAGCTATATCATCGGCGTCGCCGGCGCCGGCCAGGAGATCTCTACCCGGCCCTTCCAACTGGTCACCGGTCGCTCCTGGAAAGGCACGGCCTTCGGCGGCGCCCGCGGCCGCACCGACGTGCCGCGCATCGTCGACTGGTACATGAACGGCAAGATCGAGATCGATCCGCTGATCACCCACAC
>JBBDSI010000324.1:0-18867 GCA_040905005.1 Pseudohongiellaceae bacterium
TCGCCAGTCTGCGCGCCGACCGCAAGAGCGGCTGCGCGGTGATTGAATTGACAGACTATTGCTAGCTCCCTGCCCTTCTGTCCACCGGATTCGTATGACAACACTGTGCCTGCACGGCACAAGGAGTGAAGTACCATGACACGCCTGCACATACATGTCGGGGTGAGTGACCTCGAACAGGCCATCGGTTTTTACAGCGCCCTGTTCGGCGTCGCGCCGAGCAAGACGAAGGACGACTACGCGAAGTGGATGCTGGACGATCCGCGGCTCAATTTCGCAATCTCGACCCGGGTGACACCCGGGGTTGATCACCTGGGCATCCAGGCCGAAGAGGAAGCAGAGATGACCGCGATGCGCGAGCGCTTCCAGGCCGCTGATCTGTCGCTGTTCGACGAGGGCGACACCGCCTGCTGTTATGCCCGCTCCGACAAGTCCTGGCTGCGCGACCCCGCCGGCATCGCCTGGGAGACCTTCCGCACGATGGAAGATGTTCAGCAGTTCGGCGGCGGCGGCGCGGAGAGCGTGAACGCCTGTTGTGTTCCGGCGACGGAAACCACCAAGGCCTGTTGCGCCGGCGACGCCTGAACGGAGCACAGTCTGTGAAAGACATTCTCGTTCTCTGCGCCGGCAACTCCTGCCGCTCGATCATGGCCGAGGCGCTGATCAATCACCTGCGCGGGGACGCCTATCGCGCGGTCTGAGCTCGAGTCACCATCTTTCGGGCTCAGGGAAAAGCGAGCATTCCTTCCCAGTCTTCCTCGCTAAGCAGTCGCTGCAGCTCGGTACAGGTCTCGTGTCGCTGCCGCCTCTCGGCTTTCAGCAGCGCCTTCCCGCTCCGCCGCCTGTTGTCGTGCAGAAAGGCAATCGCCACGTCGCTGTCATGCAGGCTACCCGACAGCCTGTGAAACTGTTTGATGGTCTCCAGCAGGTGTTCACTCACGCTCTCTAACTCCAGCTCCAGCGTGTAGTAGAGTTTCTTGGCGGCCTTGCGCATGGCGTGGACATCCTCGGCGTCGGACTCATGCCTGATCACCGCGGGCCGTTTATCGAGGAAGCGGGACGCCAGCTTTCTGACCCTGTGCAGATAGCGGGGTAGCGGGTCCGGCGCCGACGAGACCGTGCGCACCTCATCCAGCGCCAACAGTGGCGGGGCCTGCCGAACGGCGTCGGCGAGATGCCGGGCGCGGCGTTCACCGAGTTTGATGAGCAGCGCATCATCGCCGCTTAGGCCGCGGCCGAGCAGTTTCTCCCGCAAGACGTCACAGTCCCGCACTTCACCATTCTGACGGAAGAACGCCCGCAGGCGCCGCATGTACCCCTTTGACGCGGGTGTTTGTGCCGACTCTGGATACAAGTGGTAGGCCGCCTCCAGCCTGCGTATGGCGATGCGCACACCATGGATAGCCCCTTCATCGGGATTGTCGAGGTAGGCGCTGAGCCAGCGGCCGACGCCCGCCACTCGCTCGGCAAGTGCCCTGTCCAGTGCGGATGCCTGCTTGCGGCGGCTCATGCTCTACCCGATGCGGCGAATAGGGTGAAAATGGGAACAGAGTATAGCGGCAAAGCCGTGCCTATCGAACAGTGGCTGGCCTGGTGCCGCGGTGAGTGTCCGCTTCCGCATTCATCGCCGGGACCGGCTCACGGCCTGGCGGGATTCGGGGCATTCGCTCACTCAGCATTGTCATCGGGCTGTGCCGGCTGGCGCAACAGGGCTTCGATGGCGGCCAGCAAGGCCTGCGGTTCGAGCGGCTTGTGGATCAGATGGCAGTTCTCCAGCTTGGCCTCGTGGCGCAACTGCGTCGAAGTATGGCCGGAGATCAGGATGGCGGGGACGCTGCGCCGCAACCTGGACCGCATCCCCTTGATTGCCTCGAGTCCGTTCTCTCCGTTATCGAGGCTGTAGTCGGAGATGATCAGATCGGGAGTGACGGCGCCGTCCGCCAGGTACGCGTAGGCCCTGGCGGTGTCGGAGGCGGCCAATACCCGAAACTTCCTGCTCTCGAGGAACTGCACGGTGGAATCCAGCACGGCCGCGTTGTCTTCCAGCATGAGCACGGTAGCACCCGCAACGACCGGCCGAGTCGCCGCGACCCCTTCCGCCCTGCGGCGCTTGTGCCGGGCCCTCGGTATCCTGGGTACGACGAGGCTGAACTCGGTGCCACGCCCGACCTGCGACCTGACCCTGATCTGAAGCCCCAGTAGTTCCGTGATCTGGCGGACAATCGCCAGTCCCAGACCCGCGCCCTGTACACCGCGGTCCGAGCCGCTGATCCTGACATATTCCTCGAAGATACTGCCGATGTGCTCCTCCGCGATGCCGATCCCGTTGTCCACCACGCGGATCTCGATGGCGTCTCGCTGGTGCCGGCAGCCCAGGACTATGCGTCCGCCCTCGTCGGTGTAGCGAATCGCATTGGACGCCAGATTCATCAGCAACTGCTCCAGCAGATTCTTATCGGTACGCACATACGCCGAGCAGTCCATGAAGGTGAAAGACTGCCCCTTCTGCTGAGCCGTCGTGACTGCGTTGTTGTGCACGCGCTCCAGCACCTCGCTGACGGGAAAACTGCCGACCTGGGGGACGATGGCTCCCGACTCTAGCCTGGAAAGATCCAGCAGGCCGTTGAGCAGCTCATTGATGCTGTCGGCTGACCGACGAATGCGATTGATGGTGTCGCGCCGGCCTTCCGCGTCCTGCTGACTCTCCAGCACACCCAGGTACATGTTGATGGCCTGCAGGGGCTGCCGCAGGTCGTGGCTGGCGGCGGCCAGGAATCGGGACTTGGCGCGCAGATGCCGCTCCGCCTCGTCACGGGACCGGGCCAGTGACTTATTGATCTCCAGCTCACGCCTGATGTCCCGTATTCGCACCAGGACCGTGGTCTCTTCCGCCACGGTGACCGGCGTGAGGCTTATCTGCACCGGAATCTCCTCCCCGGACCGATGCCTGATAGACAGCGCCAGCCCGCTGCCCATCTCACGACTCTGCGCGTTGTCGTAGAAATCCAGGTGATTGCGCCGGTGAGCCACCCGTACGGCGTCGGGAACCAGCTTCTCGTAGACCTCGTGCAATAACTCCTCGTGACTGTATCCGGTCAGATTTTCAGCCTCACCATTGCAGCGCACGATTTCGCCGTCCCGATTCACGATGACGATGGCGTCGGCAGAGGTGTCGAGATAACTGTCGAGCCTTATCCTGTCCTGCCTGGTCTCGGTGATGTCATGCTCGAGAACCACGACTCGTTGCACGGCACCCGCATCGTCTTTCACCGCCGTTGCCGTTGACCAGACCTCGCGGTGCTTGCCTCCATCAATGAGTCGGGCACCTTCCAGGGTGCAGTCAGGACTGTTCGACGTAGTACCCGATGCGACGAGATGGGCAAGGCAGCGTTGAAATCGACCCCGCGACTCTGGCGGCATCAGCTCAGTGAAGTGCGAGCCACAGGCCCTGGATCTGCCGAAGCCATAGAATGACTCAGCCCCGCGGCCCCAATCGACTATCAGCCCATCGGGGTCGAGCACTATTACAGCAAGACTGGTGTCGCCGGCAATGGCCTCCAGAACACGCAGGTCGGATTTCAAGTCAGGTTTGCCTCTGCCCGTCATGGATCAGCGCGCTCCGCATAGCAGACGACCATCGATTGGGGATTGCCAGGCGGCGCCCAGGGGAATGGTATAGAGAGAGTTTCGCCACACTACCCCAAAACATCTATACCTGCGGCGAATCCAGCGGACGCGGCAGGCGGGTCATCTGTTGAACGAGCTGCGCCAGTGAGTCGACCTGCATCTTCTGCATCATGTTGGAGCGATAGATCTCCACCGTTCGCTGGCTGAGATCAAGCTCCAGGGCGATGACCTTGTTCGGCTGGCCCCTGACGATATAGTCCAGGACTTCCAACTCCCGGGGGCTCAGTTTCTCGAGGCGCTTCTCGATCGACTGGCGCTCTCGCCACTCGTTCGCTTGCCTGGCATTGAATTCCAGCGCATCGTGGATGACACGCAACAGGGCCTCGGCGGTGCAGGGCTTCTGCAGGAACTCGTAGGCACCGGATTTGAGTGCCTGCACCGCCATGGGCACGTCAGCCTTGCCGGTGATGAAGATGATGGGTAGCAATGACCCGATGGCGAACAGCTCATTTTGTAGTTCGAGGCCGTCCATGCCCGGCAGGCCGAAGTCGAGCACCAGGCAACCCCGGCATTGCGGTTCGAAGTCTTGCAGGAAAGATTCCGCCCGCTGGTAGACGCGAACAGGCAGTGAGTTGGACTCGAGCAACAGCTTTAAAGAATCCAGGATAGCGATGTCGTCATCGACTATGTAGACAGTTTGCTCGTAATCGCCCATCGATCAGCCCCGGAACGGATCTGGTCAGCACTGACAACACAATGCGGTCAGTGCACCCTCGACACTATCAACCCAGCCACTCGCTCCATCGGCCGAGCCCCAATTCTCCCACACCCGATATGCTGAACAACCAGGCGGACAATTGTTCGTTCAACGAGTAATCAACGATTCGTTTTCCTGTCTTCCCTGTTCGCTGACGCGAGCGTTGTATACCACGCCTTCCTACATTCGATCCTACGTACTAATACTTAAATACAAATACGAATGGGCAGGCTCGACTGTTTATCTTAGAGTCTTCCTGAACACTGTACAAGTTACGGCCAAGAAGTCAATTGGAGGGCACGACAATGGAGCACCGCAACGGTTCACGCATCCCCGCCCAACTGAACGTCTCCGTGTGGCACGGCGACACACACCTGGGGTGGTATCGGACCAGGGACCTGGGCAGTGGCGGTCTGGCCATTCGCGGCCGGGTTCCGGGTCTGTCGACGAACCTGCTCGTGAGGACGGCCATTGAGGTCTTGGGGGACGGAGATCCGAAATACATTGAGCTACGCGCGCTTGTCGTTCACCAGGATGACCAGGGCGTCGGCATGATGTGGGCTGCCGATACGGCACTTCTCGAACAACTGGCCCCCTGGATGAACCGACTGGCTGCATGAGAACAACAGGAGAAAACGATGGGTGGCATGCAAGAGTTATCGCACATAAAACAACAGATAAAGGATGCGCCAGGCTGCAGGGACTGCATACGAAGGGCCAGTTGTCCCGGTTACGAGTTGAGCCGCGAGGAGTCTCGTTATCAGGGCAGCCGGATTCAGCATCCCATGCCGATCCACCAGGGGCAGTTCGTCTGCAATATCGGGGATGAATGTGACAGCGTCTATATCGTCCGCTCGGGCTCATTCAAGTCGTACTATCTGGATGAATTTGGCGAGATTCAGGTTCTGGGGTTTCATGTACCCGGGGAGATATTCGGCGTGGAGGGGCTGCTGACAGGCAAGCACGGTCACTTCGTGCAGGCCCTGTGTACCGCCAGTGTCTGCAGGGTCCCCCTCGCCATGTTCGGGTTTTCCGAAGCGCAAACCGGGCGCCCGGACACATCGCTTCTGCATCTGATCGGACAGGTACTGAGCCGGGATCACAAGGTGATTTTCATGCTGAGCCGGATGACCGCGCAGCGCAAGTTTGCCTACTTCCTGGTCGACCTCGTGGACAGGCTCAGGCTATTTGGCGTCGAGCAGGGCGAGTTCACGCTCAGCATGAGCCGCGCGGACATCGCCAACTATCTGGGCCTGGCGATAGAGACCATCAGCCGCCTCTTCACCCAGTTGCAGTCCCAGGGCCTGCTGGATGTTCGTCGTCGCAGGCTGAAGATTCGCGACATGCGCACGCTTCGCGCCCTGGCCAACGAGCAGCCGCTGGACCCGCCGTTGCTGGACCCGCCGTTGCTGGACAAGGCGGGCTGAATCCGCGCCATGGACCGTGCAGGCACAGCAGGCAACTGAGATGTATACCGATCGCTTCGTCAGCCGCCTCACCAGGAATACGCTGGCGCTGATCCTGGCGGGCGGCCGTGGTTCCCGGTTGCAGGAGCTCACCCTGTGGCGGGCAAAGCCGGCCGTGCCCTTCGGCGGCAAGTTCCGCATCATCGACTTCCCTCTGTCCAATTGCATGAATTCCGGCGTGCGCCGCGTCGGCATCCTGACCCAGTACAAGGCCCATTCGCTGATACGTCATGTGCAGAAGGGCTGGGGATACCTGCGTGGCGAGCTGGGCGAATTCATCGAGTTGTTGCCGGCACAACAGCGCATCGAGAGTTCCTGGTACAGCGGCACCGCGGACGCGGTCTATCAGAATCTGGATATCATTCGCGGGCACGGCCCCGAGCACGTCCTGATTCTCGCCGGCGATCATGTCTACAAGATGGACTACGGACCCATGCTCGCCTATCACGTGGAGAACAACGCCGAGCTGACCGTCGGCTGCATCGAGATTCCATTACAGGAAGCCAGTGCATTCGGGGTAATGAACGTCGACGACAATCACCGCATCTGCTCCTTCGACGAGAAACCACGGCATCCCGCCCCCCTGCCCGGCCAGCCGGACAGAGCGCTGGCCTCGATGGGCATCTATGTCTTCAGCACCGCGTTCCTGGTTGACTGCCTGTTGCGCGATGCTGAGTCGGGAGACGATTCGAGCCATGACTTCGGGCGCGACATCATTCCGTCCGTGATTTCCGAGCACAGTGTCTACGCCTATCCGTTTCGTTCGGGCGGCAGCAATACCCAGGCCTACTGGCGCGACGTGGGCACCGTGGACACCTACTGGAAAGCCAATCTTGAGTTGATCGACGTCACCCCCGAGCTCAACCTCTATGACCGGCATTGGCCCATCTGGACCTATCAGGAGCAGAATCCGCCGGCCAAGTTTGTCTTTAACGAAGACAGGCGCCGCGGCACCGCGATCGACTCCATGATCGCCGGCGGCGCCATCATCTCCGGCGCCAGCATCCTGCATTCGCTGCTGTTCTCCAACGTTACCGTCGACGCCCACAGCAGCGTCGAGGACTCCGTGGTCCTGCCCGATGTCGCCATCGGCAGGAATTGTCGTATCAGGAAGGCCGTCATCGACAAGGGCGCGGTGATTCCCGATGGGACCGTCATAGGGTACGACAAGACTGCGGACGAGAGCCGCTTCCACGTCAGCCCGGGCGGCGTGGTGCTGGTCACGCCGGAGATGCTCGGCCAGCGGCTTCATTGGGTCATCTAGCCCAGGCCAGGCCACCGACACCGTAAGTGCCTGTCGTGAATGCGACCCAGTTGACTTGCATCAACCGGCTGATGGCCGGCTCGCCCTAGACTGCGTCGTATGTCAGAAATTCCATGGGAGAATCGTATGGTCGCTTCGAGGCTGTTACTCACGGCAATGCTTGCCGGCACGGTTCTACTCAATGGCTGTGCCGGCACCGCGTGCCGCCAGAGCGATGGAAGCTGGCTGGTACAGAATTGAGCGTGGTCACCGAGGCCACGCTTCGTGCCAGGAGACCCACGTGGCGCTGCAGCAACTCAACTACGTAATCACCAGGCTTCGGTGGATGGAGGAGCGGGAAATCTGGCCCAACGGCCTGCGCTACCTGTGGACCGACGCCTTCGGCCTGGTGCTCTATGTCTCCCTGTACCGCGCCACGGGTGATGCCATCTGGCTGTCCCGGTCCCAGACGCTGGTCGATGCGGTCTATCGCGTACTGGGACGCAAGCGGGGGCTGCGCATCGGCGAGGAACCGGACCGTGACGGCCAATATTTTCACTATCTCAGCAAATGGATCTATGCGCTGATGCTCTACGGCGAGTACGCCCCCGGATACCGGGACGAGGCCATCAGGCTGGCGAAACAGATCCACCCGCAATTCGTCGTACCGAGTCGCGGCGTGATCTGGAAGATGCGCGAAGACCTGTCGGCGCCCTACCCTGGCTTCGGCTACGGCGCCCTGGATGCATTCGACGGCTATGTCGTTTACCGACTCCTGGATGAAGACGGCCTGGCGCGGGAGATCGCCGAAATGGAGGCGCTAATCCTGGAGAGCTATCGCTGGCTGTATATCGATCAGGATCTCGGACTGGGCATGATGTTGTGGTTGTGCCATTTCTTTCCCGACGAGCCCTGGGCGACACGGCTGAATCAGACCTGCACGCAGAGCCTGGAAACACTCTGGACCGATAAGCCGGGATACTTTTGCCGCCAGCAGGGATGGCACGACAGGAAATTCGCCTTTACCAACTACGGCGTCTCCCTGGGCCTGCAGGCGCAGGACCTGTGGCCGGAACGGGTGACGCAACTGAACGGCTTCTTCGAGGACTATCGCTCGGGCGATGAGTACGACAGTAATGCGATTACCCATGTGATGGCCTGTGCTTCCCACTTCCCCGGCCTGTTCCTGCGCAATGGCGGCAACCCGACTACGGCAAGGCCCGCCCCGATTCCAGCCCGTCAATGATCGTATCGGGAACCCTGTTCGACTCTGGCGTGAGCGCTAGCGCCTGGCAGCGAAACGCCAATTGACGGCAGTCAATTCCCGATAGCCACGTTCTGTGTAGATTACCAGTTTCCATACCCCACCCGCGCGGGAGCGCGGCGACTGTATGGCGGAGTATTCACCAACCGCAAAGGCAGGAGATCGGATTATGAACGTGAATGAAATCATGACCGCGGACGTGGCGTCTTGCAGCAGCGAAAGCAATCTCGAGGAGATCGCCCGCCTCATGTGGGACAGGGACTGCGGCGCCATCCCCGTCGTCAATCACAAGGGCAACCCCGTAGGCATCGTGACCGACCGGGACATCGCCATGGCGGCTATGTTGAACCACAAGCCGCTGTGGGAGATCGGCGCAGAACAGGTCATTCAGGGGCAGCGACTGTGTACATGTGAACAGGAAGACTCCGTGGCGCACTGCCTCACCAAGATGGAACAGAACGGCATTCGCCGCATGCCCATCGTGGACGCCAAGGGGCATCTCGCCGGAATCGTGTCCATGGGCGATGCGGTGGCCTTCGCCGCGAAAGCGGGCAACAGCCGCCAAAAACAAAAAGCCGCCAAGGGAGTGCCCGTTCAGGAACTGGTCGATATGCTACAGCATGTCAGCGCCCATCACGCCGCGAAGAAGCAGGCGGTGACGCGCGCCTCCTGAGCAGACGCCTGACGACTCCCGCGCCGGCCCCGAAGACATTCAACGGCTCTTTTTTACCGTGAGGTTTTTATCTTGCCGTTTGCCGCCAGGAAACACTTTCGAAAATGATTTCAGACAAGAAGAACGTCTTCGTTTTCGGCGCCGACCCCTTCAACATGAAGAAGCTGAAGGCACTTCAGGTGGCCCGGCACTGCCGTTTTCACGAACTATTCAGTCATCGCGAGGTAAAGGCAGGGCCGGAAATCCCGGTGCGCATGCTCTACGAGAAAGGCCTGGACCGGCTGCGCTCATTTACCGGTAGTGTCGACGCCATCGTTGGCTATTGGGATTTTCCGGTCAGCACCATGCTCCCGCTGTTACGACAACCATTTGCACTGCCGTCGCCGAATTATGAGGCGGTATTGAAATGTGAACACAAGTACTGGAGTCGCCTGGAACAAAGCAAAGCGGTGCCGGACTATGTGCCGGATTACTGCCTGCTTGACCCGTTCAGCGATGATTATGCGGCCCGCATAAGCGTTGACTATCCATTCTGGATCAAGCCGGTGAAGTCCGCCTCGTCGTACCTCGGGTTCAAGGTGCGTAACCGTGCCGAGCTGGACAAGGCCATCGCGTCGATACGCGCCAACATTTTCCGCTTCGCCAATCCTTTCAACTATTTGTTGCAGTTCGCCGATTTGCCACCTGAGGTGGCCGGCGCCGATGGCAATCACTGCATTGTCGAGAGTATCATCTCCAGTGGACGGCAGTGCACGCTGGAAGGCTATGTCCATAACCATCAGGTCAATGTCTATGGAGTCGTTGATTCCATCCGCGAGGGAAAACACCGGTCCAGCTTCGCCCGCTACCAATATCCCTCGAACATCCCCAGAAGAATTCAGGGGCAGATGATCGCTGTAACCGCCGCCTTTATGAAACACATCGGTTTTAACGACGGGCCGTTCAATATTGAATTCTACTGGGAGCCGCGCAGCGGCCGACTGTGGCTGCTGGAGATCAATACCCGCATCTCCAAGTCCCACTGCCCCTTGTTCGAAAAAGTGGACGGCGCCTCCAATCAGCAGGTGATGCTGCAACTCGCCCTCGGGGAGGAACCGGACTTCCCGCACCGTCAGGGCGAACACCGGCTGGCGGCCAAGTTCATGTGGCGGGTCTACCGGGATGCCGTAGTGGAATCGGTGCCCGATCATGAGGTGCTGCGTGAACTGGAGCAGCGGTTTCCAGGTGCGGAAGTTCAGTTCCATCTCGAGCCGGGGATGCGACTCTCCGATCTTCCCGATCAGGACAGTTACAGCTACGAGATCGGAGTAATCTTCCTGGGGGGGACGTCGCAGCGGGAATTGCTGAAGCAGTATCGGGACCTGAAGCAGTCACTGGCGATCCGGCTGCAGCCATTGTCCGATCAGTCCGGTCAACAACAGCGGGCGATGGTGTCATGAAAACTATCAGTCAGCTCCCCATGCCGATCCGGGAGGTGGAACATTGCTGGATTCCCATGCCCGACGGTACCCGGCTCGCGGCCCGATTATGGATTCCGGAACGGGCCGAAGA
Organism: Pseudohongiellaceae bacterium; assembly: GCA_040905005.1. GTDB lineage: Bacteria > Pseudomonadota > Gammaproteobacteria > Pseudomonadales > Pseudohongiellaceae > UBA9145. The sequence goes on from JBBDSI010000324.1 coordinate 10,582, forward strand.
ACACCCGGTCCCCGCCATATTGGAGTATATCCCTTATCGAAAGCGCGACGGTGTGCGCCTGCGCGACGAGATGATTCATCCCTATATGGCGGGGCACGGCTACGCCTGCGTGCGCGTGGACCTGCGAGGCAGCGGTGATTCCGAGGGCGTGCTGGAGGACGAATATCTGCCCACTGAGCTGGATGACGGGATGTCCGTGATCGAATGGCTGACGCGGCAGCCCTGGTGCAACGGCAGTGTGGGCATGATCGGTATTTCCTGGGGCGGCTTTAACGGCCTGCAGATAGCGGCCCTGCAGCCACCGGCGCTGAAGGCCGTGATCAGCGTCTGTTCCACCGATGACCGCTATGCCGACGATGTGCATTACATGGGTGGCTGCCTGCTGGGCGATAATCTGTCCTGGGCCGCCACCATGTTTGCCTATAATTCGCTGCCGCCGGATCCGGAGGTGGTAGGCGATGTCTGGCGTGACATGTGGTTCCAACGCCTGCGCGGCAGTGGCCTGTGGCTCGAAACCTGGTTGCGGCATCAGCATCGCGACGCCTACTGGCGACACGGCTCCATTTGTGAGGACTTCTCGCGAGTGCGGGTACCTGTAATGGCCGTCAGCGGCTGGGCCGATGGCTATTCCAACGCCGTGTTTCGCCTGCTGGAAAAGCTGTCGGTGCCCCGCCTGGGGCTGGTGGGGCCGTGGTCCCATAAATATCCCCACCTGGGAGTGCCCGGCCCCGCCATCGGCTTTCTTCAGGAATGCCTGCGCTGGTGGGATCATTGGCTCAAGGAAACGGAAACCGGGATCATGAAAGAGCCCATGCTGCGCGCCTGGATGCTGGACAGCATGCCTCCCTCCACCTCCTATCATCAGCGTTTCGGGCGTTGGGTTAGCGAGGCGCAATGGCCGTCACCGGCCATTCGCGAGCGCCGTTACCGGCTGACCGAGTACCGGCTGGAACAGGAACCGGGAGTCGGCCGGCACGCCGTACTCAGTCTGCAGTCGCCCCTCAGCAACGGCTTGTTCGCCGGCAAGTGGTGTTCCTACAGCGCCACGCCAGACCTGCCCCATGACCAACGTGAGGAAGACGGCGGCGCATTGGTGTTCACGTCAGCGCCATTGAAGGAACCCCTGGAGATCCTCGGGGCGCCGGTGGTGGAGCTGACTCTGTCGGCCAGCCAGCCGGTCGCCATGGTGTCCGTGCGCCTGTCGGACATGCGGCCCGATAACAAGGTCACACGGGTAACCTATGGCCTGCTGAATCTGACCCATCGCGATAGCCATGCCGAGCCCTCTCCCCTGGAGCCGGACAAATGCTACACGGTGCGCGTCCAGCTCAACGATGTGGCGCAATCCTTCCCCGCCGGCCATCGCCTGCGCCTGGCCATATCCTCCTCGTATTTTCCCCTGGCGTGGCCGCCACCGCGCTCCACCCGGCTGCAGATTCACACCGCCGGCTGCAGCCTGACCCTCCCGGCACGAACGCCCGGGGAGGAGCCTATCGCCTTCGCCGACCCGGAGGCATCTGCGCCAGGCGAGCGCAGCCAGTTGCAACCCGGGCACAGGAACTGGCGGGTGCTGCGGGAGCTGGATCGGGATGCATCCACACTGGAGGTCATCAACGACCAGGGCCGATACCGGCTCGAGGCGATCGATTTGGAAGTGCAAACCTGTGCCAAGGAGTGGTACTCCTACCGCGGCGATGAGTTTGACTCAGCCCGCGGGGAGGTGCTGTGGACCCGCGGGCTCAAACGCGGCGGCTGGGATATCCGCACGGTCACCCGAACCGTGCTGCGCTGTGATGCCAGCCATTTCTATCTGCACGCCGTACTTGACGCCTACGAAAATGACGATCGGGTTTATTCACAAAACTGGAGCGAAGTCATCGAGCGCCAGTTGGTCTAACCCGGGTATTGCACCAGTACTCCGTGGCGAGGATGGTTCAGGGTGCGTCATCCCGCTTCTCCATGAGTCCATCTCCACTCACGTATCTCCGGCATGTCCTGGCCGTGGGCACGGATGTATTGATGGTGCTCGATGTGTTTCTCGAGCATTAATAGTCGCCTGTTAGCATCCCATAACTCAAGTGTCGATTTTTTTGGATGAGGAGTTTAAGTGTCCATTCTAATCCCACTTGACGATCATCAATTCACCGACGCCACGATTCCTGTAAGTTGATGAAAACTTCGTCTCAGGAGAAACCAGTATGTCACTCATAAACTATGAACCCATGAACTTCCTGAACAGAATGCAGAACGAACTGAACCAGTTCTTCCACCACAATGGTCATCGCCTCATGCCCTCGTTGATCGATGAGGACGAAGCCTGGCTGACGAGCGAGTGGGCGCCGCATGTCGACATCAAGGAAGAAGACAATCAGTTTATGGTAACGGCTGACATCCCGGGAGTCGATCCGAAAGACATCGAGGTCTCGATGGACAAAGGGCTGCTTACCATCAAGGGCGAACGCAGCAGCGAGAAGGAAGAGAAAAAGAAAGACTATCGCATCAGGGAATGCAGCTACGGTTCGTTTATACGGACATTCCGCATGCCCGAGAGCGCCGACAGCGACAACATCAAGGCCAGGGGCAAGAACGGCGTGCTGTCGATCACCATAGCCAGGAAAGAGACCGCCAAACCGCGCAAGATCGAGATCGAGTCATGAACGTGCCCCCCCCCAACCTCTCCAGACTATAGCGAGGGGTTTTTGAAAGGCATCGGGGCCGTCCCGATGCCTTTTTTTTACCACTAAACCGAGTGCGGCACCCCCGGATGCTCAGTCACTCTCCATGGCCTGCGCCAGGTCGCGGAGACTCCCCTTGAACTGACTCCAGGCCGTTCCGCCACATTTATCAATACGCCTGGCAGGCGGGCCTCAAGGGTTGTACCGCGTTCCGGCCGACCTCCCTGCGTGGCGAAATTATCTCGCTCGCCCATGCCGGCAGGGAACGGGAAGTACACTGCTGCACGCTGGACAGGGAGACGGACTGAGCGGCGACCTGCTCCGGTTGCCGAAATGGAAACGGAATTTTACCTGCCTCCTGCCGTTGAGGCGGTTTGCGCACGGCCATGCACTGCCGGTTGACCAGCATCAACATCCTCACGCCCCGCGGATGTTTAATTCATCATGACGGCCCGACGCCGTGAGTCGAAGGCCCGTCACCCGGACCTGACAGGAGACAACACGATGAAAACCTTGTTCTTGGGCGCGATCCTGGCGCTCCTCGCCCCCTGCACCCTCGCCACCCAGAATCCCGTCATCTGGAGCGGTGGCATCACCATCGACGAACGCGAGGCGGCGCCCACCGAGGGCGTGCGCCTGTCGTTCTTCCTGACCACGGGACACTACCTGTCCGCGATCACCGTGAGCGTACTCGATGAAGCCGGCTCCGAACTGGTCGACACCGTCACCACCGGCCCCTGGCTGATTCTCGATCTCGCGCCCGGCCGCTACACGGTGAATGCACAGCGCCAGAACGGGCAGGTTCAGTCCGCGATGGTCGAGGTGACGAGCGGGAACCAGGAATTCGGCATCGCCTTCCCGGCGGAGTAATCCTGAGTTTCAGGTGAGAGGCGGGCCTGTTGATTACAAGTCAGCCTGGCTGACCCTTGGGAGAAGCGCTATGGGGGAAATGGTGCCGCCACCAAGAGTCTGGTCTTCCGGTGAGAGGCGGGACCTGCTGATTACAAGTCAGCTGCTCTACCACGGCTGAGCTATAGCGGCATAATGAGATGATTATAAGGCTGTCCACTGCCTACTTGCGGAGGCCTGCTGTGCCCCGGCGACGCAAGCCGCGCAGGCCTGTTGCGCCCGCGACGCCTGAGCGCGGCGACACCCTTTAGAGGCGTCGTGGGACGAGTTCGCGCCGGCACTTCGATTACGTGATCACTCCTGACGGTAATGGAGAAGCGTTTGCTATCAGGAAGTCTTCCGTAGCGAGGCCCTGCTCCAACAATTTTGAGCTTATGACATCATAATCTCTGATATCGCTGGTCTGCCTAAAGAATTCCCTGAGAAGCTGCATGTGTTTCTCGCAGGGTTGGGTCCTGATTTTTGAGGGGAACACTCGATAAGCCGACTCGAATTTGCGGATGGATATTCGGGCCTCGTGGATGGACTCTGCGCTGGGATCCTCGATAAAGGCGGCGAGGCAGTCGTTAACAGTCGCGAATCGATCGTCAATCGCCTTGCGCAAGTCTGCAGCTTTGCTTCGGTGCGTCATTACTGGAGTTGCCGCCTGGCGAATTGTCTTCCAATATCAGTGATGCTCACTATCGCCGTGCCCACCTCGCATCTCGATCGCGAGGCAGGTCGGCCATGAGCTTTACCAGATGCGCCAGGGAATAGACCCGCATCTTCTGCATGACATTGGTGCGATAGCTCTCAACCGTACGCTGGCTCAGATTCAGCTCGAGGGCGATCACCTTGTTAGGACATCCATCAGTAATGTAATTCAGTACCTCGACTTCTCGGGGCGTCAGCTTTCGCAGTCGTTTCTCGATGGATTGCCGCTTTCGTAACTCTTCGATTTTGCTGGCATTGAAATTCAGCGCCTCACGAACTACCCGCAACAATGTGTCAGCGTTGCAGGGCTTCTGCAGGAAATCATAGGCTCCCGATTTCAATGCCCTGACGGCCACCGGAACGTCGGCGTGTCCGCTCAGGAAAATGACAGGAAGTAGAGAGTCAATGGCAACCAGCTCGGATTGCAGTTGCAGTCCATCCATCCCCGGCAGGCTGACATCCAGCAAAAGACAGCCTCGTGCCTGCCGTCCGTAATCCTGAAGAAATGATTCTGCGCGAGGATAGACCGTGACGGGGATGGCGTGAGCCTCGAACAGGAGCTTTATGGAATCCCGAACCTCTCTGTCTTCGTCCACAATATGGACTATCGGTCCGGACTCGCTCATTCACCCACCTCGATGCCGTGTTCGCTCAACAATGACTAGCCATATACTAGATAGCCGCACGCAGGTCGCAATAGTCCTGACCCTGAAAAAGCCTCATTCAAAGTCCGCTTGCAACACTCCATTGACCTGCATTACTCCAGAAACATTGCACGCCCCGCGCGATACACTCCTGGGTAATAACCCCTAGCTATAACTACGAATACAACCCAGCCCCGTTTCCGTCTACCTTCGTCATGACTCTACCGGCAATGCAACGAAAGTCAATTGAAGAGATACGCTAATGGATCACCGTAACGGCTCACGGAATTCCGCCCGATTGAACGTCTCCATCTGGCAGGGGGACACCCATCTGGGCTGGTACCGATCAGCGAATCTGAGCACCGGGGGGCTCGCCATTCGTGGCCGGGCACCGGGCCTCGCGACGAACAGTCTGGTCCGCGCCCGGATTGAGATACTGGGTGACGGTGAACCGAGTTACGTCGACCTGCAGGCATTGGTTGTCCATCAGCGCGACGCAATGATTGGTCTGATGTGGGCCACTGACCCGGCTGAGCTGACAAAACTGACGCCGAAACAGGCGCGACGGGTGGCTTGAGCCAAAATTGGAGATTGCTATGGGTCGCGGTAACACTATCATGGATGGAAACAACAATATTGCGAGTTTTACGGCACAAAGAACGGGTGTCCCGGGATGCACAGACTGCATTCACAGGGCCAACTGTCCCGGCTTCAAATTGGCTCAAGCCGGCAGAGCAGTTCCCGAAAACCGAATATTGCACCCGCGCCCGGCACACCAGGGTCAGACTATGTGCGCCATCGGCGATCCTTGTAACGGTATCTATATCGTCCGCTCCGGTTCTTTCAAGTCTTTCTGCCTCGACGAAAACGGGGAAACCCAGGTACTCGGATTTCACTTGCCTGGAGAGATTTTCGGCATCAATGGAATCCTGACAGGCAGATACAGCCAGTTCGTGGAGGCGCTCGGCACTGCCAGTGTCTGCAAGATTCCCCTGACTATGTTCAATGCGACCAACTCGACGACCGGTTATCCGGCCGTGTCGCTACTGAGAATCATCGGCCAGGTTCTCGCCAGGGATCATAAACTCATTTACATGCTGGGCAGAATGACCGCACAGAGAAAATTTGCTTACTTTCTTGTCGATCTCGTGGACAGGCTCCGTATATTCGGTATCGAGCAGGGTGAGTTCACTCTCAGCATGAGCCGTGCGGATATCGCAAATTACCTGGGCCTGGCGATAGAGACGATCAGCCGTCTGTTTACCCAACTACACGCACGGGACCTGGTGGATGTAAACCGGCGCCACCTCAGGATACGCAACATGGAGACTCTGCGCGCCATGGCGAAAGAGCGCCCCGCAACTCAGCTACTGCTGGACAAGGCCGGGTGATCCGTTCCCTTTCCGGATAACCAGCAGCGGGGATGTATACTGATCGCTTCGTCAGCCGACTGACCAGAAACTCGCTGGCGCTCATCCTGGCGGGCGGCCGGGGTTCCAGGCTCAAGGACCTCACTCTGTGGCGGGCGAAGCCTGCCGTGCCGTTTGGCGGCAAATTCCGCATCATCGATTTCCCCCTGTCCAATTGCATGAATTCCGGCGTTCGCCGGGTCGGCATCCTGACTCAATACAAGGCACACTCGCTGATTCGTCACATTCAGAAGGGCTGGGGCTACCTGCGGGGAGAGCTGGGAGAATTCATCGAACTGCTCCCGGCGCAGCAGCGCATCGAAAGCTCATGGTACCGCGGCACCGCCGACGCGGTGTTTCAGAACCTGGACATCATCCGCGGTCACAGCCCCGACTATGTCCTGATTCTGGCCGGCGATCACGTCTACAAGATGGATTACGGGCCCATGCTCGCCTTTCACGTGGAAAACAACGCCGAGCTGACCGTCGGCTGCATCGAGATCCCCCTGGACGAGGCCAGCGCGTTTGGCGTAATGCGCGTCGCCGACGACAAACGCATCAACTCGTTTGCCGAGAAGCCACAGCGCCCCGCCCCCATCCCCGGGAAGCCGGCGCGGGCACTTGCCTCCATGGGAATCTACGTCTTTAGCACCGCATTCCTGGTGGAGCAGCTCATACGGGATGCCGAGCTGCGGGAGGAGTCCAGCCACGACTTCGGCCGCGACATCATCCCGTCGGTGATTGCAGGCCACAGAGTCTTCGCCTATCCCTTTCGGTCGGGCGGGAGTAACACGCAAGCCTACTGGCGCGACGTCGGCACCGTGGATACCTATTGGCAGGCCAACCTGGAACTGATCGACGTGACTCCAGAGCTCAACCTGTACGACAAGCAGTGGCCCATCTGGACCTATCAGGAACAGAACCCGCCTGCCAAGTTTGTATTCAACGAGGCAAAACGGCGGGGAATCGCCGTTGACTCCATGATCGCGGGCGGCGCGATCATCTCTGGCGCCAGCATTCTGCATTCCCTGCTGTTTTCCGATGTCACCGTCGACGCCTTTAGCGAGGTGGAGGACTCGGTAGTTCTTCCCGAGGTCACCATTGGCAAAAACTGCAAAATCAAGAAGACAATAATCGACAAGGGCGCCGTCATTCCCGACGGGATGACCATCGGCTACGACAGGGCCGCCGATAAAGACCGCTTCCACGTCAGCCCCGGAGGCGTCGTACTAGTCACGCCGGAGATGCTGGGCCAGAGGCTGCACGCGGCGATTTAGGGAGCCAATTGATTTTCGTCAAGCGATTGCGGCCTGGATGCACCTAGAATCAGGCATCAAATCAGCAATCGGCGGATAAAAGCATGAAGACTGTCAAGGTGTGTTTGGTGACTATGCTTAGCATTTCATCGCTCTTGACCGGTTGTGCCGGAACCACGGGCGAGAACGAGCAGACCGGAGTCTTGATCGGCGGCGTCCTGGGCGGCGCCCTCGGCTCGCAGGTGGGCGGGGGACGGGGTCGCACCGCAGCGATTATCGCCGGCAGCCTGGCGGGAGCCGCAGTTGGCGGCTCCATCGGTCGCACCATGGATAGCGTGGATCGGGCCAATACCGCCATGGCACTGGAAACAGTGCGTACCGGCGTGGCGTCCAGGTGGAGGAACCCCGACAGTGGCAACGCCTATACCGTCGTTCCGACCCAAACCTACGAGACCACGACCGGGCCCTGTCGGGACTACACCATCGGTGCGGTAATCGGCGGTCGGGAGGAACAGGTCTATGGCACCGCCTGCCGTCAGGCCGACGGTAGCTGGCTGGTGCAGAATTGAATCGGGTTCCAGAGCGGGTCACAAAACTGAACCGCTCTTTCAGAGACGGAACCTGTCGACCAAATACTCGTCTGAGGTTCGAAATCGCAATTGACATCCGTCAACTCACGCCTGGCTTCCACTGTGTAAAT
>JBBDSI010000325.1:0-18704 GCA_040905005.1 Pseudohongiellaceae bacterium
GCCCGCCGACCATCGCGGCGGAGGCCACGATCACACCGCTGGCGGCGGCGGTGGCGATGACGCCGAGACCGCCCAGAAATGCGTTGACGGTAGGCTTGGAGCCGCGCTTCTCCACGAATCGAAATTCCTGGGAGCTTTCGTTAGCGGAGTCGTTGCCGACCTCATCATAGAGGTGGCCGAGTTTGCTGCTGACCGCCTCGCTGTGCGCGAGGAGACCGATCTGATCAACTCCGAAACCGGCTGATTTCAGTCTGGCGATGGCCTGTTCCAGACTGTCGGCTTCGAAAAACACGCCGACGACCTCTCTCAGTACTTTTTTGTCGTCAGTTTTTGCCACGCTTTCGCTCATATTGACCTCCTCGAAGAATCCATTCCTTGCGTCGTACGTATATAATCCAACGTTGCCGCTGCTGAAAAGTTCATTGTTTGGCAGCGCCGGGGACGTCTGATAAAGCGATTTCTTTATGCAGAATAAGGTGTACGAGTATCTCTTCGGCGACGAGGACGCGCGTTTCTGCAAGGACATTCCCGAGAGCGCCTGTAAGGAGCAGCCGCGCAATTTCTTCCTGCATATCGCCGCACTGACACTGACCAAGACCGGCGATCACTTCATCGACCCGAAGATCACACTGTCCTGGTTGCTCGGCAGCCTCGGCGCGCCGGCGCTGTACCTGTCGCTGCTCGTGCCCGTCCACAACACGTTTTCGCTGCTGCCGCAGCTTGTCGTCGCCGCGGCGATAAGGCGCTTCCCGGTGCGCAAGTGGTTCTGGAGTGCCGGCTCGGTGGGACAGGCGTTCGCCCTGGTGATCATGGCTTTCGTGACGCTGAACCTCGAAGGTGCCGGGGCGGGGCTGGGCATCGTGTTGGCACTGTTGCTGTTCAGTCTGTCCCGCGGCGTGTGTTCGGTCGCGCAGAAAGACGTGCTGGGCAAGACGGTGTCGAAAACGCGGCGTGGGCGGGTCAGCGGTTACACGGAGATGGTGGCCGGCGTGTTCACGCTGGGACTGGCGCTATGGTTGCTGGCTGGCGGCGAACGCACCGTGCAGGTGGTGGCCGGCATCCTGTTGTTCTCCGCCGGCCTCTGGTTGCTGGCGGCGGCGGTGTTCGCACAGATGGCCGAGGTGCCGGGTGCGACCGAGGGTGGCGGTAACGCACTGGGGGCAGCCATCGCGCAGTTTGGCCTGCTTGCCAGCAATACCGAGTTCCGCAAGTTCGTCATCACCCGCGCGGCGCTGCTGGGCTCGGCCCTGTCGGCGCCCTACCTGGTGGCGCTGGTGCAGAGTGCCAGCGACGGTGGCCTGAGTACCCTGGGCAGCCTGCTGCTGGCGGCCAGCCTGGCCAGTTTCTTCAGTGGTGGAATCTGGGGCAGGCTCGCGGATCGCTCCAGTGCCCGCTGCATGGCGCTGAGTGGGGCCCTGGCCGGGTTGACCGGCTTCGCGGCCATCTTCCTGACCGGCCTCGGTATGGAGAGCATCTACCCGCTGGCCGCGTGTGTCTTCACCCTCTACCTGGCGCATGCCGGTGTCCGGATAGGACGCAAGACTCACCTCGTCGATCTGGCTAGTGCCGACGAGCGTTCGGCCATGGTGGCGGTCTCCAATACGATGATTGGACTGCTGTTGCTGGTGTTTGCCGCGCTGGGTGCCTGGGCCGCCAGCTTCCACACCTACGCGGGGCTGGCGTTTTTCTCGGCGCTGGCGTTGCTTGGGGCGCTGTTGTCCATGGGGCTGCGTGAGGTGCAACAGCCGCAGGCCGACTGATTCAAATAGGGTCCTTGACCCTCTGATTAAGCAGAGGGTCTGCGCTTCGCGCCCGCCTGCTCCAGGATGTCGACATAGCCGGTGGACTTGCGGTGGCTGGAAACCAGGTCCAGGAAGGTGGAGCCGTCTTCGAGAGTGACGTTGAGATCGCGTCCGTCCGCGACGAAGAGGGGAACGAAGCGGGCGAACAACTCCTCGGTCATGCCGCGGTAGGCCTTCAACAGGATGTTGTAGTCCTCGGGCAGGCTGGCCGGCGGTTGCAGCGCCAGGAACGCCTGCAGGCGCTCATCGGACCATTCCTCGTTGCGCGTGGCAATCTGGGTGCGTTCGGCGCCACGTTTCTTGCCTTCCTTCACTGCATCTTCTCCCTCAGTAACTGATTAACCTGGGCGGGATTGGCCTTGCCCTGGGAAAGCTTCATGGCCTGGCCGACGAGGTAGCCCAGTACCTGTTCCTTGCCGTCCCTGAATTGTTGCACCTGCTCCGGATTGTTGGCGATCACTTCGTCCACCAGTTTCTCGATGGCGCCGCTGTCGGTGACCTGCTTCAGGCCCTTGCTCTCGATGATGGCATCCACCGGCGCGGTATCCTCGAGCATGCTTTCGAACACGGTCTTGGCGATCTTGCCGGAGATGGTCTGGTCCTTGATGCGGGCGATGAGCGTGCCCAGGCGCTCCGCCTCGATAGGCGAAGCCTGGATCTCCCAGTCGTGCTTGTTGAGCAGACCCTGCAGTTCCCCGCTGACCCAGTTGGCCGCCAGCTTGGCATCGCCGCTGATGCGCACCACCTCCTCGTAGTAGTCCGCCATCTCCCGGCTCGCGACCAGTACCGTGGCATCGTAATCGCTGAGATTCAGGTCCGCCATGAAACGGGCCTTTTTCTCGTCCGGCAACTCCGGCAAGCCGGCGCGCACGGCCTCGATGAAGCTCTCGTCGATCTCTATCGGCAGCAGGTCCGGCTCCGGGAAGTAACGATAGTCGTTGGCGACCTCCTTGCTGCGCATGGGGCGGGTCTCGTCGCGCTCGGCGTCATACAGGCGCGTCTCCTGGATCACGCGGCCACCGTCTTCGAGCACGTCCTGTTGTCGCTGCACCTCGTAATTGATGGCTCGTTCCACGAAGCGGAAGGAGTTGATGTTCTTGATCTCGGTACGGGTGCCCAGCTTGGTCTCACCCTGCGGGCGAATGGACACGTTGGCATCGCAGCGCATGGAGCCCTGGGCCATGATGGCGTCGGAGATGTCGAGATAGCGAATCAGGGCGTGCAGCTTCTTCAGGTAGGCGACGGCCTCGCGGGCGTTGCGCAGATCGGGCTCGGAGACGATCTCCAGCAGTGGCGTGCCGGCGCGATTGAGATCGATGCCGGTCATGCCGTGGTAGTCCTCGTGCAGGGACTTGCCGGCGTCCTCTTCCATGTGCGCGCGGGTGATGCCGATGATCTTTTCCGTACCGTCGTCCAGGGTGACGGTCAGCGTGCCCTTGCCGACGGTGGGGAAATCGAGCTGGCTGATCTGGTAGCCCTTGGGCAGGTCGGGATAGAAATAGTTCTTGCGGTCGAAGACCGAGCGCCTGCCGATCTCCGCGTCGATGGCGAGACCGAAGCGCACGGCCATCGTCAGTGCTTCCCTGTTCAGAACCGGCAGCGTGCCCGGCAGCGCCAGGTCATAGATGCTGGCCTGGGTATTGGGGTCGGCACCGAAGCGCGTGCTGCTGCCGGAGAATAGCTTCGACTCGGTCGATAGTTGCACGTGAACCTCGAGGCCGATAACGGTTTCCCACTCCATGCTCAATTCTCCCTGTCCACGAGCGTCGGTTTCCTGCGGTGCCAGTCCGTGGCGAGCTGAAATTGATGTGCCACGTTTAACACTTTGGCCTCATCGAAGTCCCTGCCGACGATATGCAGGCCCGCGGGAAGGCCGCCAGGCAGTCCGGCGGGGATGGAGATACCGGGCAGGCCGGCCAGATTGACGGCGATCGTGTAGATGTCCTCGAGATACATGGCCACCGGGTCGGTCTTGGCGCCGAGCCTGAACGGCGTATGCGGGGAGGTGGGGCCGATGATCACGTCCACCTGCTCGAAGGCCCGGTTAAAATCCTGCTTGATCAGCCGGCGAATCTTCTGTGCCTTGCGGTAATAGGCATCGTAATAGCCCGCCGACAGGGCGTAGGTGCCTACCAGGATGCGGCGCTTGACCTCCTCGCCGAAGCCCTCGCTGCGAGTACGCTTGTACATGTCTTCCAGGTCCACCGGGTCGGCGCAGCGATAACCGTAGCGTACGCCGTCAAAGCGGGACAGGTTGGCGGAAGCCTCGGCCGGGGCCACGACGTAGTACGCCGAGACCGACAGGTGATTGTTGGGCAGGTCGATCTCGGTGACCGAGGCGCCGAGTTTTTCGAACTCCGCCAGGGCATCGCGGATGCTCTGCTCCACCTCGGCGGTCAGGCCCTCGGCGAAGTGCTGCTTCGGGATGCCGATACGCAGACCCGCGAGGGAGTCGCCGAGGGTGGCCGTGTAATCCGGCACCGGCCGATCGATGCTGGTGGAGTCCTTGTCGTCCAGTCCGGCGATGACGTTCATCATCAGCGCGGCATCCTCGGCGCTCTTGCACAGGGGGCCGGCCTGATCGAGGCTGGAGGCGAAGGCGATCATTCCCCAGCGTGACACCCGGCCGTAGCTGGGCTTGAAGCCGGTGATGTTGCAGAAGGCCGCCGGCTGGCGGATGGAACCGCCGGTGTCGGTGCCGGTGGCGATGGCGCACAGGTCCGCCGCCACGGCCGCGGCGGAACCGCCGGAGGAACCGCCGGGTACGCGCTCGCAATCCCAGGGGTTGCGCACCGGGCCGAAATGACTGGTCTCGTTGGACGAGCCCATGGCGAACTCGTCCATGTTGGTCTTGCCCAGGGTGACGGCACCGGCGTCCTTCAGTTTGCGCACGACGGTGGCGTCGTAGGGGGCCGTGAAGTTGTGCAGGATCTTCGAGGCGCAGGTCGTGAGGATCCCGTCGGTGCAGAAAATATCCTTGTGCGCGAGGGGAATACCCAGCAGCGGGTCCCGGCGCCCACCGGCGCGGGCCTCGTCGGCGGCCTCGGCCTGGGCCAACGCCGAGTCGCGGCATACCGTGATGAAGGCATTGAGGCTGGCATTGTATTGATCGATGCGCGCGAGGTAAGCCCGGGTCAGCTCGACGCTGGAGACCTCGCCGGCGGCAAGCGCGGAGGACAATTCGGCAACGGTTTTTTCGATCATTTCCATTCCATTGAAACGTGGTGACGCTGAGGCCCGGCCCGGGAGCCGGTCGGATTACTCGATAACCCTGGGAACCAGATAGAGGCCGTCTTCGGCCGCCGGCGCCAGTTCCTGCAAGGCATCGCGCCGGTCGGTCTCGGTGACCGCATCGGCACGCAGGCGCTGGACCACGTCCAGTGGGTGCGCCAGGGGTTCGACGGACCCGGTATCCACCGCCTGCATCTGGTCGATCAGTGCCAGGATGTCGGTGATGCGCCGTGTGACTTCATCCGCATCGCCCTCGGACAGGTGCAGGCGCGCCAGGTGGGCGATCTTCTCTACTTCAGACTTGTCTAAAGCCATGGATTCTCCGGAGGGCGGTGGAATTATTGTAAAAACCAGTGGCGGGTCAAATATATCCAGGCCGCTACTTGCTCTGGACTCAGACCGTTGCTAGAGTGCGTGCTTGCCCGAAAGGCCGAATTATACTTGAATTCTGCCTACTTACGTCAACGTGAGCTGCACGGCGAACGGCGAGCGGCGAACGGCGAAAAAGTAAGCACCCGAAATGCCTTTCATGCAACAGAGCGCGCCCGGCGGTGCTCAGGGACGGGGTCCACGCTCCAGGAGATTCCATCAGTCCTCCATAATCCTGTGTAAGCTGAATAAAGCTAAATCATTGGTGGCAGGTGCCGCCTTATAAGAGAACGCTTGCCGGGAACGGAATCTTTAATCGAGGTATTCACACATCCATGTTTAAGAAATTACGGGGAATGTTCTCCAACGACCTGGCCATCGATCTGGGCACGGCGAACACTCTCATCTATGTGCGTGATGAGGGCATCGTACTGAACGAACCCTCGGTCGTTGCTATCCGCACTCATAATGGTCAGAAGACCGTGACCGCCGTCGGCGCCGACGCCAAGCGCATGCTGGGTCGGACACCGGGTAATATCACCGCCATCCGCCCGCTAAAGGACGGAGTGATCGCCGATTTCCAGGTCACGGAAAAGATGTTGCAGCATTTCATCAACAAGGTGCACGAAAACAGCTTCTTTCCCCCCAGCCCGCGCGTGCTGGTATGCGTGCCCTGCAAATCCACCCAGGTGGAACGGCGTGCGATCCGTGAGTCGGTACTCAGCGCCGGCGCCCGGGAAGTCAGGCTCATCGAGGAACCCATGGCCGCGGCCATCGGCGCCGGCCTGCCGGTGGAGCAGGCCAGCGGCTCCATGGTCGTGGACATCGGCGGCGGCACCACCGAGATCGCCATCATCTCCCTCAACGGCGTCGTCTACGCCGAGTCCGTGCGCGTCGGCGGCGACCGTTTCGACGAGGCCATCACCACTCATGTGCGCCGCAACTACGGCAGCCTCATCGGCGATGCCACCGCCGAGCGCATCAAGAAGGAGATCGGCTGCGCCTACGTCGGCAGCTCCAACGAGGTCCGCGAGATCGACGTGCGCGGCCGCAACCTGGCCGAGGGCGTGCCCCGCAGCTTCACCCTCAACAGTGACGAGATTCTGGAGGCACTACAGGAGCCGCTGACCGCCATCGTGCAGGCGGTCAAGAGCGCCCTCGAACAGTCGCCGCCGGAACTGGCATCCGACATCGCCGAGAGCGGCCTGGTCCTGACCGGTGGTGGCGCGCTGCTGCGTGATCTGGACAAGCTGCTGTCGGAGGAGACCGGCCTGCCGGTCATCGTGGCCGAGGACCCGCTGACCTGTGTCGCCCGCGGCGGCGGCAAGGCCATGGAGCTGATGGATGCCCACGATATTGATGTGCTGAGCGTGGATTAGCCCGTGTCGCAACGATTGGGTTAAGGGTCCTTTCGCCCGGGCGGCTCGCGTGCTGTGCTCACTGCGCGTGCATGGCTCGCAGGCAAGTGCCGCAGCCCAGGGCAATCCGGCCTCACAGCGGATTGTCGCTTTCAGGGTCTGGCGCTTATAATCCCGGGCACTTCAGTGAGGTGAGCCAGCTATCGATAAGACGCTCTTTATCAAAGGCGTGGCCCTTGAATACAGGGCCCTTGCCTTCCTTTTCCTCTCTGTCTGCCTGATGTTCGCAGACAGTCGCTTCGGCTACCTGGAGAAAGTCCGCTATGGACTGGGTTATGTCACCACGCCGATCTACTGGGTAGCCGATACCCCTACGCGCGTGTCTTTCTGGGTCGATGATGTGTTCACCTCGCGCACCGATCTGCTCGAGGAAAACGCGCGCCTGCGGGAATCACTGCTGGTAGCCCAGCGCGAATTGCAGCTCTTCGAATCCCTGGCCAGTGAAAACAGCCGGCTTCTGGAACTGCAGGAGGCGACTCGTGTCATCGCCGGCGAAGTGCTGCCGGCTGAGATCATCAATGTCTCCCCCGACCCTTATGCCAAGCGCGTGCTGATCAACAAGGGCGCCAGCGACAGAGTCTACGTTGGCCAGGCGCTCCTCGATGCCAACGGGCTGATGGGGCAGGTGGTGGAGGTGCTGCCCTATACGAGTTGGGTCCTGCTGATCACCGATCCCAATCATGTCACGCCGGTGCAGGTGAATCGCAACGGTGAGCGGGCGCTGGCCCGCGGCTCCCGCGACAACAGCTCGGGACTGGATCTCGAGTTTGTCACCCAGACCCAGGACATGGTCGCCGGTGACCTGCTGGTGAGTTCCGGCATGGGCCAGGTCTACCCGAAAAACTACCCGGTCGCCAAGATCGTGAGCGTGGCTAACGACCCGGGTCGCGAGTTCGCTGTGGTCACGGCGCGACCGCTGGCGGAAATGGCCAGCACCCGCCATGTCATGCTGGTCTACGGTGTGCAGCAAACGGCGCCGTTTGCGCCTGGAGAACCGGCTCTGGAGACCATGTACCCGTTGACCTCGGACAATGAGGTCGCGCCGGAAAAGCCGACGGACTGACGCATGGTTATTCGACATCGGACCCATGCCAACTGGGTCATTTTCCTCAGCTTCTTCCTGGCCTATGTGCTGGCCATCGTCCCGTTTCCCGTATGGGCGATGAACTACCGTCCCGAGTGGGTGGCCATGGTCCTGATCTATTGGGTGATGGCGCTGCCGTATCGGGTTGGTATCGGCGCCGCCTTCTGTGCCGGCCTGGTGCTGGATATTCTCGAGGGCACGGTGCTTGGTCTGAATGCCCTGGGTCTGGTGATTATTGCCTATGTCACGCTGAGTCTGCACCTGCGCCTGCGCATGTTTTCCTTCCTGCAACAGGCGGGCCTGGTGCTGGCGCTGGTGGGCGTGTACCTGATGCTCAAGCACTGGTTGCAACTGATCACCAACCAGTCAATCTCCCCCAACCTGCTATTCCTGATGGCGGCGCTGACCAGTGCCATTATCTGGCCTTCGCTGTTCCAGTTGCTGCGCCACGTACGCCGCAGTTTCGACGTACACTGAGGCTGTGGGCGCCGCACCATGACCTCACCTCGCCTGGTACTCGCCTCTGCCTCGCCGCGGCGGCGCCAACTGCTGCTACAGATCGGTGTGGCGCACGCGGTGTTAGCGCAGGATATCGACGAGTCCCGCCGCGACGGTGAAACGGCGCAGGCCTATGTCGCGCGGATGGCTGACGAGAAGGCCGCCGCTGCCCTGGCGGCGCTCGCTGATCCCGGCGCCACGGTCCTGGCTGCGGACACGGCTGTGGTCATCGGCGACACCGTGCTCGGCAAGCCGGCAGACCAGGCCGACGCCGTGGCCATGCTCGGACTGCTGTCCGGCAGGACGCACAGCGTGTTGACCGCGGTCACGGTGGCCAGCGCGGCCCGGCGTGAACACGAGGTGAGCCGCAGTGAAGTAAGCTTCCGCCCGATCTCGCCGCGAGAGGCCGAGCGCTACTGGCAGTCGGGTGAACCCAGGGGCAAGGCGGGTGCCTATGCGATCCAGGGCCTGGGTGCCGTGTTCGTCGAATCGCTCAGGGGAAGCTATAGTGGGGTCATGGGCCTGCCGCTGTTCGAGACGGCCGCGCTGCTTGAACGTTTCGACATACCCTGCTGGCAACCGTGCGAGGAGAACCCTCTTGAGTGATGAAATCCTGATCAATGTGACCCTCATGGAGACGCGGGTGGCGCTGATCGAGCATGGTCTGCTCCAGGAAATTTTCATCGAGCGGCACAACAAGCGCGGCCATGTGGGTGACGTTTTTCGCGGCAAGGTGATTCGTGTCATGCCCGGCATGGAGGCGGCTTTCGTCGACATCGGCCTGGAGCGGGCCGCTTTTATCCACGCCTCCGACATCATGCCCCTCGATGCGCAGGGATTCGAAGTGCGGGATGCCGAGCCATTGACGATTCAGGAGTTGCTGCGCGAGGGACAGCACGCCATTGTGCAGGTGGCCAAGGACGCCATCAGTACTAAAGGTGCCAGATTAACGACAAACATTACACTGCCATCCCGCAATCTGGTGTACCTGCCCCGGAGCAAGCATCTCGGTATATCGCAGCGCCTGGAGGATGAGGGTGAGCGCGAACGCCTGCTGGAGGTGTTGCGTGGCGTGCTGGCTGACGAGGGCTGGGAGGAGAATGGCGGCTTCATCATTCGCACCGCCGCCGAAGGTGCGGGCGCTTCTGAATTGGCGGAAGAGATACGCTTTCTGCGCCGGCTTTGGGCAAAGGTCACCGAGCGCATCGCCCGCGACGATGGAATTCGTGCCGTGTATCGCGAGGTGCCTCTGTACATGCGCACGGTGCGTGATCTGATCACCGCCGACGTGGAGAAGGTTCGCGTCGATGATGTCGCGACCTATAATGAGATCCGACAGTTCCTGAAGGACTTCGTGCCCGAACTCGACACCAGCGTTGAACTCTATGAGGGGCAGCGTCCCATCTTCGATCTCTATGCGATTGAGGATGACATCAACAAGGCGCTCGGCCGCCAGGTCAAGCTCAAGTCCGGTGGCGACCTGATCATCGATCAGACCGAAGCGATGACCACCATCGACGTCAATACCGGCGGCTATCTGGGTACGCGTAACCACGCCGAGACCATTCTCAAGACCAATCTCGAGGCGGCCGTCGCCATCGCCCGGCAATTACGGGTACGCAATCTCGGCGGCATCATCATCGTCGATTTCATCGATATGCAGGACCCGGAACATCAGCGCCAGGTGCAGCGTACGTTCGCCAAGGCGCTGGAGAAGGACCATGCGCGCACCTCCATCACCGGCATCTCCCAGCTCGGGCTGATCGAGATGACGCGCAAGCGCACCCGGGAGAGCCTGGGCCAGATTCTCGGCAGTCATTGCCCGATTTGTGAAGGGCGTGGCACGCTGAAGTCACCGGAAACGGTATGCTACGAGATATTCAGGGAGATGCTGAATGTCGCCCGCGCCTACGAAAACGATGTGCTCCTGGTCATGGCCTCCCAGGTTGTGGTGGACCGGCTGCTGGATGAGGAGTCGGATACCCTCGCCAGGCTGGAGGAATTAATCGGCAAGACGGTCAAATTCGAGGTGGAATCTATGTATACTCAGGAGCAGTTCGACGTCGTTCTATACTAAGACTCCTCTGCTATAACCGGAGGGTCTCCAGGCTGGAGTTTTTCAGTTACGGTTAAGCCCGAGACGGTTATAAAGATCGCATCGAGAAGCCCGTGCCCCATACTCCCGATAAAAAAAACAGGGGGAGCGGCGCAAGAAATCCGGCTGTCGCGTCATGCCTATTATGTCTGGCACTTTTTTAAAAAAACTCTACCAGCAGCTGGTACTGTTGATCGTTGTCGCTATCGTCCTGTTGGCGGCCTATGTCAGTGCTGGTCGGGAATTCATGCCCGCGGTATCCCGCTATACCGGCTTCTTCGAAAATCAGATCTACCAGATCGCCGGCGTGCCGGTCAGCATCGACTCCCTGACCGGCAGTTTCGCCGGCTTCAATCCCGTGCTCGAGATCAACGGCCTGCACCTGCAGGTTGGACAAGGGGACGATCTCGCATCGAGCGCGCTCGTCTTCGACAGCGCCCGTATTGTTGTCGACATGCCGCGCAGCCTGTGGCAGCGCCAGTGGGTTCTGGACGAGTTCACGGTGGAGCGACTCGAGATCGATCTGGTGGAGACCGACGCTGGCGCCTGGCAGGTGCAGGGCATTAGCGGAACCGGCAGGGGCGGCGTCGACCCGGAAGCCCTGTTCACTGCCCTGCAGCGGGTGTCGCGCCTGGACCTTAACAGCGTCGCCATCAACCTGCGCAATCGCTTCGGCGAGGAATTCAGCTTCGGTAACGGTCAGGCCACCATTCAGAACCGGAACCAGGAACACTTTCTTCATATCGACACCCGGCTCCAGGGCGATGCCCAGCCGTTACGCCTGTCCCTGGAAGTGCGCGGCGATACCATCGCCAGTCTCAACGGTCGCCTGCATGCGCGGGTACCGAGTGCCGACTACAGCAGGGTCCTGCGCAGCCTGGGTCTGGGCGACTATGCACTCACGGCTTTTACCGGCGGTGGTGAGCTCTGGCTGGAATTCACCGACGGCGCCCTCCGCAGTGCCACGACATCGCTGGGGGTGGGCGACATTACTCTGTTGCTGCCCGACGCAACGCCGCTCGCGCTACACGATCTCCGGGGTATCGCGCGGTTTAGTCGTACCGCTTCGGGATGGCGAGTGGATGCCCGCGAGTTGCAATTGCGCCACGACGAGCATCAGTGGCAGCCCACCGATCTGCATGTGGACTATGCTCGCGATAGCGCCCTGCAACTGCGCATCGACAATATCGACCTGTCCTTTCTCACGCCGGTCCTGCTGGCATCCAATCTGCTCGGCGATGCGGCGCGCCAACAACTGGAAGGTTTTTCACCGACCGGTAATCTGCGCAACCTGCAGGCGGCGATTCCCCTGGCGAGCGATGTCGGTATCGACCTGGCCGTGCAGGCGAATCTGGACGACGTGGCGGCGGGGTCGGTGCGGGGCTCGCCCAGCATGTCGGGCATCCGGGGATTTATGCAGGTCACACAGGAATCCGGTTCACCACTGCTTGACGGCGTAGTGGAGGTGGAGTCCCGCGATTTTCGCATCAACATTCCCAGTCTCTATAACGAGACCTGGTCCTACGACTTCGTCAATGGGCGTCTGCGGTTCCAGGTGGACTCCAGAGACGGCCGCAAGACGACGCTGTCCAGTGGTGTGATCGTCGCCGAATCCCCTATCGTCGACGGTCGCGTCCAGTTTACTTCCATGGTGCACGACCTGGACGATGGCGGGCGCGACGCCGAGCTCGAGCTGCTGATAGGCGCTCTGCGCGTGGATGCCGCCCGCAAGTCCGCCTATCTGCCCGATGCGCCTGGCGTACAGGCTGGCCTGCGCGAAAGCATGGACTTTCTCGAGCGCGCTATCGTCGCCGGCGACGTGCGCAACAGCGCCGTGATCTTTCGTGGCAAGACTGTCCCCGGCATGGGGCCCGACACCCGCACGTTCCAGAGCTCATTCCAGGTGGAGAACGGGGAGATCGCTTTCAGTCCCGATTGGCCCAGCCTGGAAGACCTCAGCGCTCACGTGCTGACCAGTGATGAAAACATCGATATCGCAGTGGCGCACGGTGGCAGCCTGGCGCTGCAGTTGCAGACAGCCAGCGCTCGCGTCCGAGGCAATGAGAATCGCGAGAACTGGCTGACCATCTTCGGCGCGGCCAGTGGCGATACGCAGGACGGCCTCGCTTATCTGCAAGCGGCGCCGCTAGGCGACAGTCTCAAGGACACTTTCGCACCCTGGGAGACCGAGGGGGAGTTCAGTGCCGACCTGGAAATACGGGTGCCGCTCAATCTGCCCGGGCGTGCGCCCGAAGTGCGCCTGCAGATGGCGCTCGATGACAACAGGCTATTGATTCCGGAATACGATCTGGAGGTGACCGAACTGAGCGGACCGGTCGTCTTCGATACCCGCACGGGGCTGGAGCAATCGCGACTAAGCGGAGTCCTGTTCGGCAATCCGGTCGATTTATCCCTTTCTTCCGTCAGCGGCACCGACGCAGTCCTCCAGTCCATCGGTGTGACCGTCGTTGGGTCGACCACACCCCGGACGCTGAGTGAGTGGCCGCGCCAGAACCCCTTCGTGCGTGATCTGCTCGAGCAGATGCGGGGGGCGCTGAGTTTCAGCGCCCGGCTCGATATCGATCAGTCCGGCGCCGCCGGGTTTCCCAATGCGTTGACTATTACCTCCGATCTGGAGGGCCTTGCCAGCACACTGCCGGAGCCGTTCGCGAAGTCGGCCGCGGGGCAGATGCCGCTGGCGTTGACTATCGCCTATGGCCCTGCAGGCCAGCGCGTCAGCGGCGAGTTCGGCGAGCAACTCCAGTTCGATGTGGGGTTAGGCGCCGGCGGCATCGACAGCGGTGTCGTCTACGTAGGGCGGCAGCCCAACCAGGCGGCGCAACTTGCCGGCAACAGGGGTGACGGCCTGATCATCGTGGGCGAGCTCGAGCGGCTCGAACTGGGTCAGTGGCTGGATTTTCTGGATGGCATGACTGTGGTTGCTGGCGGGGCCGCCGATTTCAGCGAAGCACTGGCCTTCATCGACATTACCACCGAGGTGTTCTCTCTCTATGGTCAGGATCTGCCGGGTGTCGCCCTGCGCATCGAAGCGGATGCCGCGCGCCAGGGCTGGCTCGCCGACGTCAGCGGTGCGGCGGTGCAGGGGCAGGTGCTCCTGCCATTCGCTAACGACAACCCGCTGCAACTGGAGATGGACTATATTCGCCTGCCGGGCGCTGAGGGCGCTGAGGGCGCTGAGGGTGCTGAGGGCGCTGAGGGTGAAGAGGGTGAAGAGATCGAGGCCGTCGCCGCGGATGGGCAGGAGCAGGAGCAGGAGCAGGAGAGAGTGGATGCACTGGTGGACATCGACCCGCGACAACTGCCGCTCATGGAATTCGCCACTGCCGAGTTCATGATTGGTGAACGCGACTTCGGGCAATGGCAATTTTCGCTCCAGCCCACGCACGAAGGCGCCGAGTTCTCGGACCTGGCCGTCGATTTCCGCGGCCTGCGCCTGGGTATGGAAGCGCCCGAGGCCGAGGTGGACTCCCTGGCACCGCACTTTTTCTGGTATTTCGACGGCAGGCAGCACCGCAGCGCGCTGACCGGTGTGCTCACGGCAGATAACATCGGCGAGGTACTGTTGGCGAATGGCTTCGCGGCGTCCCTGATCAGCGACGAGGCGCGCTTCGTCACCTCTGTACAGTGGCCGGGCTCACCCGCCTTTTTTTCCGGGGATGATCTCAGCGGATCTCTCGGTCTGGGCATCCGCAATGGCCGCTTTCTCCAGGAGTCGGGCGGTGGCGGCGCCCTGAAACTGGTGAGCATCATCAATTTGAGCGCCATCATGCGCCGCCTGCGTTTCAGCGACGATCTGTTGCGGCGGGGGCTGGCGTTCGACGAGATCACCGGCGAGCTCGTGCTGGACGAAGGAGTGGTCACGATCGAGGATCGACTGGTGATTTCCGGCCCCAGCAGTCTCTACCAGATTACGGGCCGGGTGGATCTGGAAGAGGAAACCATCAACGGTGAGATGTACGTGACTCTCCCTGTCAGCAACAATATCCCCTGGCTGGGCCTGCTCACCGCCAATCTGCCGCTGGCCGTGGGCGCCTATCTGTTTGACCAGATATTCGGCGACCAGGTGGACAGCCTGACCAGCGCCGTCTATACGCTGGAGGGGCCCTGGGAAGGCCTGCAGCCCGATTTCAAGCAGGCCTTTGGCTCGCCCGGGGCCGCCGAAGCCGTCCGCACTGGCGCCCAGCAGCCGCCGGCGCAGTAGATCAGCGTGAGTCCGACAGGCTCCTAGTGTCGATGTATAAAGCGCGCCACTTCTCCTTGGGCGCGTTACGCTCGCCGGTTAATTAATAACCAACTGTTACAAAAACGGCGCGGCTTCGCAATCAATTGAGAGTGTCTGCAAGGGGTCGCGTCGCCCGCTCGATTGGACATTTTGCTCCGAAACGCCTATGCTTGGTGCTTGCATGAAGTGTGCGATTGCACATGTCTATTCTGCGCCCTCCCTGCGCGCTTTCATTGAAACAGTGAAAGTGCCCGCAAGCAGCGGATTACGGGGGATAGCGCGGTATCAACGGCGGCTCGTTGCTGTTCTGTAACAAGCCGGGCGACAAGTAAAAATTAGAGAACCTGATAGGTAACCGTTTGCACTCCGGTGTGCCGGGCGATGTGTTCGCCCTGGCGTCGGTCTGGCGGTCTTTGGGGAATACATCACTATCGACAATGTCTTCAGGGCGGGAGTAAAACGATGAGCAATGCGTTGGAATTGGACAAGAAGCAGGATTACGGCAGTGATCCGACGGAAATCCGCGAAACCGACAAGTACGTGGAAGAATACGTGCACCAGTTTGTCGACAAATGGGACGAACTGATCAACTGGGACCAGCGCGCGGAAGCCGAGGGCAATTTCTTTATCGAACTGCTGCGTGAGCGCGGTGCCAAAAAAGTGCTGGATGTGGCTTGTGGCACTGGTTACCACAGCGTTCAGTTGCTGGAGGCCGGCTTCGAGGTCACCAGCTGCGACGGCAGTCCGGCGATGCTGGCCAAGTCCTTCGAGAACGCCAGGAAGCGCGGTCACATTCTGCGCACGGTACATGCCGACTGGCGCTGGTTGAATCGCAGCGTGCACGATCTCTATGATGCCGTCATCTGTCTCGGCAATTCCTTTACCCACATCCACAACGAGAACGATCGCCGCAAGTCGCTGGCGGAATATTACGCCACGCTGCGCCATGACGGCTTCCTGGTACTGGATCACCGCAACTACGACGCCATTCTCGACGAGGGCGCAAAGCCCAAGCGCAACTACTACTATGGCGCCAAAGGCGTCACGGCCTCACCGGAATATGTGGATGAGTCACTGGCGCGTTTCAAGTATTCGTTCGAGGACGGCGAGGAGTTTCACCTGAACATGTTTCCGCTGCGCGTTAACTATGTGCGCAAGCTCATGAAGGAAGTGGGCTTTCAGGACATCGTCACCTACGGCGACTTCCAGGAAGACTACAAGGACTCGGTGCCGGACTTCTTCGTGCATGTGGCCTCCAAGAAATACGTCGGTGAGGAGGAGGGTTGAGCATGAGCAACCAGTACTCCGAGGTCGTGCAGACCGCACAGGAATATTACAACAGCGACGACGCCGACAATTTTTACTTCCATATATGGGGCGGTGAGGACATTCACGTTGGCATGTACGAGTCTAGCGACGAAGGCATTGCCACCGCCTCGCAACGCACTGTCGATACCATGGCGCAGAAGCTCAAGGGCGTGGATGGCAAGTCGCGGGTAATCGACCTGGGTGCCGGCTATGGCGGCGCGGCCCGTTACCTGAGCAAGCGCTTCGGTTGCGCGGTGGACTGCATCAATCTGAGCGAGACCCAGAACGAACGCAACCGGGAGATCACCGAAAAACAGGGCCTCAGCGACAAGATCGAGGTGATCGATGGCAGCTTCGAGAACCTGCCGTACAAGGAGGCGCTGTTCGATGTGGTCTGGTCACAGGATTCCTTCCTCCATTCCGGGGAGCGCGCGAAGGTGATGGATGAGATCGACCGGGCGCTGCTGCCTGGCGGGCAGATAATCTTTACCGACCCCATGCAGGCCGATGACTGTCCCGCGGGTGTCCTGAAGCCCGTGTTGGAGCGCATTCACCTCGACAGCCTCGGCTCGGTGGCCTTTTATCGCGAGCAGGCCAAGCGTCTCGGTTGGGAGGAGGTCGAGGCCGATCTCATGACCAACCAGCTGGTTAATCACTACACTCGCGTGCGCGAAGAATTGTTGAGCCGCCGACAGGAGTTGACGGAGAAGGTCTCCGAGGACTACATCGAGCGCATGATCCAGGGTCTGGGACACTGGATCGAGGCAGGCGGCAAGGGTTACCTCGCCTGGGGTATCCTGCTGTTCCGCAAGCCGCAGTAGCAGCGCGACGGATTACCTGACAGCGCTACGGATCCACAGAGCGCCATCGCCGGTCACGGCGATGGCGTTTTTCGTTGTCAGGGCAGTTCCTCTGTGACCACGGGCAGGATGATGGCCGAGGGCCGCCTGGCGTCGAAATAGACTGTGTTGGTGGCCACTTGTGCCGGCGTGCCGGTATCATCCAGCGCCGCACCGTTGTTCGGGTTGACGGCGAAGCGGGGGTAATTGCTCGAGCTCACGTGAATGCCGATCCGGTGACCCTTCTCGAACGTCTGGGCAGTGCTCCACATATTGATCAGCAGCTTCTCCACCTTGCCGGGCTCGGCGAGCCTGACTTCGTCCGCCTCCTGGCCGTCGCGAAAGCGCAGTCGAATGGGGTAGTCCAGGATCAGCGCCTCGTAGCCGTCGGGGTAGATGTCCACAAGTTTCACCACGAAGTCCGTATCGGGAGCGTCAGTCGAGGCATAGAGCTCCATGTCGATATGCCCGGCGACGACCACGTCCTCTTCCAGCACCGGCGTAGCGAAGCGCAAGTAGTCCTGGCGCTCGCCGATCTCCCGTTGGTCCCGCGGGCCCACGTCGCGGCCCAGATTCTGACCGCCCACGGTGGGCACGGGATTCTCAGGATCGAAGCGATAGGACAGCGAGGCCGCATCGGCGGCGGGCGGGTTGGTGTCGACCAGACCGCCGGGCTGCAGGTAGAAGCGCGTCTTCTGGTGCGCGGGAGGCCAGTGTGCCGCCTCGACGAGCCGGTTCTGCGCTGACGCGTCGCCCTTGCGGGCCGCTGCCATCATATAAAAGGTGACGGGCGGTTCGTCCATGATGCCGTTGTCCTCGCCCTTGAGCCAGTAGTCCCACCAGCGCAGTTGCTCCTCCATATCGCCGGCGATCATGCCGCCGCCCGGATACTCCAGGTCGCCCTGCAGGGCGCCGTGGCCGAAGGCGCCCATGAACAGTTTCTGCTTGCCGCGAGCCGCCTCGTGCCCCTCGTTCTGCAGGTAGAGGTAGTTATACAGTGAGCCCTCGGCATAGATGTCGTGCCAGCCGCCGACGTTGTAGACGGGAATCTGTACGTTGTGACGATGGAACAGGAAATCCGTGTCGATCCAGCCCTGGTCCAGCATGGCGCGGGACCGGTAGGCCGCTATACGTTCTTCGCTGATACCCTGGCCGCGTAGCCAGCCGCCGGAGTGACTCTCCTTGAAGACGCCGCCGACAAAGCGGGAACGGTAGAAGAGGCTGTCCGGTGCCACGGTAACGTAGGCGGCGACAAGGTGTGGCGGCGCCGCGGCCGCAGCCAGATTGGAGGTGATGCCCGGGGCGGAGGTGCCAAATATCCCTATTTTGCCGTTGCTCCAGGATTGTGCGGCGATCCATTCGACGGTGTCGTAGCCGTCTGGCATGTCGACCTCGAAAGGCTGGTCGACCCCCTCCGAGGCATAGCGGCCACGCACATCCTGGGAGACCAGGGCATAACCATGTTCGTTGTAGATTGAGGCTGAACGGTCGGCGCCGTTCTTGTTGTAGGGAGTCCGGGTCAGCACTACCGGCCAGGGCCCGTCGCCGTCCGGCAGATAAACATTGGTGGCGAGATGTACGCCATCGCGCATGGGCATCATGACTTCCTGGCGCGCGCCTTCCTGAGCCAGTGCCAGTGAGGTCAGGGCGGACAGCATTACCGCGGCGAGGAATCTGGGCAATCGGGAGATTAGTGACATGAACGGTCCTCTTCGATGAACTTTTTTTTGCGGTCAGGGAGAGAGGGTTATAGCAGGAAATTACCGCAGTGGTCGACGCTGTCGTGCCGGGCGGCTTCTGCTATGCTGTTCAGCCCG
>JBBDSI010000326.1:0-1451 GCA_040905005.1 Pseudohongiellaceae bacterium
GGCCTCGGAGCGCCCGACCCAGGTACGGATCTCGTGGAAGTTGGCCAGCTGCAGCAGCGCCAATACCGCTTCAGGATTCCCCTCGTCACCGCCTCGCGCCGGCAGTCGCCCCAACGCGGCGGCAAGCTCGATGCGGCCGGGGAGACAGGCGGCGGCGTCCGGGTGCGGGCCGGCCGCGGACAGGCGGGACGCGGCCACGTGACCATTGATGGAACCTGCCATAGGACTGGACCTCCAGAAATAAACCACCTGCTGCGGGCACCGACAAGCCAGTGCCTGCGCGGCTTCTGATCCGCGCGACACTGCCTCGTCAGGATCTGCAGTGGCCGCCGTCGCCGGCAGACGCTTCAGGCCAGAGTAGTCTTGGCGTCCCTGCCCGGAATTTCCCGGACCAGCCTGGGTACCAGATAGCCGGGCAGCCGGGCCCGCAGCGAGGCCATGAGGCGGCGTGCCCTGGCCTCGCTGACCTGGAAATGGCTGGTGCCGGCGACGGGATCGGGCATGTGCAGGTAATAGGGTAGGACATGACAGCGAAAAAGCGCGTGGCTGAGTTCCGCCAGCGCGGTGACCGAGTCGTTAACTCCCGCCAACAGCACCGATTGATTGAGCAAGGTCAGGCCATCTGCCTGTAACTCGCTCATGGCACCGGCCACGGCGTGGTCCAGTTCGCGGGCATGATTGACATGCAGCACCAGCACCACCTGCAGGCGCGTGCCCTGCAGCAGCGCCCGCAAGGACGGTGTGATGCGCTGGGGAATGACGATAGGCAGGCGGCTATGGATGCGCAGTGTCGTCAGCTGCGGGATAGCATCCAGTTCGCCGAGTAACCAGCGGAGCTGACGATCGGGAACAGCCAGGGGATCGCCGCCACTGAAGATCACTTCCGTGATCGTGGCATCCTCGGCAATGGCCGTTAGTGCCTGCCGCCACTGCCGCCGACCGGGGGTGTTGGCCGCGTAATCGAAATGGCGGCGAAAACAGTAGCGGCAATGCACCGCGCAATGGGGTGCCACACTGAGCAGGACACGCCCGCGATACTTCTGCAGCAGGCCCGGCGCCGGGTTGAATCGGGTCTCCTCGAGGGGATCGGTATTCAACGCGGGATCGGCGACGGCTTCCTCCCCGGCCGGCCAGATCTGCCGCAGCAGGGGATCTTCCCAGTTGCCGCGCTCGATGCGGCTCACGAAGGGACGGGGGGCCTTGAGGGGAAACTGCGCCAGTGCGGCGAGTTCCGGCGGCCGCTCCTCCGGGTTCAGCCCGAGTATTTCGACTAATTCCTTTGGTTCCGTAATCAGATCAGATAATATCTGTTGCCATTTTTCAGGCATGTCAGACTGCACGAGCCTCAGGGCGATATCATTCATAAAGCGTCAGGACCAGTGTCCCGTCCCATGACAGAACACAAAGTGTTCGACTGGCAATCATAACAACAAACGCCCGCGCCGACAGCG
>JBBDSI010000326.1:1551-3071 GCA_040905005.1 Pseudohongiellaceae bacterium
AGAGAAACAAGAGAGTCAACCATGGCAAGCTATTCCACCAACGAATTCAAGTCCGGGCTCAAGGTACTCGTCGACGGCGAACCCTGTTCCATCACGGAGAACGAGGTCGTCAAGCCCGGCAAGGGCCAGGCCTTCAACCGGGTCAAGTTTCGCAACCTCAAGAATGGCCGCGTATGGGAGCGCACCTTCAAGTCCGGAGAGTCCATCGAGTCCGCCGATGTCATGGAAACCGACATGGAGTATCTGTATACCGATGGTGAGTTCTGGCACTTCATGAAGACCGATGGCAGCTTCGAGCAGTTGGCGGCCGACTCCGCGGCCATCAGTCCCTCGGCAGACTGGCTCAAGGAACAGGAGGTCTACCAGGTCGTGCTGTGGAACGAAGCGCCCATTTCCGTGCTCCCGCCCAACTTCGTCGAGTTGGAGGTCACCGAGACCGACCCCGGGCTGAAGGGTGATACCGCCCAGGGCGGAACCAAGCCGGCGACGCTGAGTTCCGGCGCCGTGGTCAAGGTCCCGTTGTTCGTTAATGTGGGTGACGTGCTCCGTGTAGACACGCGCACCGGCGAATACCAGAACCGGGCCAATAAATAAGCGACCCATCATGGCGGACTGGCGGCCGGGCGCCTCCCTCGAAAACCTGAGGCTGCGCGCCGACCTGCTGCGCCGGACACGGCAATTCTTCGCCGAACGCGACGTGCTGGAAGTAGAGACACCGCTACTGGCGCCCGCTACCGTCACCGACCTGCACCTGCACTCGCTGTCCCTGAACAACGGGGGCCGGGCCTGGTATCTGCAGACCTCTCCTGAATTCGCCATGAAGCGCTTGCTCAGTGCCGGCAGTGGCTCCTGCTACCAGATCTGCAAGGCCTTCCGCGCGGATGAAGTGAGCCGCCTGCATAATCCCGAGTTCACCCTGCTGGAATGGTATCGCATCGGCTTCTCGCTGGATGAGCTGATGGACGAAGTAGCGGCGCTGGCGACGATACTAGTGGGCGCCGCCGACGTTCCGAGGCTCAGTTACCGGGAGGTCTTTCTCGAACACCTGGGTTTCGACCCCCATGCCGTCGGCGGCGAAGAGCTGGCGCTGCTGACCCGCCGGCATGTAGACTTCGGCTCCGCCGAGCTGGATGACACTGATCACCTGCAATTACTGCTGAATCACTGCATCGAGCCGGAGCTGCCGCGCTTCTGCTTCGTCTACGACTTTCCCGCGCCCCAGGCGGCGCTGGCGGTGGTGCAGCCAGATGCCAGTGGCACGCCCGTGGCCAGACGCTTCGAGTTGTACGGCGCCGGCATGGAACTGGCTAACGGCTACCAGGAGCTGACCGACGGCGACGAGCTGCGGCGCCGCTTCGAGCGCGATCTGCAAGAGAGGCAGCGCCGTGACCTGCCGTCGGTACCAGTAGATGAACGCCTGCTGGCAGCCCTCGCCGCCGGCCTGCCGGCGTGCGCCGGAGTGGCCCTGGGCTTCGACCGCCTGGTCATGCTGGCGGCGGGAGTAGACAGCATCGGCGAGG
>JBBDSI010000327.1:0-3059 GCA_040905005.1 Pseudohongiellaceae bacterium
ACGACATACCCCTTCCCTCGACCTCGCCCGAGATGGTCAGCCAGTTCCGTTCGAAGCCATCGACAGTGCCGTCGATCGAGCCGAGTACAGTCATGGTGCGGGTGCCCTGCGCGACCGCATCATGGGCGAACAATATGCTTGCTGCGATTGCCGGCAAGAGTAACCAGGCGCTGGCTTTTGAGGCGATTCGCGTGATTTGCATGGCTTGTATCCCTTGAAACTCTGTCGTTATTTAATTTACGCAGACGCTTTGCCTACGCTATGTCCTCAGGGTGATGATCCCACGTTTTCTGACCGTGCCAGCTCGGACGCCGCCTCGTCACAGTTAGCTGCAAGCACGAAGTTGCCCTCCTGTGGGTTATCAGACCCTCGGTGCCCGCTGAGCGTCCCGATAGCGGTCACGTTGGCGCCCACGATTCGAAACATTGGGTCAGGGCCATTACCGCGGTGCCACCGCTTGACGCCAGCCTCGTCCGCGGAGTTCTGCGCCATCGAGATATCCACGGAATCCAGGTCGCGACCATCGGTGTCGGTTAGATGCGTCACCTGCACCAGCTCCTCCTCGTAGTCGAAGCCAACCCCCCAGCCGATGCCGCGCAGTACGGAGAGTTCAGTGGTGCCGCGCGTGGTCTCACCCTTGACATTGAACCGCAATGCCTCGCCATCGTCGCGCTCTGTAATCTTGCATTCAATGCCGCTGAATTTCAGGCGCTCTCCTTCGATTTCGATGTACGCCGTACCGGCGACAGCAGCCTCGATACTGCTGTGCAGTCTCTCGGCGTAGAGCCCTTCCAGTCTCTCTCCAGTGGGAGTGCCCTCCTCTGCGCGAGCGACGAGCATGGCACCAGCATTGGCCTCCTGCTCTGTGGTGCCACCAGGCGCGCCATCACCGCCACAAGCCGTCAGCAATAAAGCGACACCGAAGGCGGCCGATACTGTCAAAATCGATGCGAAACGGAGGCAAGTTACACAGCTGGGATACATGGAGGGTGCTCCTTCGGCATGTTTGTATTTCAATCTGTCTGCATTAGAGTGGAAATTCCAAGCATGAGCCCCGGAACCTAAGCGTTATTCCAAGACGTCCTGACGCGTAACAGGTCTTTCCAAATTTCACTTGCTCTTCACCATCACCCAGCAGCTCCAGATGCCAGAGACAATCGATATCGCCATCATCCAAGTTTCAGGGAATCTGATGGCATCAACCCCAGACTAAAACAGACCCGGTGATCTGCCCCCCTTCGTTTAAACGGGGACTGGCAGCTTGAAGAAACTCGAAATATCGTATGTCTGTGTCGACTATGGTAACCATGGACATCCGCGACAAGAGGGATCTGCCATGCCGACCATCCGCTTGACATCACTTAGCCTAGTGTCTATCCAGAAAGACTAGATTTTGCGTGATCTAGCCTCTGTGGTGCTACGATTTTCCTGGCTGGTGGCCCCATTTGTCACGCCTCAAGGCCTTTTTTCAGCTACGGTGCCATTGATCGGTGAAAGCTGCCCGTTTGAGGGCATGGTAGAGCCCGGCAGGCTTGCCGTTGGGGGTCATGCGATGTCAGACACCCACTCAGATGGGGATTGGTTTCAAGCGGGCCAGTAGCGCCAGGTTGTGGGCGACGACCGAGGACCACACATAGGCCTTGAAGTGAGCCAGCCCCTTCCAGGTACAACGTCCCAGCCCGTAGGCACGCTTCAAGCACGAGATGCCGGCCTCGATACCGGCACGAAAGTTGCGAAGCTTGCGATATACCCAGGGACTCTTGGCCATAGCCTCGATGGCCAAGCCGCGCTTCTTGTGGAAGACCACGTCATTGACCTCTCGCGCCTTGGCGGCGTCGAGGTTGGCGATGCTGGCATAGCCGCCATCGGCAGCCATCTGGCGGGGCGGTCTGCCGTATTGGGCGATGTGGCGATCCAGCATCGGCAGGAGACGCTCAACATCTGCTGGATTGCCCTCCTCGATCACGACATCGAGCACCAGGCCGCTGCGTCCGGTACTCAGATTGAGCTTGTGACCATACTGCACGTCACGGCTGCCTTTGACGATGATGTCGGCATGCGCTTCGAAGAGGCTCACGAGCTTGTCCTTGGCCGGGACTTTCTCGCCGCGCAAGACGCGCCGCTCGGTCTGCGCGATCACGCGCCGGATCAAGGGTGTGAAGTGGGCCAACTGGGCCTGCCAGTCGTCATAGTCGCGCGACAGCAGCGCCCGGTGGACGCTCAGCGACAGATCGGTTTGCTCGGCGTAGGCCAGGCTCTTCTCCACCACTGCGAGCAGATCCTGATACAAGGCCACCTTCTTGTCCTGCCCCCGGGTGTAGCGGATCGCACGCATCCGCTTCTTGGCCCGGCGCCGATGATCACAAAACGTGATTGGAATCCTATCCCCCGCCAACGCCTGTGCCTGCTTGAGTAGCCGCACCAGGACCCGGACGCTGTCCCACAGCAACGTGCTATCACTGGGCTCATGAATGGGGGCATCGGTCACGGTACTGTCGATGCGCAGTAAATCACCGCGCTCGACCCGTCCGAGGCAGGCCTGCTGAAGCAGGTGCTGGTTGATCCGTTCCCAGGTCGAGTCCGAGAGCTGACTGATCGCGCTTTGCAACGCCGCCTTCTTGGGGACCCAGCCCGTCGTCAGCCGGGAAAACGCCTGACACGACATGGAATCCAACAGACAGAACGCCAGTTCCTCGTAGCTGAGCTGCCGGTATTGCTTGAGAATCGCACAGCGCAACACCGATTCGCAGGTCAGGCCTCGGCGGCCGGTGGCTTGCACGGCGCCGGACATCAGGTCCGCGGCTACCCAGGTCAGCAGCTCAGGATACGCATCCAGCCAGGCTGACATGGCCTGCAATTCCAGGCCGATCTCGTGATCAGCATAGCGTTCGAATATACTGTGCTGGACGGTGCGTTCTGTGCGCATCAGTCACCCCCCGTTTTCTTGGCATATCAGTGTCTTAGCAGCTCTGATCTTACCAAGTTAACGGGGTCTTGTATCGCCGTTTGGATGAAATTATTAACAATATCAGAATGTTATTGTTTATGGACGGACACTA
>JBBDSI010000328.1:0-3058 GCA_040905005.1 Pseudohongiellaceae bacterium
GCCCCGGCGTGTAGAATGGGAGCCGCCATTCAACCAGGGATAGACACCATGCCGCGCGCGCGTAGTAAGAAAATCGACATCAAAGTAAGGCGCTGGAAGAAGGCCGACATTCCCGGCATCCTCGCCTGCCAGAATGCAGCCTACCCCAACATCGCCAGAGAAAGCCTGAACACCGCCCGCGAACTGGAGCTGCAATTGGCCGCCTTTCCCGAGGGGCAGTTCGTGGCCGAGGCCGACGGCAAGATCGTCGGCTACTGCGCGTCACTGATCGTACTGATCGACGAGGATGCCCCCTGGTATTCCTACGACGAGATCACCGGCGTCGGCACCTTCAGTACGCACAACCCCAGCGGGGACACCCTCTATGGCGCCGATATCGCGGTGCACCCGAAGTACCGGGGCAAAGGCGTCGCCGAGAAACTCTACGTCCGCCGCAAGGGCCTGCTGAAACGCTTCAACCTCCGACGCATGATCGCCGGCGGGCGCATTCCCGGTTATGCCGAACATGCGGGCAAGATGACGGCAGAGCAGTACATCCAGAAGGTCAGGAGCGGCAAGCTGAATGACATGGCGTTGTCTGCCCACCTGAAGGCGGGCTATGACGTGCTCAGCGTGCACTATGGCTATCTCAATGACCGCGAGAGCATGAACTACGCGACCTTCCTCAGCATGGACAACCCCGACTTCAGCTCCGAGCGCCATCGCATTTCCAGCGCGCCGATCCGCCGGCCGGTACGTAAGATCCGTGTCTGCGCCGCCCAATACCAATTGCGCCAGATCGATAGCTGGGACGATCTTGAGCGTCAGGTCGAATTCTTTGTCGACACCGCGAATGAGTATCACTGCCACTTCCTGCTGTTCCCTGAGCTATTCACGGCCCAGTTGTTCAGCACCCTGTCACCGGAGATGGAATCAGTGGAAGCGATACACGAGATCGCCCGCTACCATCACCGCTACCAGGAGATGTTTACGCGCTTCGCGAAGCAGTTTGGCATCTACATCATCGGCGGCTCGCACCCGGTGCAGACCGGCGATGAATTCCGCAATGTCGCCCACCTGTTCACGCCCGCCGGCAACGTCTATACCCAGGAGAAGATGCACATCACCTCGGACGAGCGCACCTTCTACGACATCCAACCCGGAGACAAGCTGCGGGTATTCGACACGCCGCTGGGACGCATCGGCATCCTCGTGTGCTACGACGTGGAGTTTCCCGAGCTGGTGCGCATTATCGCGCTCGCCGGCGTGGATGTGCTGTTCGTACCCTTCGCCACCGACGAGCGCAAGAGTTACAACCGCGTGCGTTACTGCGCCCAGGCGCGGGCCGTGGAAAACAGCATCTATGTCGTGCTTGCCGGCTGTGTCGGCAACCTGCCGCAGGTACGCAGCTTCCTGGTGAACTACGGGCAGGCGGCGGTATGCACGCCCTGTGACGTGGCCTTCCCCACCGATGGCGTGCTGGCCGCCGCCGACCCCAACTTCGAGACGGTCGTGGTAGCCGAGCTGGACCTGAACGATCTGGCCGTGCTGCGTGACCTGGGCACGGTCAAGACCCTGCAGGACCGGCGCCATGATCTGTACGAACTGAAGAGCAAGGTCCCGGTGGAGGTCATCGCCGTACAATAGTCCTATCCGATCCCCGGCCGTCGCGCGGATAGCCAGCCGCCACCGCGCGCCGACACCGCCATTCCTGCCACAGCCCGCACCCGACCGATTTCGGCCAGGATTCGCTTGTTCACGAAAGTCGATCTACGCTTGTCACTGTCCCGATGACAGGGATCAGTCAGCACACACAGGGAGGTGTGGGGCATGGACAGGTTCGCTCGAAAAAAGGCGTTCGGCGCAGGCATGACGCTGCTGGAGTTGCTCATCGTACTGCTGATCGTTGCCGCCCTGCTGGGCCTGTCCATGCCGGGTTTCGGGGAACTGGTCGCCAGCAAACGCGGCGACATCATCATGGACCGGCTGCGCCAGGCGGTCAGTGTCGCCCGCACCTCGGCCGTCACCTCCGGGACGCTCACCACCCTTTGCCGGTCGGCCGATGCGCTCACCTGTGGCGGCAGCTGGGAGGAAGGCCTGCTGATCTTTCATGACGAAGACGGCAATCGGCAACTCGAAGAAGGACAGGCGCCGGTGCGCTATGTCGAACTGGGTGACACCCAGGGGCGTTTGTACTGGCGGGCGTTCCAGAATCGCCAGTACCTGCAATTCACGCCATTGGGATTCACCCGTTACCAGAACGGAAATTTCACCTACTGTCCGGACAGTGGAGACTTACGGCATGCCCGGCAACTCATCCTCAATCGCACCGGCCGCCTGCGCGTAGCCGTCGACAGCGACGGAGACGGCATCGCCGAGGACAGCCGCGGGCGCCCGCTGCGGTGTTGAGCCCTGCAATCCGGACAGGGGCATCGCCGAAGACAGCCGCGGACGCCCGCTGCGGTGTTGAGCCCTGCAATCCGGACAGGGGCAGGCGCCACCTGGCTCCCACTTGGCTCTTAGACCAGGGAGACAATCAGGGGAACAATCAGGGGAACAGCAGGAGACAGAAAACAAGAAAGCAAGAGAGCAAGAGTCGGAGGCGGGCAGCAGCCTAGCCCGGACTAGCGTTGCCAGCACTCATCGGCCGTGGCGCCGGTGGCGCCCCGTACACCGGTGTTGGTGATTGTAAGCGTGGTGCATTCGTCTTCGGTCTGATCGCCCTGGGGCGTGGCCGTGGCGATGAAGCTGGTGCCTATGCCGGAAGGCCCGGCGGCCACACCGATGACGTAGTGGCCATTCTGTGTAGTGCGGTCGCGGTCGGCAACCGTCGGCGTATTCAGTGGCAGGGCATCGTCGATGTAGGTGTTGAAAGAAGAAAAATAACGCTCTTGTTCGGAGGCGACCTGCATCAGTTCGCTCTTGGCCTCGGCGCGATTGGAGCGTAGCACGCTCTGATTGTAGGCGGGCAAGGCGATGCCGACGAGCACTCCCAGGATTGCCACTACAATCAGAATCTCGATCAGCGTGAAGCCGTGTTGTCGTCTGCTGTTTTTCATGGGCTTACTTTAACCATTAA
>JBBDSI010000329.1:0-3045 GCA_040905005.1 Pseudohongiellaceae bacterium
CAGCAGCGGCTTTCAGACTCCCGCAGAGACTTGTCTGACTTAATCAGAGGGTCCCTAGCGTGGCGCGGACCGGAAGGCGCGCAGGCGTACTTGACAGTACGTCGAGCACCTGGAGGGAGCACGCGCTGTCTTTTTAGGTACTCTTTTGGGTAATCGGGCGTCCGCAGTAGGTAGTTCATGAATAAACCGGGCTAGAGCGTACGAGTTTCAAACGTCTGAATTTACGGACTTTCAACCCCAAAGTTCAGTGCCGGACATGGATTCGGTTTACCTTTGCG
This sequence comes from Pseudohongiellaceae bacterium, assembly GCA_040905005.1. Taxonomy (GTDB): domain Bacteria; phylum Pseudomonadota; class Gammaproteobacteria; order Pseudomonadales; family Pseudohongiellaceae; genus UBA9145. Next base: position 279 of record JBBDSI010000329.1, read on the forward strand.
ACACGCCGTCAATACCGCCCAGCCGCCAATCACAGATTGCTGTCGTTCGGCTGCGCAGCGAGCTGGCGCTCGCCAAAGCGCTCGCTACACCCCTGCAGGCGACGGTCACAGAAGCAAACGCTAAACCCTGGTCTGAGAAATTTGTAGGACAGCAGTAGGGCTCTTTGATTCATTCAGATAGGTCCGGGAGGGCTGAAAGCCGCTGCGGAAAGGCGCAACCTGCAGGTGAGCGAGTTCTATTGGGGGGGGTAAATCGTGGCAGAAGGGGCTTAAAGGCCCTGTCCGATGGGGCCTTCGGATGGCACCTCTTACCGTTTGGTGCCTTTCTTCAACAAGCCTTTGGCGCATATGACAGGCTACCGGCACTCATGACAGGTTGTCGGAGAGCCTGCGCAACGACGCCCTGTGAGGTCTGCCGTCTGCAAGCCAGAGGCCTGTCTGAATAGGTCAGCGGGTCCCTGGAGACGGCGCGAGCCATTGCAGTACCAGCCGCTTCGTGTATCTGCAACATTATTCGCGGGCGATAATTAAATCGACCAGGAAGGTTTATTTGCACGCCAGGTTAATAGGCGGCCAGCGCCGATTTACAGTATTATCGCCGCCATGAGTCGTATCAGTCTGTACAGGTCGCTCGGTCTCGCACTATTGCTGGCCGCGCTCGCGCCGCTGGCGAGTGCGCTGCAGGTCAACGGCCTCTACAGCGAGCGCGTGGCGGTGGCCAACGAGAGCCCCGCCGAGCGTACCCGCGCTATCCGCGAGGCGCTGGAGTCGGTCATTCTCAAGGTCACCGGCAATAGGCGCTGGCTCAGCGACGCCAGGGTCGATCAGGCCATTAACGACGCCCAGCGTTACGTGCAGGCCATCAGCTACAGCAGCGAGACCGTGCTGCAGGAGCCGGCGCCGCAGGCAGATTCGCAGACAGCACCCGATAACGATGCCCAGACGCCCGCCAGCAACAACCAGACGCCCGCCAGCAACGGTCAGACGTCTGCCAGCGATGCCCAGTTACCTGCCAGGCCCGTGACCCGCGAGCAGCGTTACATCACCGTTCAGTTCGCGAAATCGCTCATTGACCAGACACTGGTTAATGCCGATATCCCGGTGTGGGAAAGCAACCGCCCGAGCGTGCTGGTCTGGATGGTTTTACAGAACGCCGCCGGCGAACGCACCATGCTCTCAGCAGACAGCAACCCGGCCATCATGGCACTGCTGCGCGATTTCGCGAACCGGCGCGGCCTGCCGATCATCTTTCCGCTACTGGATTTCGCCGATCGCCTGAATCTCAGCGAGGACGAAGCCTGGGCCCTGGATGAGGAGGCTATCCGCACCGCCAGCGCCCGCTACGGTGCCGACAGCGTGCTGACCGCGCGCGTGCATTTCACCGCCAGTGGTGAACTGGTGGGGCTCTGGCAGTTCATCTTCCAGGACCAGGTGCAGACCTTCGACGGATTTGCCAGTGAGTTGCAGGACTACCTTTTCGAGCCGCTGGACCGCATCACCACCCAACTCGCCGCCTACTTCGCCATCACGCCACAGGAGCGCACCCTGCGCAGCGTGAACCTGCGCATCGACGGCATCGACGACCTGGCGGCCTACGCGGAGCTGATCAACTACGTGGACAGTCTGTCCGTGGTGGAGAGCGCGGTGCCCACCGCCCTGGACGGCACCCGCATCGAGCTGCGCCTGAGTGTCATCGGCGGCGCCCAGCAGTTGAATGAGGTGATCGCGCTAGACCGCGACCTGCTGCCTGTCAACGACCCGCGCGAGGCCGAGGGCGACATCTTGCGCTATCGCTGGACGCGCTGATGGTGAGTGGCAATCCGACGCAGCTAACCCTCGGGATCAGGCTCAGCGACGAGGCGCGCTTCGACAACTACCTGGTGACTGCAGCTAACAAGGAACTGGTCGAGCTTCTACTCGATCCCGGGCCGAGCGAGCGCATCCTCTACATCCGCGCGCAGAAAGGCGCAGGTCTCACTCATTTGCTGCAGGCTGTCTGCCACGTCGAGGCAGTAGCCGAGCATCCCGCGCTGTATCTGCCACTGGCCGAGCACGCGCAATTCGGCCCGGACATTCTGCAGGGTGTGGAGGGACTGACGCTGCTGTGTCTCGACGACGTGGCGGCCGTAGCCGGAAACAACGAATGGGAGCGCGCCCTGTTTATCGCCTGGAACGAGATCCAGCACAGTCACACCCGCCTGCTAATCGGTGCCGACAGAGCGCCACAGGACCTGCCCATGGCGCTGCCGGATCTGCGTTCGCGCCTGCAGACGGCACCGGTGTACCAGTTGCGCCAACCGGACGACGAGGAGAAGAAACAGCTCCTGCAACTGCGCGCCGCCCGCCGCGGCATGAAGCTCACCCCGGCCGTAGCCGACTACATCCTGGCGCGCACCGAACGCAGCGTGCCCGCGCTGATGGACGTACTGGAGCGACTGGATGCCAGTTCCCTGACCCACCGCCGCCCACTCACCATCCCTTTGGTCAGGGAAACCATCGGCTGGTAGGCCGCCCGACCGCCCCATCACGCCGGCACGCCCCCGACTCGCGAACCCTCCAACACCAAAAAAGCTAACCTACCCAACCCCCGACTCAAAGTAACTACTCTGAGTAAACACTCAGAGTAACTGCAGCGAGTAACTACTCAGAGTGAATACAGCGAGTAACTGCAGCGAGTAACTGCAGCGAGTAACTACTCAGAGTAAATACAGCGAGTAAGCACTCTGAGTAAGCACTCTGAGTAAGCACTCTGAGTAAGCACTCTGAG
>JBBDSI010000330.1:0-3022 GCA_040905005.1 Pseudohongiellaceae bacterium
GACGGCCACTGTCCACTCTGCGTGGCGGAGATGCGCCAGTTGGCGCGGCTGGATACCCACGCCAGGCTGCGCTTTGAGGACATCAAGGCGATAGACTTCGGCGTACGCTACCCCGAGATCGATACCGCAGCGGTGGATGCCGTCCTGCACGGACGTTTTGCCGACGGCACGCTGATCTTCGGTCTCGACGTGACCCGCTGGGCCTGGTCCTGTGTCGGCCGGAAGCCCTGGCTGGCGCTGCTGCGCTGGCCGCTCATCCGGCCCCTGGCGGATCGGGTCTATCGTCTCTTCGCCCGACATCGTTACCGGATTTCCGGTCTGCTGACCGGGCAGCGGCGCTGCGACTCCTGCCCGCTGCCTGCGGCCCGGCATGAGCGCTGAGGTGGTGCCGGCTCAGGACGACACGGCGCTGGTAATTGGCGCCGGAAGCCATATCGCCCGGGCAGTCATCGAAGAATTGCTTGCCGGTGGTGTCCGCGTGATCGCCGTCAGCCGCCGAGTTGACAGGGAGCGGGTGCGGCAGAAGGCGTCAGGGCTGGTGTGGCTGCAAGCGGATTATTCCGAGGCGTCCATAGCCCGGATCTGTGCTGGCCTGAAGGACGAGGGCGTGCACCTGGATCGGGTCTTCATCTGCCATGGTGTGCTGCACGATGAGACCGTCTCCCCCGAGAAGCGTCTCGATGACATCAGCGAGGCGGCGTTCGCGCATGTGTTCCGGGTCAACGCCTGGCTGCCGCTCTTGTGGCTGAAGCACCTGGCGCCCCTCCTGCCGCGGCGCAGCCCCTGCGTGGTGACCGTGTTCAGCGCCCGCGTCGGCAGCATCGCCGACAACCGCCAGGGCGGCTGGTACGCCTACCGGGGTTCCAAGGCCGCGCTCAATATGCTGCTGAAGACAGCCGCCATCGAGCTGCGCCGGACCCACCGCCATCTGCGCGTGCTGGCCTTTCATCCCGGAACCACGGACACACCGCTATCGGCACCCTTCCAGACCGCGGTGCCGGAGGGCAGGCTGTTCACACCGACCTTCGTGGCGCAACGCCTCCTCGACCTGGTTGCCGATCTGCCGGGTACCGAGGCGATTCAGTTCCTCGACTGGGACGGTAAACGGATCGACTGGTAAGTTCCCGGGATCGGCATTGCGCCGTTTTTTGCGCTATGATCGGCACTCGATTTCTATTCAGTTTGAGTATTCAGGAGTAGTCGCCGTGAAGAGAGCCTTGTCCGCCCTGTTTGGGCTTAGCCTGTCATTGACAGTTTCCCTGGCCCACGCTCAGGGCAATCAGCCCGAAGGCTATGTCTGGGACCTGACCGATATCTATGCCAGCGTGACTGACTGGGAAGAGGCCATGGCGGAGTTGGCCGAGCGCATCGACGCGCTGACGGATTACCAGGGGACGCTGGGCGACAGCCCCGAATCCATGCTGGCGGCGCTCAGGGAGATTTCCGCGACCAACAAGGAAACCGCCCGTGCCTATGTCTATACCAGCCTGGAACGGGACGCCGACCAGCGCGAGCCCGAGGCGCAGTCACGTTTCGGTCGTGCCCGTCAGCTCTACACCGACCTGGGCGAGGCCACGTCCTGGATCAGTCCCGAGGTCCTGGAGGTCGGCGCCGAGCGCGTGAACCGCTACCTCGCCCAGGAGCCCGGGCTGGCCGACTTCGAGTTCATGCTGCAGGACATCCTGCGCCAGGCTCCGCACACGCTGGATCAACAGACCGAGTCCATCCTCGCCCAGGCCGGCATGGTGTTGTCCTCGCCGGAGCAGATCTACGAGAACTACGCCAACGCTGACATTCCCTGGCCGACGGTCACCCTGAGTGAAGGCCAGGAGGTCACCCTGAGCCAGGCGGGCTATTCGCGCTGGCGCGGGGCCGCCAATCGCGATGACCGCAAGCTGGTGTTCGACACATTCTGGGATACCTGGAACCAGTATGCCGATGGCATGGGGGCGACCCTGGCCGCCGAGGTGCAGGCCAATGTGTTCACCGCCAATGTCCGCAGCCACGACGGGGTGCTGGCGCACAACCTGTTCGATGATGGCCTGCCGCCCGGAGTCTACACGCAGCTGGTGAGCCAGGTGAATGAGGCACTGCCGGTGTTCCACCGCTACCTGGAGCTGCGCGGCCGCATGCTGGGCGTGGACGATCTGCGCTACTACGATATCTATCCGCCGCTGGTGGAGGTGGATACCGGCACCTTCGACCTGGAGCGCTCGGCGGAGATCACCTTCGCCGCGCTGGAGCCCTTCGGCGAGCGCTACCTGGAGCTGCTGGAGTACGGTCTTTCCCAGGAGTGGATGCACAGCCACCCGCGACCCGGCAAGCGCTCCGGCGCCTACATGAACGGCTCGGTCTATGATGAGCACCCCTATGTGCTGCTGAATCACAACGATGACTACAACTCGCTGTCGACCTTCGCGCACGAATGGGGACACGCCGTGCACTCCCTGCTGGCGAACGAGAACAACCCGTATGAAAACGCCGGATATTCCACATTCATCGCCGAGATGGCCTCCACGATCAACGAGATTCTGCTCGAGGAGTACATGATCGCCAACGCCCGCAGCGACGAGGAGCGTCTGTTTTACCTCGGCGGTGCCCTGGAGAGTATACGTGGCACCTTTTTCCGGCAGACGATGTTTGCCGAATTCGAACTGGAGATTCACGAAGCGGCGGAGGAAGGCGAGCCCCTCACCGGCCCCCGCTTAACGGAACTCTACGGCGATCTGCTCAAGCGTTACCACGGGCATGACGAGGGCGTGCTCACGATCGACGAGCCCTACACGGTCGAGTGGGCCTACATCCCCCATTTCTACTATGACTTCTATGTCTTCCAGTACGCCACCTCCATCAGTGGCGCCGCCTGGTTCGCCGAACAGTTCCTGGCGGGAGACACGGAGGTGCGCGACGACTTCATCCGCGTGCTCAGCGCCGGCGGCTCGGACTATCCGCACGATATTCTGCTGGAAGAGGCGGGCCTGGACATGACCCAACCGGAGGCCTATGAGCCGGTGCTACGGCG
>JBBDSI010000331.1:0-2989 GCA_040905005.1 Pseudohongiellaceae bacterium
CGCGAGCCCACTTCGACTGCCCGGTCCAGGACTGGCGAGCACAACTACGCCGGGTACTCACCGAAATCGGCGGACACAAGGCAGAAGCAAAGAAGAAATAGAGAAAGAAATAGAGAGAAGAAATAGAGACACCCACAGTCTTGAAAGCGACCAAAAAGTGAGACACCCACTGAAATGAAGAATCTGAGATACGCGAAGGAACTGAGACACCCACTGAAAAGAGGAAGAGTGGGGAGAGTGGAACACCCACCCATGCAAGCGAAACAGATTGAAGATCATTGCACAGGTGAACTGAACGAAAAGAAGGATACCCATCCATGAGGCATCTGCTGGTCACTGGCGCCGCCGGATTCATCGGCGCCAACTTCGTGCACTACTGGACCGGGCGCTACCCGGACGATCGCATCACCGTACTCGATGCTCTTACCTACGCCGGCAACAAACGCAATCTCGAGGGCCTGCTGGGCACGCCGCGCTTCGACTTCGTCCACGGCAGCATTACCGACGCCGCGCTGCTGGAAGGCCTGCTGCGTGAACGTGAGATCGACACCCTGGTGCATTTCGCCGCCGAGAGCCACGTCGACCGCTCCATCGAGGGTCCCGACGCGTTCATCGACACCAATATTGTCGGCACTTACACACTGTTGCAGGCGGCGAAGAGCGCCTGGCTGGACGGCGACGGCCGCGACCACCATTTTCATCATGTCAGTACCGACGAAGTCTACGGCACACTGGGGCCGGATGATCCGGCCTTCTCCGAGACCACGCCTTACGCGCCGAATTCGCCCTATGCGGCCAGCAAGGCCGCCTCGGATCACCTGGTGCGGGCCTACCACCACACCTACGGTCTCAGGGTCACCACCAGCAACTGCTCCAACAACTACGGCCCCTTTCACTTCCCGGAGAAGCTGATCCCCCTGTGCCTGCTCAACATCCTGGCCGGTAGGCCGCTGCCGATATACGGCGACGGCCAGCAGATCCGCGACTGGTTGTATGTAGACGATCACAGTCGCGGCATCGACCTGGTAATTGGCAAGGGCCGGCCAGGACAGACCTACAACGTCGGCGGCAACAACGAGTGGGCCAACATCGACGTGGTGCGGCTCCTGTGCACGCTGCTCGATGAGCGCTTCCAGGCGCAGCCGGCGCTGGCCGGTCGCTTCCCCGACTCGCCCTGTGCCCGCGGAGAACCGGCGCAGAGCCTGATCACCTTCGTCACGGACCGCCCGGGCCACGACACGCGTTATGCCATCGACGCCGGCAAGATCAGCGGTGAGTTGGGCTACCGGCCAGAAGTGGATTTCGCCACCGGCCTGGCCCGGACGGTGGACTGGTATCTCGCCAACGAGCCCTGGTGGCGGGCCATCCAGGACGGGTCCTACCGGGAGGGGTCTTGAGAAACCGGTGCGGATTGTGCGGCATATCGTGCATGCCGCCGGCGCTGGCTGGTAATCTATGTGCTTGCTGCAACCGTTCGTCCCAACATCGGGTCTGCCTGTTCATGGTGATAGGCGATCGTCCCACCGACGCGTTATAAACTGAGCGGGTATTCACGGACTGCGATGAAACACGATCGACACCTCCTCGTTGCCATGCTGTCCCTGCTTGCCGGCTGGGCCACGCCGCTGTGGGCGTTCGAAATAAGCGGCTCGAAGTGGTCCGGCGCCGAGACGGTGTTTCACGTCAACATGGAGGGGAGCTCCCTCTCCGGCATCAGCTGGAACATGGCCTTTATCAGCGCCGCCGACGAATGGAGTGCGACCACGGACTTCCGCTTCGACATCGTCGAGGAATTTCTTGACCCCTGTCTGGAGGACGGCCGCAATAGCGTGGATTTCACCGAGGATCGCTGTGGCACCGCTTACGGCTCCGGTGTCTTGGCGGTGACCACGCGCAGATTCGCCCACTCTATCCTGGGCCCGGCGCGCATCAAAGAGACCGATATCGTCATCAACGCAGCCGAGGAATTCAACGTCTACGATGGCTCGATTCGCTTTGGAATACCCAATCCCGGCCTGGATTTCCGCCGCATTGCCCTGCACGAGCTAGGCCATGCCATCGGCCTGGATCACGAATTCAACGAGCCAGCAATCATGGCGCGCAATATAGGCGACATCGATAGCCTACAGCCGGACGATATCGCCGGCGTCAACGCGCTCTACGGCGGCCTCGGCAACTGCGTCATTAAATCCCTGAAGCTGGGCAATATGAGCGAGGCCCTGTCAGCAGGTGACTGTCGCGTGAACGAGCTAACCGTGGGTGGCCGCGACGACAGTTTTATCGATATCTATCGCTTCGAGCTGGCCGGGACTACCGAGTTGAAGTTCTCCATGTCCTCGGAGTCGCTGGACTCGGTGCTGTTGTTGGCCAACGCTGAGCTGAACATCCTCCAGTTCGACGATCAGTCCACCGATGCCTGTGACTCCACGCTGAACGTCACCCTCGGGCCGGGCAACTATTTTCTCCTGGCCAATACCTTCGACGAACAGGTCAAGGAAGACTGCGGAGTGAGCGGTAACTATCAGCTCTCGGCCCGCTTCACCTCGACCGCACCGCTGGCATTGGGCCCCAGCAGCAGCCTGCTGGGCGATGTCAGCAGCGCCGGCTTCGATGGCGGCATCAGCGCCGATAACGGCATCAGCTATGGCAATCAGTTCACAGCCGACCAGAGCCTGGATATCGTGGCCACTGTTCGCGTCGATCCCGTTCACCAGGGCCAGCCCGGCTTTCTGGTGGTAGCTGCGGCGATCGACGATGAGATTTTCCTGTTCGACGCGGGAGGCGGCCTGGTGTTGTTTGACCCCGCTCAGCCCCTGCCCCGTTTCGCCGAGAAGACCCTGGCGGCACAGGAGCCGCTGGAGATCGCGGATGACCTGGTCCCGGCTAGCCTGGGGATCAGCGCGATCGAGGTCGATTTCGTCGTCGGTTACGGGCTGCAGGCTCAGCCTGACGAGGTTTACTTTCACGCGGCCCCGTTCAGCCTGATCGT
>JBBDSI010000332.1:0-2984 GCA_040905005.1 Pseudohongiellaceae bacterium
GTACTCATGCCGAGGCACAGGGTCAGCAGCAAAGAGAGGCGGCGGATCGATCGCATGCGGAAGTTCCTGATAATGGGGGTATTTTGTGTTACGAAGACCGTATGGTTTCAGTTTCCGGGCGCCTTGGCAAATCTCGCCGGGCCGGCACCCCAGGGTCAGTCAATAGATTGCGTTGGAGTGGCCTCTATTCAAGACCGGTGGATCAGCGGAAAGATTCATTCGGTGAGCCAGTCCGCTGGATCCACGGCCCGTCCCTGTTGCCGGATCTCGAAATACAGCCCCGCTTCGCCACCCGCCACGCCGGGGCCGGAGGTGGCGAGCACCTGGCCACGGTCCACCCAGTCGCCGGCGGTCACGCCGAGCGCCTCATTGCCACCGTACAGACTCATGTAGCCGTCGCCATGATCGACGATTGCCAGCAGGCCGGCGCCGCGTAACCAGTCGGCGAACACCACCCGCCCGGCGTGCACGGCGCGCACCGGCGTGCCCTCGCTGGCGCGCAGGATGATGCCCTGGCGGTTGAGGCTGCCACCGCCGTAGGCGGCGCCGAAGCGGCTGCTGACCACGCCGTCCGTGGGCGCTGGTAGTTGGCCGCGCTGTTCGGCGAAGGGCGGCACGTCGGCGAACGAGCGCACGCCTTCCATGGCGCGGGCGATCTCCTCGAGCAGCGCCTGCAATTCGGCGCGATCCAGCTCCAGTTGCTGTAGTTCCTCGCGCCGACCGCTGATGTCCCCGGACAGGGTCGCCAGCACCCGCTCGCGCTCGCCACGGGCGCTATCCAGAGAAGTCGCCTCGCTCTCGAGTGCCGCGCGCTGTTCGCCCAGTTGCGCCAGCGACGCCGTCAGCTCGTTATCGACGGTCTCGAGTTCCGCCAGCGTCGCCTGGTAGGCCTGCACCCGGGTGAGCTGTTCCTCGCTCAGTACGCGGGCATAGTGCAGCATGCGCGCGGCGGCGCTGGGGTCCTGTTGATTCAGGAGTAGTTTAAGCACGGGCTCGTTGCCGGTCATGTAAGTGGCGCGGAGGATGGCGGCCAGTGTTTCCTGCTGGCGATCGCGTGCGGCGGTCAGGGTCTGCTGCTCTGCTGTCAGCGCATCGAGGCGGGCCTGTGTTTCTTCCAGCGCCGACTCGACCGCGTCGATCCGCGAATGCACTTCATCGATTTCCAGCTCGATGGCGCGCAGCCGTGTGAGCGCCTCGCTGTGGCTGGCGTTGGCGCCATCGAGCCAGGACTGGATGTCGACGATGGCGGTGTTGACCGCCGCCAGTTCCTGCTCGGCTCCGGCGCGATCCTGTGCCTGAGCGATGGCGAACGGCAGGAGAGTCGCTAATAAGAGGGCTAGTCTAACTGTTGGATTAAAGAGTGACACCCGGCGTCAAAATAGTTCAGGCGATTCTGCGTCAATTGGCGGCGCGATCCGCGGAGCCCGGGCTGGCCAGGAGTACCTTGCCGGTCATCTCTTCCGGAACCGGCAGATTCATCAGCGTCAGCATTGTGGGGGCGAGATCGCTAAGGCTGCCCTCGGTGACGAATTCCATGCCGCTGTCGCCGACATACACCAGCGGTACCGGACCGCTGGTATGGGAGGTCTGGGGCTGTCCCGTCTCCGGGTCGACCATCTGTTCCACGTTGCCGTGGTCGGCGGTGACCAGCAGCTCGCTGCCGCTTTCCTCGATGGCCTCGACAATGCGGCCGAGGCAGGTATCGACGGCTGCAACAGCCTTCATTGCAGCCTCGAAATCGCCGGTGTGGCCCACCATGTCGCCGTTGGCGTAATTGCAGATGATGGCGTCGTATTTGCCCGAGCGGATCGCCTCCACCAGCTTGTCGGTGACCTCGAAGGCGGACATCTCCGGCTTCAGGTCATAGGTCTTGACCCGGGGGGACGGCACCAGGATGCGATCCTCGTTCTCGAAGGGCTCCTCGCGACCGCCGTTGAAGAAGAAGGTGACGTGGGCGTATTTCTCGGTCTCGGAAATGCGCAGCTGCGTCTTGCCCAGTCCGGCGAGATAGGCGCCCAGGACATTATCGAGTTGTTGCGGCGCATAGGCGCAGGGCGTGTCGATGTCGGCCGCGTATTGAGTCAGCGTGATGAATTCGCCGAGAAGGGGGCGGGTGTCACGGCTAAAGCCGTCGAAGTCGTCATCGACGAAGGCGCGGGTCAGCTCGCGGGCCCGGTCGGCGCGGAAATTCATGAACACCACCACGTCGCCGTCGTCTACCAGCGCCTCGTTGTCGTCCTCGGCGCGGATGCGCGTGGCCTGGACGAACTCGTCGTCCTCGTCGCGGGCATAGGCGGCTTCAAGGCCCTCTTTGACGTTGGCGAAGTCGAAGTCGGCCTTACCCTCGGTCAGCAAACGATAGGCGGACTGCACCCGGTCCCAGCGCTGGTCCCGGTCCATGGCATAGAAGCGACCAATCAGGGAGGCGACCCGGCCACGGCCGCTGGCGCGCAGCGCCTCTTCGGCCATCTGCAGCGACGGCAGCGCACTGCGCGGCGGCGTGTCCCGTCCGTCCAGGAAGGCATGCAGATAGACCTCTTTCGCGCCCTTCTGCAGGGCCAGCTTCAGCATGGCCATGATCTGGTCCTCGTGGCTGTGGATGCCTCCGGGCGACATCAGCCCGAACACATGCACCGCCGTTTCGGCCTCCACCGCCCTGTCGACGGCGGCATTGAGCAGCGGATTACGGTAGAAGCCGCCGTCCTCGATGTCCTTGTCGATGCGGGTCAGGCTCTGGTAGACGACGCGGCCGGCGCCGAGGTTCATGTGCCCGACTTCGGAATTGCCCATCTGACCGGCCGGCAGCCCTACCGACAGGCCCGAGGTGTCGACCAGGGTATGGGCGCGTTGCGTCCACAGCCGGTCCCAGACGGGGGTGTTGGCTGAATGGATGGCGTTGTGTTCCGTGGCTTCACGATAGCCCCAGCCATCGAGGATAAGCAGTAGGGCGGTTTTGCGTTGTTCCATGTTTCGCTGGTCTCTCG
>JBBDSI010000332.1:3084-18191 GCA_040905005.1 Pseudohongiellaceae bacterium
TCGAGGATAAGCAGTAGGGCGGTTTTGCGTTGTTCCATGTTTCGCTGGTCTCTCGCTGGTCTCTCGTTGGTCTCTCGTTGGTCTCTCACTGGTCTCTCGCCGGTCATCCCGGGAAATGCTGCGTGAGTGGGCCCGTATTATCCCCGAATCGCCGTACATGCGCGAGCCGCCGGAGGACGCGGCCCCGTGCTTCTTAAGCGCGATTCAGACGTGTATACTGCATCCCTTTTGCCGCAGCCGCCCGGCTCATCGTCGGTGCCGCCGCCTGAGGTGCCGCTGCCTGAGGTGCCGCTGCCTGAGGTGCCGCTGCCTAAAAAGGCCCGCTGGAACACCCGCTGGAACAATAGATACAATGACGCAATTCGTCGAATTCATAGGCAATCACTGGGTGCTGTCCGCCCTGTGGCTCGCGGCCCTGGCGGCGATCGTCTTCTATCACCAGCGCACGGGCAGCAGCAGTGTCGGCCCGCAGCAGGCGGTCATGCTGATCAATCGCAGAAATGCCATCGTTGTAGACCTGCGTGAGAAGAAGGAGTTCGAAAGCGGACATATCGTGGGTGCGCTGAACATCCCCCTGGTCAAGCTGCAGCAGCGCATCGCGGAGTTGAACAAGTACAAGGACAAGGACAGGCCGCTGATCCTGGTCTGCAAGATGGGGCAGCAGTCGGGCGAGGCGGCGAAGGCGCTGGAGCAGGCCGGCCACAGCGAGGTCTACCGGCTGTCTGGCGGCGTCACCGAATGGAAGGCCCAGACCCTGCCGCTGGTGCAGTAGGGCAATCAGGCGCGGAAGTTAAAACAACAGGTATCACAGGCAGCAACGAAACCCGCAGCACGCCGTGCTGCTACGAAGGTAACTCTACTTGCAACTGTTATCTCGCACCTGAGAAAACATTGTAAGAAGATATCAAGAGAACAGAGAAACACTCGACAGGACACATCATGGCTGAAAATCAAGACACTACCCAAACCATCCCGCCCGGCAGCAACAATGCGGGTCAACCCGAGGGTCAATCCCAGGGCCAGGCCGGCCCGCAGTTCGCCCTGCAGCGCATCTATCTGAAAGATTCCTCCTTCGAATCACCGCGCAGCCCGGCGGTTTTCCAGAACCAGTGGCGGCCGAAGATCAACTTCGACATCAAGACCCGCAACAGCAAGATCCAGGACGAACTCTACGAAGTCGTGCTGGTGCTGACCGCCGAGGCGCAGCTGGACGAGCAGCCGGCCTTCCTGGTGGAAGTGCACCAGGCGGGGATTTTCACCTGCAAGGATTTCAGCGATGAGCAACTGGAGCAGTTGCTGGCGAGCCTGTGCCCGAGCATCCTGTTCCCCTATGCCCGTGAGGCCATCGACAACCTGGTGACCAAGGGCAGCTTCCCGGCATTGATGCTGGCGCCGATCAATTTCGATGCGCTCTACGCACAGCAGAAGCAGCAAGGCCAGCAGTCACAGCAGGCAGCCGCCGAGGGCGCCGGAGACGCTTCCGCCACTTCGGATCCGGCCCAGTAGCCCGTTTGCCGGTGGGGTCGGCTGCAAGGCCGTCCCCAACGCAGTCGTCCTGGTGACGGGTCACGTCCCGTCGCTGAAGTCGAGCTGGCGCCAGGCCTCGTAGACCAGCACGGCGGCGGCATTGGCCAGGTTGAGGCTGCGGCTCTCCGCGCGCATGGGAATGCGCAGGAGCCGCTCGCTGCCGAGCTCGTTGCGCAGCCATTCCGGCAATCCGCGGGTCTCGGGGCCGAAGACCAGGTAGTCATCGGCCTTAAACCGTACCTCACTATAACGCTGACCGCCTTTGGTAGTGATGCCGAAAAGCCGGGACTTCCCGGTCTTTTCGCGGAACTCCGGCCAGCTCTCATGGACGTAAATCCCGGCGTATTCGTGATAATCGAGCCCCGCCCGGCGCATCTTTTTCGCCTCCAGATCGAACCCGAGGGGCCTGATCAGGTGTAGCCGGGCGCCGGTATTGGCCGCCAAACGGATGATATTTCCGGTGTTTGGGGGTATTTCCGGTTCGAAAAGGACGATATTGATCAAATCTTGACCATTCGCCGCGCCCTGGCGCGGCGTCTCCCAAACGGGCACGCCGTCACGATATTAGCGGGACACTCTATTTCTTCCCGCTTTTGACCCGCCATGCTATGACGCACTCGGCAGTTTATGGAATCGCTTTCCATACTTACCCTAAATTATCCCGTTGCTGCTTGCATAATGTTTTAGAATTTAGGCACTTAAACGATATTCCTTTAAGGCTTTCCCTGTGTTTTGCACACCCTGGGTGTACAGAACAGGGCGAGGGCATCTCGACGAAACGGATTTTCCCCGGCTAATGGTTGCCGATGGAGGATCGCCGGAGACGCATGTTAATGCAATTGTTCAAACGCAAGGCCAGGTCATCGAGCCGGGTGGGACTCGCTGTCCACTCCGACCAGTTGGCCCTGGCGCACGTGGAACAGCGCGCCGGCGAGCCCTGGCTGCGCCAGTGTGAGCGTGTGGCGATCGATTCGCCCAAGGCTGCGGCAAAGACTCTGGCGAAGCTGGTCAAGGAGCTGGACCTGGCGGGCAAGCAGGTCAGCTATGTGCTCAATCCGGCGGACTACGGCCTGCACCTGGTGGAGGCGCCCAACGTGGAGCCGGAGGAGCTGCGTGCCGCCGTGCGCTGGAAGATCAAGGACCTGCTGGACATGAAGGCCGAGGAAGCCGCCATCGATGTCTTCCGGGTGCCGCAGGACGCCTATCGCGGCCGCGAGATGGTGTACGTGGTGACTACCCAGAAATCCCGGATCCAGACCATCGTCGACCTGGTGAACAACGCCGAGCTGGAACTGGCGGTGATCGACATCCCCGAACTGGTGATGCAGAACATCGCCGTTCGCTACCTGAACGATGACAACGGGCTGGCCTTCATGGACCTGCGCCACACCGGCAGTACCATGAACATCACCCGCGGCGGTGAGCTTTACCTGACCCGGCGTATCAACACCCAACTTGGTCAGGAAGTCATGCGGTCACCGGATTGGGACACACTCAAGGACCGGATGGTGCTGGAGATCCAGCGCTCGCTCGACTACTACGAGAGCCAGTCGGGCAAGAGCCAGATCACCGAGGTGGTCATCGCTCAGCGCCAGACGGACACCGAGGAACTGACCCGCGAGCTGGACTCGCTGCTGCCGGCCAAGGTCTCGGCCCTGGACCTGTCCCGGCACCTGGATGGCGACGTCACCCAGACGCCGGAGCTGCAGCAGGTGGCGCTGACCGCTATTGGCGCGACGCTGCGCGGCGGCCGCAAGCAGGAGAAGGAATCCGGGCCGGCCGATGCCGAAGCGGAAGAATCAGACGAATCAGGCAGATCAGCAGAGGAAGCGGCCTGATGGACCAGCAGATCAATCTCTATTTGCCGGAGTTCCGGACGAAGGCGGACCCGCTTACCGTCGCCCTTCTGACAAGGATTGTCGGCGGTGTCGTCGCCTTGATATTGCTGGTCAGCGGCTACAACCTCTTCGTGGAGCGGCAGCTTGGCAGCGAACTGGCGCAACTGCGGGCCACTCTGGAAGAGGAGACCCGGCGTACCAGCGATCTGGACGAGCAACTGGCGAGCCGCTCGGAAAACCAGGGCTTGCAGGAAAGGCTGGCCGCGGCGGAATCCCGGCTCGACGCCAGCCGCCAGATACGCGACTTTTTCAGTCGCACCCAGCTTGGCAACGTGGACGGCTTTTCCGATTATTTCGAGGACCTGGCGCGGGCCGGCGTAGAGGGCCTCAGCATTTCTGAATTTTCGTTCGAAAACGGCGGCAGCGCGGTGCGGCTCACGGGGGAGGTAATGAGCTCCGCTCTGGTGCCGCGTTACGTGGCCAACCTGGGCACCAGCATCAGCGCCCTCAAGCAATTGCGCTTCAACCCGGAAATTTCACGCCCTGATCCGCAGGAACGGTTTTTCCAGTTCAGATTGAGCACCAGTAATGAATGAACAGTGGCGACAACAGCTGAACCGGCTGGCGAAGAATATAGAAAGCCGCAAGCAGTCGGAGAAGATGCTGGTGCTGGGTATCGTGCTGGTCGGCCTGATTCTGAGCTGGCTGTCTCTGGTATCTGACCCCATGACCTCTGAGCGGCAGGCCCTGCGTGCCCAGATCAGCAACACCAGCCGCCAGATAGAGGCGCAGCAACAGGCCTACACGGCGATGCTGGCGGCGAATCAGCAAGACCCCGATCGTTTCGCCATCGAGCGTCTCGCGGTAATTGAAAGGGAGCAGGCGCAACTGGACACGCAGATCGCCAATCTGGCAGGGGACCTGGTCTCGCCGGCGCAGATGACGCAGATACTGGTGGACGTGCTGGAACAGCAGAGCGGCCTGAGCCTGGTGTCGTTTCGCAACCTGGCGGCGACGCCGCTACGCACCGGCGTGAACGCGCCGGTGGAATTGCCGGCCAACGGCGAAGCCGCGCCGGTCACCGCCAACATCACCGGCCAGGTGTACGAGCACGGGCTGGTGCTGGAATTTCAGGGCGACTTCTTCGACACCCTGCGGTATTTGCACTACCTGGAAAGCATGACCGGGAGTTTCTTCTGGGACTCGATTACGTTCAGCCGCCTGGACTGGCCGCAGGCGCGGGTCAGCCTGCAGATTCATACCTTGAGCACGGATCAGGGGTTTATCGGTGTCTAGACTGACAATGATGACCCTGGCCTTGCTGTTGGCTGCGCCGCTGTTGCGGGCAGACGTGTTTGATGGCGAGGAACTGGCGGACCCGACCCGGCCGCTGGTGATAAACCAGGTGCGTGTCGGCGGCGGGGCGGTTGCCGATATTGTCAGCCGACTACCGGCGACGAGCTTTGAGGTGACCTTTGTGCGCGCGGGCAGCTCTTCGCCCATGGCCGTGGTCAACAATCAGCGGGTCACCCTCGGTGACGTGGTGGGTGGCGCCACTGTCATTGCCATCGATCGCAGCGCGGTGACGCTATCGATCGATGACGAGGAACGGCGAGTGTCCCTGTTCGCCACCAATGTGAAAAGCGCGCCAGCCGCCGACAATTAGGTCGCCGGCAGGTTGTTAAAGCAATGAGCGGAAACGGCAGTAACGAATGAGAAATGCTGGAACGACAATGAGGCAGGCTTTGCAGATGGCACTGACGGGCTCCCTGAGCCTGTTGCTGTGCGCCTGCGCCACGCGCCCGGCCAACACTCCGGACACGGAAATTCTGAGTGAAATTCAGAATGTCATGGAGAAAGCCGCCAGTTCCACGCTGCCGCCCGCGGAGGAGCTGGGCGAGGATGATTCTGCCTTGCTGGACGAATTGATTCCCTCCCTCTCCCTCGCGGAAGAGTTGCTGGCGCCGGTGGAGGAGCGGGTATCCATTTCCTCTCCCAACCTGCCCGCCGACGTTTTCTTCAATAGCCTCGTGGCTGACACCGACTACGGCGTGGTGATCAGCGAGGACGTCAACGTCAACATCAATCTCAGCCTGCCCAACGTCACCATCCAGGAGGCGATGGACACGGTGGCGGACATGTACCGCCTGGACGTTACCCGTCGCGGCAATATCTATACGGTCAGACCCGGAGGGCTGCGCACCCGCCAGTTCACCATCGATTATCTCAATGTGCAGCGTACCGGCAGCTCGTCCATTCAGGTGACCAGCGGCAACAATCAGAGCGGCGGCAACCAGAACCAGGGGCTGCTCGGGGGGCTGGGCGGCGGCCTCGGTGGCAATTTGGGCGGCAACCTGGGCGGTGGGCTGGGAGGCACCAGCGGCATTGGCGGGCTGGGTGGTCTCGGTGGCATCGGCGGCAGCCTGGGGGGCGCTGGTGGTGCCGGCGGCATGATTCAGACATCCACCAGCACGGATTTCTGGTCCGATCTGGAGACTGCCATCGCCAACCTGATCGGCGTGCAAAGCCAGTCCAACAACAACCAGAGCTCCGGCGGGGCGTTCGGCGGTCTCAGCACCACCGGCAGCCGCAACCAGGCGACCCTGACCGACGAGGGCAAGAGCGTTCTGGTGCAGCCGCTGACGGGCCTGGTGATTGTCACCGCCTATCCGAATGAACTACAACGCGTGGAAGATTTCATCGCCACCGCCCAGGAAACCCTGCGCCGCGAGGTCATCATCCAGATCCAGTTCCTGGAAGTGATACTCAACAAGGGCTTTCAGTACGCCCTGGACTTCAACACCTTTGGCCGTGAGGCCAATAATCCGGTGACTGGCAGCGGACAGTTCGATGGCACGGCGGACGGCCTGCTGGGCAGCAACAACAATCAGGCGGCGGAGTTTCGCACCCCGGAGAACACGGGCCTCGAGGGCATTGCCAACCCATTTCAGTTCAGCACCAATTTCACCGACTTCGATGCCGTGTTCAGCATCCTGCAGACCCGCGGCACCACCCAGGTCATATCCAGCCCGCAGTTGCGGGTGCTGAACAACCAGAAGGCCGTGTTCCAGGACGGCGATCAGGAGTTCTTTCAGACCCAGGCGGACAGCACCACCGTGGCCACCGGCCAGAACACCACCACCAGCGCCAATAACAACCTGCAGCAGTTCTTCTCCGGCATCTCGATGGACATTACGCCGCAGATCAGCGCCAACGGCGAGATTACCCTGCACGTACACCCCATCGTCAGCGCCGTGGATGAACAATCGAAAAGCATTGCCGGCCAGATAGTGCCGCTGGCGCGCACCTCCACGCGGGAGATCGACAGCGTCATCAAGGCTGCGAACGGCAGGATCGTGGTGCTGGGCGGGTTGTCCTTCGAGCGCAACATCAATGACGTGGCGGGTATTCCCGGCGTGTCCAACATCCCTCTGGTGGGCGATGCCCTGGAGCAGAGGCAGGAGCGAACGGTGAAGAGCGAGTTCATCATCCTGTTGAAGCCGATCATCGCCGACGCCGAGGGCGATCGCCGCGTGATCGAAGAGAGTAACGAGCGCTTCCGCGAGCTCAATCGCAGCATAGATCCGTTCGCCAACAACTAAGTCAGGACGCAGGTTGTCATGTACCTACAACATTTTGGTTTAAGAGAACTACCCTTTTCGCTAACACCGAATACGCAGTTCTTTCTCAATATGGCGAGCTACCACAAGGCATACAACATGCTCATGGTGTCGCTGGCCAATGCGGAAGGGTTTATCAAGATCATCGGCGAAGTGGGCACCGGCAAGACCATGCTGTGTCGCAAGGTGCTCAATACCCTCGAGGAAGACAAGGACAACTACGTCACCGCGTACATCCCCAATCCGGTGCTTAGTCCCAAGGGCCTGTTTCTCGCCTTCGCCGAAGAGCTGAACATCCAGATCGACCAGGATGTGGGCCACCACCGCCTGCTGAAGGCCATCACCGAGCGTCTGGTGGATATCGCCGGCGATAACAAGCAGGTGGTGTTGTTTATCGACGAAGCCCATGCCATGCCAGAGCAAACCCTCGAGGCCCTGCGCTTGCTCACTAATATAGAAACGGAGCAGGTGAAACTCTTTCAGGTGGTGCTTTTCGCCCAGCCTGAACTGGATGTGCAGTTGAGCCAACCCTCTCTGCGCCAACTGCGCCAGCGCATCACCTTTTCCTTCCAGATCGAGGCGCTGGACCGGGACGGTGTCGAACGCTATATCGTCCACCGCCTCGCCACCGCCGGCTACAACGGCCCCTTCCTGTTTTCCAAGCGGGCGCTGGATTACATCTATCGCGCCAGCGACGGCATTCCCCGGGTGGTCAATATTCTCTGCCACAAGGCGCTGATGGTGGCATTCGGCAAGGGTGAGCGCACGCTACAGGTGGAGCATATCAAGAGCGCCGCCAGTGATACCGAGGGCGTGGAGTTGCCCAGTTTCAATTTCCGCCCTGCGCTCATTGCCCTGGGCGGCATCGTCATGGGCGCGGTACTGGTCTTCTATCTGGGAGGGCTGTACCTGTGAGCCTGGTCAATAACATGCTGCGTGACCTGGACCAGCGGCGCCGGGAAGCCGAGGGCACGGCCTCGTCAGTCAAGCTGACCCCGGCCAGCGATTTCCCGAAACCTCGCAACAGGCGCAACCTCTTGCTGGTGGTGACCGTGCTGCTGGTGATGGCCGTCGGCCTCGGCTTTGCGTGGCTGCAACTGGGCAATACCGATACCCCGCGCACCCTGGACATCCGCCCGGCGGTGGTCGGTGCAGACATCGACGCGGAGTCTACTGACCTCGAAGGCGAGCCCACTTCGGCTAACGGGATGCCGCCGCAACCCGCTGCCGCGGATGACCGGCAGACGGCGAACGGGTCACCGACACAAACCGCGGCCGGCGAAACCCCGCAGGTGACGAATCCACAACCTGTTGCCACACCAGGCAATGCGGCGCCAACGGCTGTGGGCACTGAAATCGCGACGGCAGAAGACACGACAAATGAAGACGCGGCCGAAGAAGCCGGCTCGGTAGCGGGCGCAAGCCCGGGACAACAGGCACCGGTGCAAACCGAACAAGCGCAAGCAAGGACCGGGGAGGAAGCAGGAGAACAAACAGTAGCAGGCGCCGAGACCACCACGGCGCTGGCCGACAGCGGAGTACCCGCGCCCCTGCGCAACCTGACCGCGCCGAGGGACGATACGCCGGGGGTGAAGGACGCGGCGGCCATGTCGCCGGAGATGCTCGACACGCTCGCCGTGCAGAAGGCTCTTGGCCTGATCGCCGACAACCGGATGATCGATGCCTATGCCCATCTCGAGCAACACGTCATCGCCAACCGCTATGCGCACCAGTCCCGCGAGACCTACGCCAAGCTGTTGCTCAACGAGGGCGAACTGCTGGCCGCCAACAACGTGGTGGAGTTGGGCCTGGCGCTGGCGCCCAACCATCCCGGCTTCAAGAAAATCAAGGCGCGGCTGCTGATCGTCGACGGGCAGGTGGGGGCGGCGGCGGAGCTGCTTGCAAGCCGGGCGCCCGCCGTCGGCGAGGACACGGAATACCATGAAATTCTCGCCACCGCGCAATTGGCATCACGCGATTACCGGGGCGCGGCGAATAGTTACACCACCCTGGTGCAGCAGGACCGCGGTCAGGGCAGGTGGTGGTATGGGTTCGCCAGGTCCCAGGATTCTCTCGGTAACCCGCGGGCGGCGCAGCAGGCCTACAGCCAGGCGCTGCAGCAAGCCAATCTCAGCCCCAACCTGCGCCGCCGCAGCCAGGATAGACTCGCCGCGTTGAGCGACTAATCCATGGCGATCGTCAAACAGAAAATTCGCATCGGTGACCTGCTGATTCAAAACGGCGTCATCTCCGAGGAGCAGCTCAATGTCGCACTGAAGCGGCACCGCGAAACCGGACAGCGCATCGGCCGCACCCTCATCGACCTGGGCTACGTGGAGGAGGATCAGTTCCTCAGCTTCCTCTCGCAGCAGTTGCAGATTCCCTTCGTCGACCTGCGCCGCTACGACTTCGATGTAAACCTGATTCAGCAACTCCCCGAATCCTACGCGCGCCGCTACCGGGCCATCGTGCTGGCGGAGCAGGACGGCGGCCTGCTCGTCGGCATGGCCGACCCGATGGACATCCTCGCCTTCGATGAGCTGGAGCGCATGCTGCAGCAGCCGGTCAAGCAGGCGATCGTCCGCGAGAGCGAGCTGCTGAATACCCTCGACCTGGTCTACCGGCGCACCGAGGAGATCGCCGGTTTTGCCGAGGAACTGGACGAGGAGCTCGACCAGGGCCAGTTCGATCTCGAGGCCCTGAGCCTGGACGCGGACGACAGCGATGCCCCGGTAGTCAAACTCCTGCAATCCGTCTTCGAGGACGCGGTGCAGGTGCGCGCCTCGGACATTCACATCGAGCCGGACGAGACCGTGTTGCGCATTCGCCAGCGTATCGATGGCGTGTTGCAGGAGCAGGTGATGAAGGAGCGACGCATAGCGCCGGCGCTGGTGCTGCGCCTGAAACTGCTCGCCGGACTGGACATCTCCGAGAAACGCCTGCCCCAGGACGGGCGCTTCAGCCTGAAGGTGAAGAACCGCCATATCGACGTGCGCCTGTCCACCATGCCCGTGGCCTACGGCGAGTCGGTGGTCATGCGTCTGCTGGACCAGACCCAGGGAGTGACCGACCTGGACGAGGTGGGCATGCCGAAGCCGATGCTGGAGAAGTTCCGCAAGCTGATCCACATGCCCCACGGCCTGATTCTGGTGACCGGCCCCACCGGTAGCGGCAAGACCACCACCCTGTACGGCGCCCTGCAGGAACTCAACGACGTGGGCAAGAAGATAATCACCGTGGAGGACCCGGTGGAATACCGCCTGCACCGCATCAACCAGGTGCAGATCAATACCAAGATCGACCTCAGCTTCGCCCGGGTGTTGCGCTCGGCGCTGCGCCAGGACCCGGACATCCTGCTGGTGGGAGAGATCCGCGACCAGGAGACCGCCGAGATCGCCCTGCGTGCCGCCATGACCGGTCACATGGTGCTCTCCACCCTGCACACCAACGACGCGGTCTCCAGCGCCATGCGCCTGGTGGACATGGGAGCGGAAGGCTTCCTCGCGGCCACCGCCCTGCGCGCCGTGGTGGCCCAGCGCCTGGTGCGGCGCCTGTGTGACAACTGCTGCGAGGACCATAAGCCCGACACCAAGGATCTTGCCTGGATCAGCGGCATACTGGGCGAGCAGGCCGAGGGCCTCACCCTGAAGAAACCCGTCGGCTGCCACCGCTGCAACAACACCGGCTACCGCGGCCGCATCGGGGTGTTTGAACTGCTGGTGATGAACGACGCGCTGGCCGACGCCCTGCGCCGCGCCGACTCCGCCGAGTTCGTCAAAGTCGCGCGCAAGACGCCTGGCTATCAGCCCCTGGTGGTCAGCGCCCTGAAGTATGCGGTAGAGGGGATTACCAGCCTGGAGGAAGTACTGCGGGTGGCCGAGCAGATCGACGAGTCCGAGGATTTCATGGATGTGGCCTGAGATGAAGCCTTACGGTGAGATGAACGGGCCGGGCAGCGCGGGGCGCCCTGGAGGCAACCATGCCCAGTTTTGAATACAACGGCCGCGACGGCAGCGGCGCCCGGGTCAGCGGCACGCTGACCGCGGCCAGCGCCGACGAGGCGGCGGCGCGGCTGTTTGGCGACAGCGTCACCCCCATCGACATTCGCGAGGTCTCGCGGCAGCGACGCCAGAGCGAAGCCCGCAAGCTGGCCGCCGAGGGCGCCGGCAACGCGTCCACCATGGCCAACATCAACGCCTTCCTGGCCAAGAAGCGCGTGGAGGTGGACGACCTGATCATGTTCTCGCGCCAGATGTACAGCCTGACCAAGGCGGGCCTGCCCCTGGACCGGGCCATCAAGGGCCTGCAGGCATCCATGGCCAACGCCTATTTTCGCCGGATCCTGGGCGGCGTGGTGGAGAGCCTGGAGAACGGGCAGACTCTGGCCACCGCCCTGGGCCGCTACCCGAAGGTGTTCTCGCGTCTGTTTCTCTCCCTGGTGCACGTGGGTGAGAACACCGGCCGCCTGGACCTGGCCTTCCAGGAGACCAGCCGCTACCTGGAACTGGAGAAGAACACCCGCAAGCAGGTAAAGAGTGCCACCCGCTACCCCATGTTCGTCATGGGCGCCATGGTGGTGGCCCTGGCGATCATCACCGTGTTCGTCATCCCGGTGTTCTCCCAGACCTTCGATCGCCTGGGCGCGGAGCTGCCCTGGCAGACCGTGGTGCTGATCGAGACCTCCGACTTCGTGGTGAACTACTGGCCGCTGCTGCTCGCCATCGTCGCCGGGGCGGTGTTCGCCTTCATGTCCTGGGTGCGCACCGAGCCGGGCCGGCTGAGCTGGGACCGGCGCAAGCTGCGCCTGCCCCTGGCCGGCCCGGTGTTCGAGAAGGTGGCCCTGGGTCGCTTCTCCCGCACCCTCTCCATGGTCATGCGCGCCGGCCTGCCCATCGTGCAGGGGCTGAACGTGGTGTCCGGCGCCGTGGGTAACGCCTATGTGGCGCGCAACGTGCAGCGCATGCGCGAGGGCGTGGAGCGGGGCGAATCCCTGCAGCGCACCGCCACGAACAGCGGTATGTTTACGCCCCTGGTGCTGCAGATGATCGCCGTGGGGGAGGAGACCGGTAACGTGGACGAGTTGCTGGGCGAGGTGGCCGAGTTCTATGACGCGGAGGTGGAGTATGACCTCAAGCAGATGGGCGACGCCATCGAGCCCATACTGATCGTCTTCATCGCCGGTCTGGTGTTGATCCTGGCCCTGGGCGTGTTCCTGCCCATCTGGGACCTCAACACCGCGGTGAATCAGTAGCCGCCGAAGCGTAGGGACGATCGGTGTCACCCCATGGGGCTAGCAGTTAGATTTTTTGGAAAGGTCCCTGCTCGAAAAGAACACTGAACTGGCTGGGCCGGGAGAGGGTATGTCCAAGTGGGATCGTGAGCGGCAGGGATGCACGACCGAGCCCACAGGGGTGAGGCAAGCGTTTTTGCGAGCGTAAGCTCGCTGCGCGGCCGAACGACCCCAATCTGCGATTGGGGGCTGGGCCCGGATTTACGGCGTGTCCCGGTTGGACATACCCTCTCCCAGTCCAGCCATCCATGGCACCATTCAAATTCTCGAACTGGGACTATCGAATTTCCTTGAACAATGATGCACCGAACTCACAGCCCCCAGGCTCTCGTCCCGCCTCCGCCGATGGCCCGGATGAAGGGCTTCTCCCTTTTCGAGTTGGTAGTGTTCATCATCTCCGTCGCCATTATTTACGCCTATGCTGCCAACCGCTTCAGCGACTTTCCCGGCCAGGCGGAGCGGGCCAATTTCCTGGCGGTGACCACGCAACTGAACTCGGCCATCAGCCTGGAATTGAATTTCGGCGTCGGCCTGGGCCGGATCAGTTCGCCGGAAATTCTTGAAGGCGCCAACCCCATGGACCTGATGCTGGAGCCGCCGCGCAACTATCTCGGCGCCTTCGCCAACGTGGATGTGGCGAACCTGGAACGGCGAAGCTGGTACTTCGACAGGAGCCAGGAAGAACTCGTCTATCTGGTGAACGATGACAGGGGAGTGTATCTGCTGCGGGATGGCGGACGCGTCCCCACGAACGAGATTCGCTTCGCGATGCAAGCGAAATACAGACAGTATGACAGGGCTACCGGCCTGCCCCTGAGTATCGTGGAACGGGATGGCCGGCAAGTGCCGGAACAACAGCGGGTACGGAAACTGGACGGCATCCTGCTGCAACCGGTCACGCCCTTCGAGTGGCGGGCCCAGGACCCGGAAGCACTGCTCGAGACAGCGCAGAACCCGGGCTGAGCGCATTGCACAGCGCCATGTGCAAAACTGTGATTTTCATAACGTTTTCAGGAAATTGACGGAAAAATATTAGGGGTCAAAGGGGGGAAAAAAAGACAGGGTAGCCCTGTACAAGCGGCTGCGGTTGGCGAAGAATAGCTGACGATTCGGATTTCGTTAGAATTCGCATGTGATTTATTCATTAAGTTATTAATAAATCGACCGTTATTGTTAAAAAGTAGGCAGCATTACCGTCATTTTGGGCTTCGAGCAACCTGACACGGGTTAGGAGGCAGTGCGCTCAGGGCGGTTCAGTTTTTTCAATCCAGTTTTATTACAGGTGACAGGGGATGAAGATGAAAGCGTTAAATACGAAGAAAATGGGTGGGACCGGCCAGTCCGGTTTTACCATTATTGAACTGATCGTGGTGATCCTGCTGTTGGGCATCCTGACAGCGACGGCGCTGCCGCGGTTTCTCGATGTGACGGATGAAGCGCATCAAGCGGTAGTGGATGCTGTCGAGGGTGGTTTGGCTACGGGGGGCGCGTTATTCAGAGCCGCATGGATGGCCGCTGGTCAGCCTTCTTCTTCAGCAGTATCCCAATTCGGTGCGCAAGATTTGTACGGCAATACCGATGGTTACCCTGTTGGTACTGGTGACAATGTGCTGACTGATGAGGACGATTGCCTGGCTGTCTACAATGGCGTGCTGCAGGCCGGCCGTCCCGCTGCAGTTGAAGCTGAATATAGTGGTACCGCCGCTACACTGGAAGGCAATATTGAAACAGCAGCAGCGGCCACTACTGCTGCAGATTTCGTAATTACTGGGAATGCTGCCACAACCCCAACTGGATGCATTCTGCACTACGTTGGCCAATACAGGTCAGGAGGTGTATCTCCCGCGGACCGCGAGATTCAAACTCTCACATGGGTATTGTCTGGCACGACTGCAGGTAACGTGACTGAGGGTACATTTGCTTTAGAAAACTGATCCTAGCTTTATAAATTGATACTCAGGTAGATAGGCGGAAACAGCCTCAGTTCATTCTAAACGGCTGACTGGAATCGCCTCGGCAAGGCCGGTGAGAATGGTTTAATAGCCTCTGCTCACCGGCCTTTCTATTTTCCAACATGATGGATAATTAATTTCGCCGCCCAGTGCAATGCAAAATGAAAAATAGAAAACAGAGCCGTGGCTTCAGCCTTGTCGAGCTGGTAGCTACCTTGGTTCTCATCGGCATCATCAGCGCCGTAGTCGTGCCCCGTTTTGTAGGCAGCACCAGCTTCAACCCAATCATCGTCCGGGACCAGCTCATCGCCATGGCGCGCAGCGCCCAGCAGAATGCGCTGGGCCGGGCGGACGTGGTGATGACCGTCACCCCGAACCCCACCGGCACCGAGGTGACCCTGACCGTCAGCGACGGCGGCGGCGTCATCGATGAGGCCACCGCGCCGCTGAACGACGTGAGCCTCAGCGGCGACATCAATATTACCGCCAGTTGCGCAGCCACACCCGGGGCCGACGCCATCAGCAATGCCAACCCTCTGACCATCGCCTTCGGCGAGCTGGGGGATCTGGCAGTCAGCGGCGTGACTGGCAGTACCGGCGCGGTGCTCTCCGCGCTGCGCATCTGCATCAACAATACGGCGGTGTATTCCGTCTGCGTGTCGCCGTCCGGATTCGCCTATGCCGGGGACTGTGATGCATAGGTCTATGAATAGGTCTATGCATACTGCGGCTGGACTCACTTTGGTGGAAGTCATCGTCACCATCGTCATCCTGGCCATAGCCCTCACCGGACTGACCGTGATCCTGCAGAACACCACGAGTCAGAGCGCCGATACCCTGTTGCAGGTGCGCACCGTCGCCCTGGCCGAGGCCTACCTGG
>JBBDSI010000333.1:0-2983 GCA_040905005.1 Pseudohongiellaceae bacterium
TCGACCATCACCAGATCCTGTTCGACGGTGAAAGGAATCGCCCGCAGGTTCTTGCCCCGACACGGCCCCGCCAGACAGTGGCCGTCTTCGATGCGGAATAGCGCCCCGTGTGTGGCGCATTGAATCAACGCACCGTCGCCATCGAGAAACTTGTCCTCTTCCCATTCCAGCGGTGTGCCCAGATGCGGGCAGCTGTTCCAGTACAGGTAGATCTGGTCATCCTTCTTCACTGCGAACAGGTAGCGGTCATTGACTTCCAGTCCCCTGGCGTCGCCTTCTTCCAGTTCGCTGATGCTGAACAGGGCGATCATCCGTCCAGGGCCTGGGCGAAGTCGTCCAGCAGGTCCTCGATATCCTCGATGCCCACGGAAAAGCGAATCATGGAATCGGCGATGCCCATCGAGGCGCGCCGCTCGGGGCCCATCTCATAGTAGATCGTGTGTGCCACGGGGATGCCCAGGGTACGCGTGTCGCCCAGGTTGCTGGAGGCGATGACCGTGTCCATGCGATTGAGCACGTCGAAACAATCCAGCTGCGGGACCAGATCGATGCTGAAGATGGCGCCGAAGTTTCTGAAGAGCGACCTGGCTCGCTCGTGCTGGGGGTGAGAGACGAGGCCTGGATAGTAGACCGCTTTGACATTGTCGTGCTGCGCGCAGAATTCAGCCAGCCGCAGCGCGTTGGCGCAGGCGCGATCCATGCGCAATGGCAGGGTCTCCGATCCCACGGCCAGATGATGGGCCGCTTCCGGGCCGAGCGAGGCGCCCATGTCCCGCAATCCTTTCTTTCTGATCTGGGTGATGCCCCACAACTGGCTATCGCCCTTGCGGTAGGTGTCCAGGATGTTGGAGAACGCGGACCAGTCGTAGAGACCCGTGTCGGTAATCGCGCCACCCAGGGCATTGCCGTGGCCACCGATGTACTTCGTCAGGGCATTGACGACCAGGCTGGCACCCGCGTCACGCGGCAGGAACAGGTGGGGGGACGTCATGGTATTGTCGACGCAGTAGACGAGGCCGTGTTGCCGGCACAGTTCACCGGTGGCGCTGAGGTCGGCGACCTGAGTGACCGGGTTGGCGATGGTCTCGACGAAGACGAGGCGGGTGTTGTCGCGGATGGCCGCCTGCACATTGTCGGCCTCAGTGGCGTCGACGAACGATACCTCGATCCCCAGATTGTTCAGGGTCCCGAACAGACTGTTGGTGTTACCGAACAGGAAGGCACTGGACACGACGTGATCGCCCTGGCGCAGTAGTGATAACAGAGTCGAGGCGATCGCCGCCATGCCGGTCGCGAATGCCACAGTGGCGATGCCCTGTTCCATGGCCGTGACGCGCTCCTGCAGGGCGCTCACCGTGGGATTCATCTGGCGACCGTAATTGTAGCCGGCACGCTTGCCCTGAAACACCTCGGCCAGGTGGCGCGCATCCTCATAGCCGTAGGCAACCGATGGGTGAATCGGCTTGTGCAGGACGCCGTGTTCAGGCTTCCCGCGGCGGTCGGAGTGCAGGTTGGTTGTGCAAAAGCCTTTCTTCTTGGCCATGATCAGAACTGGATGGATGACGGGTTTGAGGGTTGGGTGCGGGGTCCAGAGTCCAGAGTGCAGGCGGTGTTATACACCACGGGCCCGCATATTAAAAGCCAGGAGCCGGCATGCCCTGGAACAAGGGGCGCGCGGCGATCAGAGCCTCGATTTCCGCAAGCCGATCCAGGTACTCGGGACTGTTGCGGTCAACATAGATTGCCGAGAAGTCAGACTCGGAGATGCCGTCGCGGTTGTTGCCTACCTGCGGCATATAGTCAGATTCATCACTTAGCGCGCCCATGCGTTCCTGCAGCAACCTGGCGCTCTGTGCATCGCCTGTGGCGTAGTCCGCGATCAGGACGCCTACGGTATTGGCGGTGAGATCCGAAAAGCTGAAGCCGGACCGGTAGCGCGCATCGTAGGCCTCCTTGGTGTTGGACAACAGCTCGGCGAACCCCGCCCCCGCCGAGGCCGAGATGGCGGCGATGGACACCAGATGCTGGGCCAGATCCTGGCGCCGCTGCAGACGCACCTCGATGAACTTCGCGGGCGTGAGCTCCGCCGCGCGTTCCGGGCTTAGCAGGCGGGCGATGTCTTCGTCGTTGACATAGATGGCCAGCGTCTGCAGTAGCGTGCGGTTTTCGGCGACAGGGTCGCTCCCGGCCAGGGACCGGGACAGGGCTGACTGAAACAGTGGCACGAGAAATGTGTTCAATGATACGGCGCCGAGATCTGCCGGGACGGCGGTGGCGATCAGGCTGATTTCTTCATAGTAACTGACAATACGCTCCTCATCTTCGCCGCTGATGAGAAGCATCTGCGCCTGCTGCCCGAGGCGCTCCACCAGTGCCGGGTCCCACAGTAGTGAGACTTCCACGTGGTCGGGGTTGATGTGCACCCGGTCGATGTTTGCCAGGATGGCCTGAATATCCCCGATTCCGTTTCCCGTAGCGAGCAGATTGGCCTGCAGCCTGTCCAGCGTGAATTGCAGCAGGGGAGGCGGAATCGGCAGATCGCCGAGAGTCACTCTCGTCAGCTGCAGCCCGTTGTCAGACACTTCCAGCACGGTCTCCACGTTCAGGTAGGTGGGCACATACTGGCCCAGGAACTCGATACTGAGCTGACCGCGTAGCTGGTCATCGGCCAGCGCCACCGCACCGGTCCACTCCGGCGTCAGCTCCAACAGCTCCAGACCGTAATTCAACAACAGATTCAGCTCTTCCGGGCTGAACGCCACCTCGTGCTGACCCGCGGCTGACGGACTACGCGGGGTCGCGTCCAGCAGCAGACGCTCGACCCGGGCCAGGTCGGCCTGGTCGAGTGGTGCAGGCGACGCGACCCGGGGCCGGGTCTGCAGGGCCAGGACGAGGGCGATGACCGGCATGCCGACCAGCAGCGCCAGCAGTGATCGAATGAGCAGGGATGAGAATCTGGCCTGGCGCATAGTTGACCGTCTGG
>JBBDSI010000334.1:0-2956 GCA_040905005.1 Pseudohongiellaceae bacterium
TTTCCATCTCTGCCGGCGTGGGCTTCATCGCGCTGTCCGGTATCGCCGTTCTCAATGGCCTTGTGATGCTAACCTTCATCCGCCGGCTATATGATCAGGGTCAGGACCTGCATTCCGCCATCGTGGAAGGTGCCACTTCGCGACTGCGCCCGGTATTGATGACGGCGCTGGTGGCTTCGCTGGGGTTTGTGCCGATGGCGATCAATAGCGGGATCGGCTCGGAAGTGCAAAGGCCGCTGGCTACCGTGGTGGTCGGGGGCATCATTTCGTCCACTTTGCTGACGCTCCTGGTTCTGCCGGCCTTGTACCGGCTGGTACATTTTCGCGACGCCCACTCTACTGAGGAATAAGCGATGGGGTCAACGGCTTTTATTCTGAGCAAATATCTCATCACTGCCGCGCTGGTGGTTGTGATTTCAGAGGTCGCAAAACACTTGCCCAGACTGGGCGCACTGATTGCGGCGCTGCCCACGGTCACTATCCTTGTGCTGGTCTGGATGTATCTTGAGGATCAGCCTGCACAGCGCCTGGCAGACCATGCCTGGTTCACCTTCTGGTACGCGCTGCCGACGTTGCCCATGTTCGTCGTCTTTCCCTTTCTGCTGGATCGCTTTGGATTCTGGGGGGCGCTTGGGTTCAGTACCGGGTTGACGGTGATGTGTTTTGTGGGGCTTGCGTTGGTCTTACGTGGCTTCGGCGTGGAACTGATATGACAGTGCCCGATAGCCCGAATTACTCAAGCCCTGACGTAACGAGGCTTGCGAGCATCGCATTCATCCTGGCCGCACCGAGAGAGCGCAGAAGCCTGAAGCGCTAGCGCTGTTCCAGCTGGCTGGCCTCGAGCATGACGTGGAAGATCGCGTTCTGCTCCATGACGCCCCGCACCAGGTCAGCGCCGGCGCCGATGGCGTAGATGGCCACATCCTCGCCGCCGTGAGTCTCGCTCGACAGCGGCACCAGCGTATCTGCCTGGTAGTCGACATGCTGCGTGTCCACCGCGCCCGGGTTGGCGCGCCCTGTGTATTCCTCATCGTCGAAGCGCGGCGCCGGGCCGTTGTGGTAGCCCAGCGTCGTATAGGGCATGCCGTCTTGCGCCTGTGATGTCCCGCCGGCGTTGGCCACGGTGCCCAGTATGGGATTGCCGCGCCCGGGGTAGCCGGCGATGGTGAAGACGTGGCTGTGATCGGCGGTGACGATGATCAGTGTCTCGCTCAGGTCCACTATCGCCATGGCCGTGCGCACGGCGTCGCTGAGGGCGATGGTGTCC
The DNA here is from genome assembly GCA_040905005.1 of Pseudohongiellaceae bacterium. GTDB lineage: Bacteria > Pseudomonadota > Gammaproteobacteria > Pseudomonadales > Pseudohongiellaceae > UBA9145. The sequence continues at coordinate 1,268 of JBBDSI010000334.1, forward strand.
ATGAGGGCGCGGCGCGGATTGACGGCGTGATGGGCATGGTCGATGCGCCCGGCCTCCACGTTCAGGTAATACCCGTTCTCGTTGCGGCTGAGAATCTCGATGGCCTTGGCCGTCATCTCGCTCAGGCTGGGCTCGCCGTGTCCGCCTTCCTCGCGATCGGCCTCGTACTGCATGTGTGAGGGTTCGAACAGCCCCAGCAGATGGTCGGTGGTGGCGGCATCGACGGCATCGAACTGTGCCTGGTTCCAGACATAGGCACTCGCCGGATGTCGCTCCAGCCATTCCCGGGTCAGGTCGCGGCCATCACGGCGCCGGCCGTTGCCGCCATACTCCGGGTCAGTCATGTTCTCGGACAGGAAATTACTGCGCCCGCCGCCGATAGCGACCTCCAGACCGTCGCTGCCGAACACGTTATCGCTGAAGTCGATGAGCTGGCTGGCGATGTCGGGGCACTCCCCGCCGTTGCGCATGATGTCTGCATCGGCGTCGCTCTCGTAGTTGCGGTCGACGCTGTGGGCATAGTTCGCCGCCGGCGTGGCGTGGGTCAGTCGCGCCGTTGAGACGACACCCGTCGCCAGCCCGCGCATCTCGGCCCGCTCGAGAATGGTCAGCAGGCGATTGCCGTCCATCGTGCGGCAGTCGCGACGATCGGCGAACTGATTGACGCTGATGGCGCCGATTCGTGTCTTCACGCCGGTAACCATGGCGCTCATGGTACCCGCGGAATCCGCGACCTGGCTGTCCGTGTTGTAGGTCTTGGCCAGGGCGACGTTGGGAAAGGTCTCGAACGACAGGACGTTCTCCTCGCCGGTCTCCCCACGTAGCTGTCCCTCGAGAATGCGGGCGGCGGTGACCGTGGAGACGCCCATGCCGTCACCCACGAAGAGGATGATATTGCGTGCCCGGCCCTGGCTCTGGGCACGCAGGGCGGCATTGCGTTCGACCGCGGCGCGACCTTCATCGAACCAGGATTGCGGCGTCTCCTGGGCCAGGGCGGGCAGGATCGAGGCGACAGACAGAAACAGGACGGGGGCGAGGATTCGGGTGATCATGGCGTTTTTCCCTTGAAAAGGCTTCATGGTACTGACAGGAGTTTACACGATCATGACGCCCATGCCGCCCATGCCGGGTAGTGGCTCAGTTTGAAATGTAATCAGTGCCTGTTTGGTCGGGGAGAGGGTAAGTCCAATCGGGACACGCCGTAAATCCATCCCTGGAGGCTCGGTCGCGGCATCCCTGCCGCTCACGGTCCCGCTTGGACTTACCCTCTCCCCGCCCTGCGAGTCCAGTTACTCTTTCAAACTGAGCCACTACCCCATGCCGCGATTCTTGGCGCGTGGAGCCAGGCATGTTGTAATGTGGAAGACAAACACTGCGGAGTGATAAATGCGCGTTTCCATTACTTACTGCACCGCCTGAAACTACCGTCCGCAGGCCGACCGTGTGTCGGCCGAGATTCAGACCGCGACGGGCGTCGAACCGGAACTGATCGCCGGCGGCGGTGGCGTGTTCGATGTCCGGGCCGACGATCGGCTCGTGTTCAGCAAGCACCGGGTGCAGCGCTTCCCCGAGCCGGGAGAGATCGCCGCGGCGCTGGCTTTTGACTCCGATGGAAACAAGACTGAATAATGCAGTCTTTCAGTTGCGCGCAGCCGCCGCTGGCCGGCTATTTCCTCTCATTCGCCTGGA
>JBBDSI010000335.1:0-2953 GCA_040905005.1 Pseudohongiellaceae bacterium
TTGCGGCGACGCGCATGACGAAGGATCTGCCCGGCTTCGAGGACAGCGAACAACGCCTGGCGCCGGAACTGGTTACTCCGGCAGTCGTGTTCCTGTGCAGCGAACAGGCCCCGAACGGCCGCATCATCCAGGCCATGGGTGGGCGTTACTACTCGGCCGACGTGCGTGAGAACCAGGGCGTGGAACTGGGCAGGAACGCCACCGCAGAGGATGTCGCCAGCCACATCGATGCGATTCTGGACATGAGCGAGAACGCCGGCGTGCTCGAGCGCATGCCACACCGCTGAGGCTAGCGGCATCCCCCGCACGCAGCCTTTCTGCAACCAGCCCGGACCGCAGTGCTTGATCCCTGCGGCATTCCCCCTGAAGATACGGTGTCTCCAGGGCGGGCGCGACTCAAAGGCCGCTGTCATACTGGTGTGTTAGGGAAGCAGATTCAGGCCTGATCAATGTCGTCATTTTTTCGCCAGCAGCGCAAGAAACGCATCCTCGTGCTGTCGGCCTATGACGCTTACAGTCACCGCCAGTGGCGGGAGCACGTGGCCGCGATGCTGCCCGACTACGACTGGGTGCACCTCAGTCTCCCCTCGCGTCACTTCGCCTGGCGCATTCGCGGCAACAGCCTGCAGTGGGCCTTCGGCAAGGCCGACCTGCTGCGCCAGCAATATGACATCATCCTGGCTACCTCCATGGTGGACCTGTCCTCGCTGCGCGGCTTTGTCCCCGAACTCGCGCGCATCCCCACCATCGTCTATTTTCACGAGAATCAGTTCGTTTACCCGATGGGCCGGCGGCGGCAAGATAATGTCGAGCACAAACTGGTACCGATCTATACGGCCCTGTGCGCTGACTGCATCGTCTTCAACAGCCACTACAATCGGCATAGTTTTCTCGAAGGCGCCAGGAAGCTTTTTAACGACCTGCCCGACCGCATCGACCCGGCCATCATGAATCGGCTTGACGCCAGCATGGTGCTGCCGGTGCCTCTGGCCGAGGAGGATTTTGCCCTGGAGCCGCTCACACGGGGCGGCAAGCTGCTCGATGTCGCCTGGAATCACCGCTGGGAGTACGACAAGGGGCCCGAACTGCTGCTGGCGGTCGTCAAGCAGGCCTGCGCGGCGACGTTGCCGGTTCGCTTCCATGTCTTCGGCCAGCAGTTCCGCCAGCAGCCCCCCGCCTTTGCCGAAATGGAGCCTCTGCTCACCGAAATGGCGCGGCAGCAGGGCCAGCCGAGAGGTCAGTTTGGCTACCTGCCCGGGCGCCAGGAATACCTCGAGTGTCTGCGCCGCAACGACGTGGTCCTGTCCACCGCACACCACGACTTCCAGGGGCTGGCCATGCAGGAGGGCTGCGCCCTGGGCTGTACGCCGCTGGCACCGGATGCACTCGTCTACCCGGAATATCTCGAATCGGCGTTTCTCTATCCGCTGCGACAATCGACCGAGCACACGGCGACAGAAGTGGTAACGAGGCTGAAACAGCGCGCGCAAGAAAAAATTGCCGGCCAGGCCCTGCCAACCGTGTCCATGCGCCATTTCCTGGACGCGGCACTGCGCGTCGAGTATCGGGCATTGATCGAATGGTTCCTGCGGCGCCGGTGACGGCGCCCGCGCCAGATTGGGCGGCGAGAAATGAGTTCAGGTGAGCTAACGCACGACTTCGAGCAGGGGAAAGTCGATCTCCTGACCGATCTGGATACGACTGAAATCCAGTTCCGGGTTGTACTGGCGCAGCAACCATATGGGGGTCGAATAGCGGCTACGGGCAATGCTGCCGATGTTGTCACCGCGCCTGATCTGGTATTTCTCCACGCCCTGGATACGGAAACTGCTGAAGAAAGCCTCCTGCAGGGAGGAATGGAAATCCCGGCGCTTGAGCTCGAACTCGTCGATGTTGACCCGCGATAGATCCAGACGCAGGCGGTCGCCAATGATCACCGGATCACGGAAGGCCATATTGTTGAGCCGGCGCAGATCCCACGCGCGGATGCCCAACCATTCGGCATAGTGTCCGAGGGTCTCCGAAGCCTGAATCTCGATGGTGTTATTGCTGGCCACGGAATAGTCCGAGGGGTCGGCGGTCAGCAGCTCCGACACCTGTTCATTGCTGGCGGCCACGTCGATGGCCGGGTCCAGGGCGACGGCGTCGCTCTCGGCCTCGGTCACCGGGGCGTCCAGCTGCTGATCGTCCGGCAGCACCGCGGCCGGCGGCAATTGTTCTTCTACCAGCGCCAACTGCTGCGGATCCGCATCGGGGGCCCTGACCGCGGCCCCGTCCGCCGGCGCTTGCGCCGCCTCCACCGGCGTGATGATCACTTCCTCTTCGACTTCTCCCGCGGCGGGAGCTGCCGCGGTGACCGCGGTCCTCTCGGGCGCCACGTCAACCGCGGAAGCCGTCGTAGAGGGTTCCTCGCCGTCGGGTCCGAAACCGGGCACGCGCAGTTCCTGTCCAGGGTAAATAAGGTGCCGGTCGGCGATGCCGTTGACCCCCAGAAGCTGTTGCTCCGGAACATCGTAACGCGTGGCGATGAGCGAGACCGTGTCACCACGACGCACGGTGTAGACGCCGTCTTCCTCAATGTTGGCAATCGTCGCCAGTTGCTCGGTATCGAGATTATCCTGGGGCAGCAACAGGCGTTGGCCGATCTGCAGGCGATTACGGCTGGCGAGCTGGTTGAGGGAGGCCAGGTCACCCACGGTGGTGTTGAAGCGACGAGCGATCACCGACAGGCTGTCGCCGCGCTCGACGATGTACTCCACGTCCGGCGTCTGCACCGTGAACTTGAAGTCACTCGGGATCATGGCCAGCAGATTGCTGCCGGGCACGGCGTCGCTGCGCACCTTGATGCGGAAGCCGCGGGGGATGCGCTTGGCGCCCTCCCAGACCGGCGGCCGCAGTGCCGGGTTGTCGGCGCGTAACTGCTCCAGGCTGATGCCGACCGAGCGGGCGAAGA
>JBBDSI010000336.1:0-1567 GCA_040905005.1 Pseudohongiellaceae bacterium
GCATATCGAGCTGATTGCCTCTGAAAACCACGCCAGCCCGCTGGTCATGGAGGCTCAGGGCTCGGTGCTGACCAACAAGTATGCCGAGGGCTATCCGGGCAAGCGCTATTACGGCGGCTGTGAGCACGTGGACGTGGTTGAGAATCTGGCAATCGCCCGGGCGAAGGAGTTGTTCAAGGCGGACTACGCCAATGTGCAACCGCACTCCGGCTCCCAGGCCAACGCGGCTGTGTACATGGCGCTGATCAAGCCCGGCGACACCATTCTCGGCATGAGCCTGGCCGACGGCGGCCATCTGACCCATGGCGCCAAGGTAAGCTTCTCTGGCCGCATCTACAACGCCGTCCAGTACGGCATCGATCACGATACCGGTGAGATCGATTACGATGAGGTGCAGCGCCTGGCCGATGAGCACAAGCCGAAGCTGATCATGGCCGGCTTCTCGGCGTACTCGCGCGTGATCGACTGGGAGCGGTTCCGCGCCATCGCCGACAGCGTCGGCGCGTATTTCGTGGTGGACATGGCGCACGTCTCGGGCCTCGTCGCCGCCGGTGTCTATCCCAGCCCGGTGAACATCGCCGACGTCACGACCTCGACCACGCACAAGACCCTGCGCGGACCGCGCGGCGGCCTCATCCTCGCGAAGGCCAGCGAAGAACTGGAGAAGAAGCTGAATTTCGCCGTCTTCCCCGAGAGCCAGGGCGGCCCCCTGATGCATGTCATCGCCGCCAAGGCCGTGTGTTTCAAGGAGGCCATGAGCGACGACTTCAAAACCTACCAGGAGCAGGTCGTCAGGAATGCCCAGGCCATGGCCCAGACCTTCATCGACCGCGGCTATGATGTCGTCTCCGGCGGCACCGATGACCATCTGTTCCTGGTCAGCCTCATCCGCCAGGGCATCACCGGCAAGGATGCGGATGCGGCGCTGGACCGCGCCCATATCACCGTCAACAAGAACGCGGTGCCAAACGACCCCAAGCCTCCGTTCGTCACCAGCGGCCTGCGCATCGGTTCACCGGCCATCACCACGCGTGGCATGGGCGAACAGGAATGCCGCGACCTGACCGGCTGGATGTGCGATATCATCGACGACCTGGGCAATGATGAGCTCATCGCCTCGGTGAAGGACAAAGTGCTCGAACTGTGCGCCCGCTTCCCGGTCTACAGGAAGAACTGAACGGCGCGGCATCGAGTAAGCAGCTAATCGTTAAAGAACGCAGCCAATAATTAAAGAACGAGTGAGTCATAATGCATTGTCCATTCTGCGGCGCCATTGACACCAAGGTAATCGATTCGCGACTGGTTTCCGAAGGTAATCACGTGCGCCGGCGCCGTGAGTGCATTACCTGCGAGGAGCGCTTCACGACCTATGAGACGGCGGAGCTGGTAATGCCGCGGATCATCAAGACCGATGGCATACGCGAGCCGTTCAACGAAGACAAGCTGCGCGCAGGCCTCATGAAGGCGCTGGAGAAACGACCGGTCAGTATCGAGAAGGTGGACGATGCCATCAACCGAATCAAGGCTCATCTGCGGGGCACGGGCGAGCGCGAGATCCAGTCTCGCG
>JBBDSI010000336.1:1667-4663 GCA_040905005.1 Pseudohongiellaceae bacterium
AGGCCGATCGCCCTGTGTAACTCATCATGAAAACTCTCGCTCTGACACAGCTGAAGCAGGATTTTGTTGACTGGCCGGTCCATATGCAGCGCGCGCTGGATCTGGCCGGCACGGTGCTGACGGCGATGGCCAATCCCCGCGTAGGCTGCGTGCTGGTGAAGGATGGTCGGGTCGTGGCCGAGGGCTGGCATGCCGCCGCCGGTCGACCCCACGCCGAGGTACATGCGCTGGAGCAGGCGGGCGCGGACGCGCGCGGTGCCACCGCCTTCGTCACGCTGGAGCCCTGCTCACACCAGGGGCGCACCGGCCCCTGCTCCGAGGCTCTGATTGCCGCCGGTATCGGGCGCGTGGTCATCGCCGGGCTCGATCCCAATCCCGCCGTGGCTGGCCGGGGCGTCGCGGCGCTGGAGGCGGCCGGTGTCGAGGCCTATTGCCTGAGCGACTACGAGCAGGCTGCGCGGAATCTGAATCCCGGCTATTTCAAGCGCCGCGAGCAAGGTCTGCCCTGGCTGCGGCTGAAGCTGGCCATGAGCCTCGACGGGCGCACGGCGCTGGCCAACGGCGTCAGCAAGTGGATCACCGGGGCTGTGGCCCGGGCCGACGTGCAGCGCCTGCGCGCCGCCAGTAGCGCCGTGTTGACGGGCGCGGGGACGATCCTGGCCGACGATCCGGCGCTGACCGTGCGTCCGGAGGAGCTCGCCTTCGATGACCGGGAGTTGGCGCACAATGCCGCCAGTCTCGAGCTGCCGCGACTGCGAGTGGTTCTCGACAGTCAATTGCGGACACCTGGCACCGCCAGGGTCTATCATGACCCGGGAAGCGCGCTGATCTTTACCACTGCCGACGCGGGCACGCAGGCGTGCGACTACGGCGGTGTGCGGCTCATCAGGACAGAGGCGGACTCGGCCAGGGTCGACCTGCGATTTGTGCTAGAATCCCTCGCCGCCGACCATGAGTGCAACGAGGTGCTGGTGGAGGCTGGCGCGACCCTGAGCGGCGCATTCCTTCAGGCCGGCCTGGTCGACGAACTCGTGGTCTATGTGGCGCCGAAACTGCTGGGCAGTGATGCGCGGCCGCTACTGGAATTGACCGGCCTGACAGGGCTCGAGCAGGCGCCACGATTCCGCATCCGGGATCTCAAGCAACTCGGTGAGGATGTCCGGCTGACACTGACGCCCGAAACCTGACAGGCGAGAGAGATGTTCACGGGAATAATCGAAGCGACAGGCATCGTGCAGGAACTCAGGCAGCGTGAGAATGAGTGGCGCCTGCGTCTGGACACCGGCAAGCTGCCGCTGAGCGATGTCGGGCTGGGGGACAGCATCGCCGTCAGCGGCTGCTGCCTGACGGTCGTCGAGCTGCACCCGGCCGGCTTCAGCGCCGATGTCTCGCGTGAGACCCTGCGTTGTACGACTCTCGGAGAGAAGAGCAAGGGCGACCGCGTCAACCTGGAGAAGGCCATGCGCGCCGATGCCCGCTTCGGCGGGCACCTGGTCAGTGGTCATGTAGACGGCATCGGCTCCCTGTTGCGAATTACCCCGGAGGGCAGGAGCATGAGGCTCGAGTGCGAGTTGCCTCGGGAACTGTCGCATTATGTCGCTGCCAAGGGGTCCATCTGCATAGATGGAACAAGTCTGACCGTCAATACGGTGTCGGGTGACACATTTTCCGTTAACATCATTCCGCACACGCAGGAAGAGACGGTGATCGGTGGGTATGCACCCGGCGGGAAGGTAAACATCGAAGTGGATCTCATCGCCCGTTATCTGGAGCGGTTGCTGCAGGGGCAGTCGGCGGACGGGCGGGATGCCGGGATCTCGCGCGAGTTTCTCGAACGGCACGGATTCGAGTCTACACAGTAATCAGGGATCGCAATGGAATTTAACACGATCGAGGAAATCATCGACGATATACGCCAGGGGAAGATGGTGGTATTGATGGATGACGAGGACCGTGAGAACGAGGGCGACCTCATTATCGCGGCGGAGCGTGTGCGCACGGAAGACATCAACTTCATGGCCACCAATGCGCGCGGCCTGATCTGCCTGACGCTGACGCAGGAGCGCTGTCGTTTTCTCAATCTGCCGCTCATGGTCAACGAAAACAACACGCCCTATAACACTAATTTTACCGTGTCCATCGAGGCCGCTTCCGGGGTGACCACCGGCATCTCCGCCGCCGATCGCGCCCGCACAATCCAGGTCGCCGTGGGACGCGACTCGCGCCCGGAGGAAATCGTGCAGCCGGGTCATGTGTTTCCCATAATGGCTCAACCCGGCGGTGTGCTGCGCCGCGCCGGTCATACAGAGGCTGGATGCGACCTGGCGAGACTGGCGGGCTACCAGCCGGCGGCGGCCATCGTCGAGATCATGAACGAGGACGGCTCCATGGCAAGGCGGCCTGACCTGGAAGCCTTCGCCAAAAAACACGGCCTCAAGATTGGCACCATCGTCGATCTGATTCACTACCGTATCGCCAACGAGCACACGGTGACTCGCACCGCCACCAATACCCTGCAGACCCGGCACGGTGAATTCACCGCCCATACCTACAGGGACTCCATTAGTGGCAATCTGCACCTGGCCTTTGTCATGGGCGACATCAGCACCGACCGGCCCACCCTCGTGCGGGTGCATATTCCCAATACCATTCGCGATATCTGCGAAGTCTATAACCCCCAGCGCACGAGCTGGTCTTTCAGCAGTGCCCTCGCGCGCATCAGTGAAGAGGGCGAGGGAGTGGCTGTGTTATTATCCGGTGACGATTACGGCGCCGGGCTCGAGCAGAACCTGGCATCGGCACTGGCGGAGGGCAAGGAGTACGACCGCGGCAGCAGGCCGGGCAGCGACCTGACCATTGGCACCGGGTCACAGATACTGCGTGACCTGGGGGTGGGGAAGATGCGATTACTGAGCTATCCGGCGAAGTTCAATGCCATTTCGGGCTTCGACCTGGAAGTCGTCGATTTCGTCCCGTTTGCTACGCAGGAAACAGAA
>JBBDSI010000336.1:4763-17856 GCA_040905005.1 Pseudohongiellaceae bacterium
GGGCTTCGACCTGGAAGTCGTCGATTTCGTCCCGTTTGCTACGCAGGAAACAGAAGCTACGCAGGTAACAGAATGAGCACACTGAAGACCATCGAGGGTCACTACAACAACAGCCAGGCTGGCTATGCCATCGTCATGTCGAGCTTCAACGGATTCATCGTCGAGCGCTTGCTGGACGGTGCGCTCGAAGCACTGCGCAAGCACGGCGTACAGGACAGGGACATCACCCTGGTCAAGGTGCCCGGTGCCTGGGAGCTGCCGTTGGCGACGAAGAAAGTCGCCGCGAGCGGCCAATACGATGCCATCATTGCCCTCGGCGCGGTGATTCGGGGAGGCACCCCCCATTTCGAGTATGTGGCCGGCGAGTGTGTGAAGGGCCTGAGTCAGGTCTGCCTGCAGAGTGAGATACCTGTCGCCTTTGGCGTGTTGACAGTGGACACGATCGAGCAGGCTATTGAGCGCGCCGGCACCAAGGCGGGTAACAAGGGCGCTGAGGCGGCCATGTCGGCCATCGAGATGTTGAGCCTGGTTCGCCAGTTGGAGAACTAGTGACCGCAAGCAAGAGTGGAGCCGTGCCGGTGACACCGGGCAAGCGGCGCAGTCGCGTTCCCCTGGAGCAGCGCCGACGCGCGCGGCGGCTCGTTCTGCAGGCACTCTACCAGTGGCTGATGGCGGACGCCGAACCGCTGGATATCGCTGCCCAGTTTCACGCCGACACCCATGGCAAGGTGGACTGGGATTTCTTCGATGCGATCTTTCTCGACATTCCGCGACAGGTCGACTCGCTGAAGGAGTATCTGCAGCCACACCTGGATCGTGACCTGAAGTCGCTGGATCCGATCGAGCGCGCGCTGTTGTACCAGGGTGCGTACGAGTTGGCTTTTCGTATCGACGTACCCTACCGGGTGGTTATCAACGAATACGTTGAACTCGCCAAGACCTTCGGCGCCACCGATGGCCACAAATACATCAATGGCGTCCTCGATAAACTGGTGCCCACACTGCGTTCCGCCGAGCGGCCCGCCAACTAGCCCGGGCTAGTCGGCGGACCGGCAGAACATCATCCCCGACGGCCACGGTCATGAGGCTTTCCGAATTCGAATTGATCCGCCGCTACTTCGACACGCCAGACCTGGCGTTTGCCCGACGCCATGTGGAGTTGGGTATCGGCGATGATGCGGCCATGGTAAGCGTGCCCGAAGGCAAGTGTCTTACGCTGACCATGGACGTGCTCGTGGAGTCAGTGCATTTTCCGACACGGGCGCCGGCACGATTTGTAGCACACCGTGCGCTCGCCGCCAATCTGAGCGATCTCGCCGCCATGGGCTCGGAGCCGCTGTGTTTTACACTGGGACTGACCCTCCCCGCTGCCGACGAGGAATGGTTAGAGGACTTCGCCGCCGGCCTCGCCAGCCTCGCCGGTCGCTTCGACTGTCCTCTCGTGGGTGGAGACGTGACACATGGCCCGTTGAACGTGGTGATTCAGGCGCACGGCATTGCCGATCGGGACGCGCTGATTCGTCGTAGCGGAGCCCGACCCGGTGACAGGGTTCTGGTGACCGGCTGCCTCGGCGACGCGGCGCTGGCCCTGCCGCTACTGGTCGCGAACGGCGAGGCGGAGACTGCGGACTCCGGGGCTGAAGGAGACGCTGACGCGCACGCGCGGGCCTTGCTCGCGGCCTACTATCAACCGGAGCCGCGGGTCGCATACGCGCAGGAGGTCGCCGGGCTGGTCAGTGCGGGCATCGATATTTCCGATGGTCTCATCGGCGATCTGGGCCATATCATCGCGGCCAGTGGCGTGGGCGCCCGGATCGATGTCGAGCGCCTGCCGTATTCCGCGGCGGCGCGGGCAACGGCGGATATGGATGCGTGCAGGCGCGCGGCCCTGAGCGGCGGCGACGACTATGAGCTGTGCCTCACCGCCCCCGAGTCGGCGCTGCCGGCGCTGCAGGAAAAGGCCGCGGCACTGGGTCTGGCGTTGACCTGCATCGGTGAGGTCGTCTCCGGTTCCGCTATCGCTCTGGTTGACAGCGATGGTGAGGCGGTTACATTCAGCGGCACAGCCTATCAGCACTTCCGGGAGGGATCGGTGTGATTGAAGCGACAGTAAGGCCCAGGACTCTCGTGCACTGGCTGGCCTTCGGGTTTGGCAGCGGCCTGTCGCCAAAGGCGCCAGGCACGGCGGGGTCGGCGCTGGCTCTGCTGCTGTTCTATCCGCTGTCCGCGCTCGGCTGGCCGGCGTACGCGCTGATCGTGTCAGGCAGCCTGCTGCTCGGCATCTGGTTGTGTGGCAAGACCGCGCGGGAGCTGGGCGCGCACGATCACCCCGGTATCGTCTGGGACGAATTCGTCGGCCTGTGGCTGACCCTGTTCCTGGTGCCGGCGGGCCCGTGGTGGCCACCTTTAGGTTTCGTGTTCTTCCGGATCCTGGACATTCTCAAGCCCTGGCCCATCAAGTGGGCCGATCAGCGAGTGCCCGGGGGGCTCGGCATCATGCTTGATGATGTATTAGCGGGTATAATGGCCGCCCTCTGTCTGCAGGCCCTCGCCGTATTGCTAGGGACCCTCTGATCAATTTAGGGACCTTCTGATTAATTCTGGTCTGAAGGACATACATGGACAGTGAGGATTACGGTTTGACAGCGAAATTCGTCGCCTCGGCGACACTACCCACGCGTTGGGGCAAGTTCACCATTCACGGCTTCGAGGACCCCGCAAGCGGCAAGGAACACGTGGCCCTGTCGCTGGGCGACCTGAGTGGCGAAGAACCCTTGCTGTGTCGGGTGCACTCCGAGTGCCTGACCGGCGATTGCCTGTTCAGCCTGCGCTGCGATTGTGGCCCGCAGCTGCAGACAGCCATGCAGCGCATCGCCGAAGAGGGACGCGGCCTGATCCTCTACCTGCGCCAGGAGGGACGCGGCATCGGCCTGCTGAACAAGATCAAGGCCTATGCGTTGCAGGATTCGGGGGCGGACACGGTGGAGGCCAACGTCCAGCTCGGGTTCGAACCGGACAGCCGCGAGTATGACGTCTGTCAGCCGATGTTGAACCACTTCCAGGTGGACCGGCTGCGGCTGTTGACCAACAATCCGCGCAAGGTCGAGGCGCTGCAACAGCTCGGTTTCGACATCGTGCAGATCGTCCCCATTCACACCGAGTCCAATCCCCACAACGAGAGCTACCTGGCCGTCAAGATCGACAAGCTCGGCCATATCCGCTAGCCCGACTTATTCAAGAACTGCCGTAGTGAGAGCAGTAATGAAGTTCCGTTTGATTGATTCAGGAACCTGACCGGAGGCGATCCAGCCTCAGGGCTCAGCAGAATCCGATCGTCTCAGTCTGGCACTGGCCAGGTGTTCGCACATGGCGCGCGTACCCTCGAGGACGCGGGGCGTATGCCGCTGCAGCAGGGCGGGGGGGATGGAGAACAGGTTGTCCCGGGCCGCCGCCGGGAGTGCCGGCCAGCGCCGCCAGTCGTCGAGCCAGTCCGGTCGTTCGCGGTCGATGCCGCTGGCGACGATGACCTCGGGGGAACGCGCGAGGACCGCCTCGGTGGACACCTTCGGCGCCACCTGACGGATATCGCCGAACACATTGACACCGCCACATTCGCGAATGATATCGTTGATGAGCTCGTTGCCACCGGCGGTGATCAGCGGCTCGTTCCAGATCTGATAAAAAGTGTCAATTGGCGCTTCGTTGCCGAATTCCTGGCGTAGTGCACGCAACTCCGAGTTGAATGTCGCAATTGCTCGGGTCGCGGAAGACTCGGTGCCGGCCAGGATGCCGATGCGCTCAAGATGAGTGGGAATCGACTCCAGGCTCTTCGGCTCTGCCAGGTACACCGTCAGCCCAAGCTCGCGCAGCCTGGAGACCGTGCTGCGCGGGTTGCCGGACTGCCAGGCCAGCACCAGGTCCGGCTCCAGCGCCAGGATGCGCTCCATGTCCAGCATGTCGTAGCGACCGACGCGGGGAATGCTGAGCGCGGCCTCCGGATAGTCACTGTAGGCAATCACCCCCACCAGCCTGGCGCCGGCGCCGGCGGCGAAGACCAGTTCCGTCAGGGAGGGGGCCAGGCTGATGATGCGCGCCGCCGGTTCCTCCAGCGTGATCAACCGCCCGGCATCGTCCGTCACCTCGGCAGCGTACACTGCCGGGCAGAGCAGGCAGAGGCAGGCGCTGGTCAGTCGCTTCAGCAGTTGTTTCATGATCAGTAGTCGATACCCTTCTGGACTTTGACGCCGGCATTGAAGGCGTGCCTGGTCTCGCCCAGCTCGCTGACCGTGTCGGCCAGCTCAATCAGTTCCTTTGCGGCATTGCGGCCGGTGACGATGACGTGCTGCATGGGTGGCCGGTCGGCCAGCGCCGCCAGCACCGTCGCCTTGTCGAGGTAGCCATAGGTGAGCATATAAGTCAGCTCATCGAGAATGATCACGTCGACGTCGGGGTTCTTCAGCAGCGCCTCGGCCTTCGCCCAGGTCGCCCGCGCGGCGACGATGTCGGCCTCGCGGTCCTGGGTATCCCAGGTGAAACCGGTGGCCATGACATGAAACTCCACCAGGGGATGGTCCTGGAATAGCAGCTGCTCGCCGGTCTCCCACTGTCCCTTGATGAACTGCACGACGGCGCAGTGCAGACCGTGACCCACGCTGCGCGCCAGCATGCCGAATGCGGACGAGCTCTTGCCCTTGCCATTGCCGGTGAGTACGACCAAAAGGCCCTTGTCGACGGTCGCCTCGGCGATCTTGCCGTCGATGTATTCCTTCTTGCGCTGCATGGCGCGCTTGTGGCGCTGGTTTCGCTCGTCCGTGCTGGACATGCTTGCTCCCGGGATGGAATCGGTTTGGTGGCTCAGACGGCCTGGGACTGGATCTTGCAGGCGCTCAGTTTTTTCCGGACGCGTGTGACGATAGTGGCGCTGTCCAGGCCGACGCCGGCCAGCATCTCCGGTACCTTGCCCTGTTCCAGGAATTGATCCGGCAGGCCCAGGTTCAGTATCGGGATGCTGTAGTTGGCGGATAACAGGAACTCGTTGACCGCGGAGCCGGCGCCGCCCATGACGGCGTTCTCCTCGAGTGTCACCAGCAGTTGGTGCTGGTTCGCCATGGAGGCGATTAGCGCCTCGTCCAGCGGTTTGACGAAGCGCATGTCGATGACGGTGGCGTTGAGTTCCTCGCCGGCCAGCAATGCCGATTGTACCATGCTGCCGAAGGCGAGCAGAGCCACCGACTTGCCCTGGCGCCTGACCCTGGCCTTGCCGACCGGCACCGGGTCCAGGCTGCGCTCGACAACCTTGCCGGGGCCCTTGCCCCGCGGGTAACGCACCGCGGCCGGGCCGCGGTGGTGATAGCCGGTGGAAAGCAGCTTGTGGGTCTCGTCCTCATCGCTGGGCGCCATGACGATCATATTGGGCACACAGCGCAGGTAGCTCAGGTCGAAGCTGCCGGCGTGGGTTGGGCCGTCGGCGCCCACCAGGCCGGCCCGGTCGATGGCGAACAGCACATCCAGGTTCTGCAACGCCACGTCGTGGATGAGCTGATCGTAGCCCCGTTGCAGGAAGGTGGAATAGATGGCCAGCACCGGCTTGAGGCCATCGCAGGCCATGCCGGCGGCGAAGGTCACGGCATGCTGTTCGGCGATGGCGACATCGTGGAAGCGCTCGGGAAAACGCTCGGCGAATTCGGTCATGCCCGAGCCCTCGCCCATGGCGGGCGTGATCCCGACGACCAGTTCGTCCTGAGCCGCCGCGTCGCAGAGCCAGTTGCCGAATATCGCCGAGTAAGTGAGGGACGGCTTGATGTCCTTCTTGTCAATCGCCCCGGCGTTCTCGCCGATGGGCTGTTCGATCTTGCTGAGGGCGTGCATGCCGAAGGGGTCGTTCTCCGACTCCTTGTAGCCCTTGCCCTTGCGGGTAACGATGTGCAGCAACTGCGGGCCACGCAGAGTCTTGATGTTGGCGAGGATGTCCACCAGGCCGGCCGTGTCATGGCCGTCGACCAGTCCGATGTAATTGAAACCGATCTCTTCGAAAAGTGTGCCGGGTGACACCATGCCCTTCATGTATTCCTCGGCCCGGTGCGCGGCCTTCAGGGCGGGAGGAATCCTGGACAGCATGCGCTTGCTGCCGCTGCGAATGAAGTTATAGGGCTTGCTCGCCCACATGCGGGCGAAGTAGCTCGACAGGCCACCGACGTTGTTCGAGATCGACATATTATTGTCGTTGAGTATCACCAGGATATTGTCATCGAGGTGACCGGCGTGATTCAGCGCCTCGAAGGCCATGCCCGCGGTCATCGCACCATCACCGATCACGGCGATGCAGCGATGCGCCTGCTGTTGCATGCGGCCGGCGACCATCATTCCCAGAGCGGCGCTGATGGAGGTACTGGAATGACCGACGCCGAAGGTATCGTACTCACTCTCGTTGCGGCTGGGGAATGCCGCCAGTCCACCAGGCTGGCGCATGGTCAGCATGCGTTCGCGGCGGCCAGTGAGTACCTTGTGGGGATAGGCCTGGTGGCCGACGTCCCAGACGAGGCGGTCCCTGGGCGTGTCGAACACATAATGCAGGGCGATCGTCAGTTCCACGACCCCGAGGCCGGCGCCGAAGTGTCCCCCGGTCTGACCCACGCTATACAGCAGGAACAGCCGCAGCTCTCGCGCAAGCTGGTCGAGTTGTTCAATATCCAGCTCTTTCAGGTCGACAGGGCTGTTGATCTGATCCAGGAGCGGCGTCTCCGGCCTGGTCAGCGGTATTTCTTCAAGCATGAGCCTATTTCAACTCCGCGGCGGGCGGTTTTCAAGGTTTTCTGCAGCTGGGCCTGCTCAGACTACTGGCCCGGTGAGGAGGGCGTAACTTAAAGCAGCCCGGCGGTCAGGTCAATCGAGGGCCGCGTCAGTGGCGGCGGCTGATAATATAGGCGGCCAGCTCGCGCAGGCGATCGGCGCCCCCGGCGAAGGGCTGGAGGCTGGCGATGGCCTGCTCGATGAGCTCACCGCCGAGCCGCCGCGCGCCGTCCAGCCCGTGCAGGCTGACGTAGGTCGGCTTGTTGCGGGTGCTGTCCGAGCCCCTGGGCTTGCCCAGGGTATCGGTTTCGGCGGTCTCGTCGAGGATATCGTCCTGGACCTGGAAGGCCAGGCCTATGCAATTGGCGTATTCGCCGAGGCGTTGCAATTGCGTTTCGTCGGCGCCGCTGGTGGATTGGGCGCCGAGCAGGACGCTGGCACGAATCAGGGCGCCGGTCTTCAGCCGATGCAGTTTCTCCAGCTCGCCACCGGCGGCCTGACGGCCCACGGCCTCGAAGTCCAGTGACTGCCCGCCCACCATGCCCAGAGCCCCGGACGCTTCGCTGAGACAGCGCACCATGGCCAGCTGCCGGCCCGGATCCAGGTTGTTCGCCGGCGCGCTCAGTGCCTCGAATGCCAGGCTCTGCAAGGCATCGCCGACCAGTACCGCCGTGGCCTCGTCGAAGGCGCGGTGCAGGCTCGGTTTGCCCCGACGCAGGTCATCGTCGTCCATCGCCGGCAGGTCGTCATGGGCGAGGGAATAGCTGTGTATGAGCTCCACCGCGCAAGCCGGCGCGTCGGCGTCATCCAGATCGCCGCCCAGGGCCCTGGCGGCGCCATACACCAGTACCGGCCGGATGCGTTTGCCGCCGTCGAGGCTGGCGTAGGCCATGGCACGGCGCAGTTTCTCGCTGGGCTGGGGTCTGGCGAGCAGGGATTCAAGGGCGCGGTTCACGCGCGTCTGGCAGTCGGACAGGAAGTCGTCCAGTGCAGGGGGGATGGCTTGGGACATGGGCGGGGTCAGTCCTGGTTTTCGCTATCGAGGTCGCCGGTTTCCAGCTCCTCGGTGTCGCCCTCCTCATTGAGCAGCACCTGGACTTTCTGCTCCGCCTCCTGCAGCGCGGATTGACACTCGCGGGTCAGCTTGATGCCTTTCTCGAAGGCCTGCAGTGACTGCTCCAGGGTGAGCTCCCCGTCCTCCATGGCGGTGACGAGTTGCTCGAGTTCCTCCAGGGCCTGTTCGAAGTTGAAGTTGCCTGCTTTTTTTCGCGTCATGGCGGGGAGTCCGGATTCGAGCCTGCATCGATTATACGTGAACTTGCGCCCAATTCATCCCCGTGCAGGCCCGCCCGTGCCGCGCGCATCCGGCCGACCGCGTGTTGGCGCGTCCACAGGGTCATCCAGCGGCGAGCCCGGAGAGACACCCGCCGCCGCAGGCGCAGGATTAAAAATACATATGACCCGGTGGGCTCGACAGGAATAGGGCTCAGTGCGCGCCGCCTGTCCGGGGCACGGCTGCCGCTCATTGCAAATTGACGGACCCGGTCGGGGGCTTTACTCTAGTGTCCCGCTGAAATCGTTTGAGGTCACGGCTGCCCCCATGAACGATCTGGACTCTCCGCGCGCCTTCTGGCCCCAGGACTGGCGTATTCAGCTTGGCCTCGTGCTCACGGGCCTGTGGTTTCTCTTCCTTTCTGTCTATATCGCCCTCAACGTGGGCTGGGGCCAGTTCATGTACCTGCCCATCGACGAGATGGGCTCATTTCTGGAAGGGGCGTTCGCCTTCCTGGCCTTTCTCTGGCTGGTCATCGGCCTCTTCATCCAGCAATCGGTACTCGCGGAAAACAACGAGGAACTGCGCCGTAACAATCTGCATTCCGAGAAGCAGACCCAGGCCATCGCCGCCACGGAATTGAACGCGCGCCAGGAGACCTTCTTCAAGATCGCCGATGCCACCCGCCGCCAGCTCGGCGCCATCGCGGGGCTGCTGTTCATCTCCAGTCAGGGGCCCGTGGGGAACCAGAGTTACTCCTCGGAGCAGATCGCCGAACTGTGGACGCAATTCGCCAGCGGCGACTTCGAGGTCTTCTCGCGACTGTTCCTGACCATGGCGGCGCGGGAGGAAGTGGACTTCGCTGACCTGTTTTACGGCACGGAGATCCGCCGGCGCCATAGTGACAATTTCATCGTCGGGTTCGACCGCCTGATCAATCTGGCTCGCGGTTGTGACACCGACAACATCATCCTGGACTCCTTGCTCTATTCAGCGCATGGGCTGCTCAATCATCGCTTGCGGCAACTGCATCCCGACGTGAAGTTCGCGCCCCTGAGCGGGACGAATACCCAGACTTATCTCAAACAGATCATAGCCGCCGCGCAGCCGCCTGAGGGAAACTGAGCGGCCGGGGCGGCACCGACCGGAATCGGACAAGAACTCGCAAACAAACTCGCAAACAAACTCGCAAACAAAGAGAAAAGCAAATCATGGAATCAATAGTGATCGTCAGAGAGGCACAAGACATGGAATTCGTGGCAATCGTTATCGTGCTGGCGCTGATCCAGTACACAGCATTCGGCCTCCTGGTGGGCAGGGCCAGGGGCAAGTACAACTGCCCGGCGCCGGCTAGCAGCGGCGATCCGGTATTCGAGCGTTACTATCGCGTGCACGCCAACACCGGGGAGCAGCTGCTCGTCTTCCTGCCGGCGATCCTGATCTACGGCTACTATGGCAATCCGCTGATCGCCGCTCTCGCCGGGCTCCTCTACATCGTTGGCCGGCTGGTCTACCTGCAGGGTTACGTGAAGGACCCGGCCAAACGCTCGCTGGGTTTCATGATCGGCTTCTTCCCCATGATCTTCCTGCTTCTCGCCGGCGCGGTGGCGGCGCTGCGCAGCCTGCTGGCGTGAGCAAGCCCGGATATTGCGCTGGGGCAATATTCGGGATGGGCGCCTGCGGTCGCCGATTGAGTCCGGACCACCACGGCGTGGGTTGCCCGCGATCAGGATATTGGCGTGGGCGGCGAAGGGTCGCCGACACGCTCTGCCCTGGTGCGATATGCGCCCCGGGGCCAGGGGAAATGGCGCCCGCAGGCGAATAAGGGCAAGCTGAAGCGGCCGCCGATAGCGGCTAAAACCATTCCCCCTGGTACAATCCCCGTGCTATCTTTTACCCTCATTTAGCCAGTATTTTCAGCGGGATAGAGCACATGAACCTGACCACTCTCTGCACCAAGTTAAATCACCGGATTCGTACCAGTCTGCTGTTATTGACTGCCGTGATACTGGCGGGTTGTGGAGGTGAACAGCAGTCAGGGAGTGGCCTGACGCGAGTCGAGCAGGGTTCGTTGAACGGCGTCATCCATTTCGGCAATGGTGTCGAGCCCGAGGGGCTGGACCCGCACATCGTCACCGGTGTGGCCGAGAACAAGATCGTCTCCGCCCTGTTCGAGGGCCTGGTCACCAAGCACCCGGAGACCCTGGAGGTGGAGCCGGGCATGGCGGAGTCCTGGGAGATCAGTGACGACGGCACGCTCTATACGTTTCACCTGCGCGAGGATGCCCTCTGGAGCAACGGCGACCCGGTCACCGCCGTGGACTTCCACTGGTCCTGGCGGCGGCTGCTGACGCCGGCACTGGGTGCCCAATACAATTACAACCTGTTCCCGGTAGTGAATGCCGAGGCCTATGCCAACGGCGAGATCGATGATTTCTCCCAGGTGGGCGTCGAAGCCATCGACGACTACACCCTGCGCGTACAATTGAATAATCCCACGCCCTATTTCCTGCAACTTCTGGATCACTACAGCACCTTTGCCGTGCATCGGCCCACGATCGAGCAGTTCGGCACCATCTCTGACCGGCTCTCGCCCTGGGCGCGACCGGGCAATATCGTCACCAACGGCCCCTTCGAGCTGGCGGAATGGCAGATCAACTCCCACGTACTGGTGGAGAAATCAGACAGCTACTGGGACGCGGACAGCGTCAGGCTGAATGCCATCATGTATTACCCGACCGAGAACCTGGTCACCGAAGACCGCATGTTCAGGGACGGCCAGCTGCATTACACCAACGAGATCGTGCTCGACCGTATCCCGGTCTATCGGGCGGAGCGCCCGGAGGTCGTGCGCATCGAGCCCTGGCTGGGCTCGTACTTCTACATGTTCAACACCACCAAACCGCCGTTCGATGACGTGCGCGTGCGCAAGGCCTTCGCCATGGTCATCGACAGGCAGCTGATCACCGAGTCGGTCATGCAGGGGATCGTCCAGCCCTCCTACGCGTTGGTGCCTCCCGACACCCTCGGCTACTATCCCCCGTCGACCTTCGACTACGACCCCGAAGCCGCCCGCGCCCTGCTGGCAGAGGCCGGTTACCCGAACGGCGAGGGCTTCCCCGGTGCCGACCTCCTGTACAACACACACGAGTCCCACCGCCGCCTCGCGGTCGCCATCCAGCAGATGCTGCAGCGGGAACTGGGCGTCTCCATCAGCCTGCTCAACCAGGAATGGAAGGTGTACCTGGAGAACCAGGACAACTTCAATTACGACATGTCGCGGCGCGGCTGGATCGGCGACTACGTCGATCCCAACACCTTTCTCGACATGTATGTCACCGACGGCGGCAACAACAAGACCGGCTTCTCCGACCCGCGCTATGACGAGATCATTCTGCAGGAAGCGCCCAACACCCTCGATCGTGACAAGCGCTACGCGCTGTACCAGGAGGCGGAGCGGATTCTGATAGACGCGATGCCGATCCTGCCGATCTACACCTACAGCACCAAGCATCTGGTCGATCCCTCGGTGCAGGGGCTGCCTCCCAATATCATGGACCACATCAACTGGAAATACGTCTGGCTTGACCCCAACGCCTGATTGACTGCAGCGGACGTAGGACACTAGCTTATGTGGCGTTTCATCGGCCTGCGCACTCTCCAGGCAATCCCGGTCATACTCACCGTCATCACGGTGACCTTCTTTCTCGTGCGGGCGGCCCCGGGCGGGCCCTTCGATGACGAGAAGGCGGTCTCTCCCCAGGTCCAGGCGGCGCTGGAGGCGCAGTACCGGCTCGACCTGCCCATGCACGAGCAATACCTGACCTACTTAGCCGACCTGTTTCGCGGCGATATGGGACCCTCGTTCAATTACCCGGGTCGCAGCGTCAATGAGCTGATCTTCCAGGGTCTGCCCATCACCGCGGAGCTGGGCTTCTATGCCCTGCTGGTGGCCGTGGGTGTCGGCGTGCTGGCTGGCGTGATCGCGGCACTCAAGCCCAATACTGTCCAGGACTACGTGCCCATGGGACTCGCCATGGTTGGCATCTGCATGCCCTCGTTCCTGCTCGGGCCCATGCTGGTACTGATCTTCGGCATCTGGCTCGACTGGCTGCCGGTCTCCGGCTGGGGCAACACGCCCGGCGACAAGATTCTACCCAGCATTACGCTCGGCGCCATGTACGCCGCCTATATCGCCCGCCTCAGTCGCTCCGGCATGCTGGAGGTGCTGTCCCAGGATTATCTGCGCACCGCCCGCGCCAAGGGGCTGCCCGAGCGCGTGGTGGTCATCAAGCATGCCCTGCGCGCCGGCCTGCTGCCGGTGGTCAGCTATCTCGGGCCGGCCTTCGCCGGCCTGCTCAGCGGCTCCTTCGTGGTCGAGACCATCTTCCAGATTCCGGGCCTGGGACGCTTCTATGTACAGGCGGCGTTCAACCGCGACTACACCATGATCCTCGGCACGACCACCTTCCTGGCGACGCTGATCGTGGTCTTCAACCTGCTCTCGGATTTCGTCGCCGCCTGGCTCAATCCGCGCCTGCGCTATCAGTTCAACAAGGGCAAGTGATTAGTCGATGAGTGAGAGCGCCGCACCAATCACCGCCGCCGTCGAGGCCATGCCCCGGGGCGTGTCCCTGTGGCAGGACGCCTGGGCACGGCTGCGCAAGAACAGGCTGGCAATGATCGGCATGGGGATCCTGGTCGTCGTGATTATTGCGTGTCTCCTGGCGCCTGTGTTGTCACCCTACGGCTATGAGGAGCAGGACCTGCGCCTCGGGCCTACTGCGCCCTCGGCGGCGCACTGGCTGGGCACCGATACCTTCGGACGCGATCTCCTGACCCGAATCCTCTATGGGGGCCAGGTGTCACTGGCGGTAGGATTCATCGCCACGTTCGTGGCGCTGTTGGTGGGCGTGACCTACGGCGCCATCGCCGGCTACGTCGGGGGCCGCGTCGATGCGGCGATGATGCGCTTCGTGGACATCGTCTATGCCCTGCCGTTCATGATCTTCATCATCCTGTTGATGGTGG
>JBBDSI010000337.1:0-17800 GCA_040905005.1 Pseudohongiellaceae bacterium
TGCAGAACCCGGGCGCCGCTGCCCGCTCTGCACATTGGCCGCGCCTGATCCTGCCGATGACCGCCGGCCGCGGTTCCTATATCCGCGTCTTCTTCGCCGACCTGGACGGGGACGGCCAGGTCGAGGCCATCGCGCCGAACAAGGGCGCCCAGCGCCCCGGCCCTGAAGACTTCGCGCGCTCCACACCGGTGTCCCTGTTCCGTGTCAGCGGTGACCCGCTGCGGGGCGCAAGCTGGGAAGAGATCATCCTCGCCTACTACAGCGTCCCGCAGAATGCGGAGCCAGTCGACATCGACAGTGACGGGGATACGGACATCGTCGTCGGCACCCGCGGCGAGAACCGCCTGGTGCTGTTTCGCAATCCCGGCGACGGCACGCTGGCTTTCCACGAGCAGGCCATCGGCGTCAACGGTCCCGCCATGGCGGGTTTCAACCTGGAATACGCCGATCTCAACGGCGACGGCCGCCTCGACATCATCGGCGCCGCCGGCGGTGGGCTCGCCTGGCTCGCGCAACCGGCGCGCCGGGGCGATGCCTGGAATTCCCATGTCATCGGCAGTTTCGCGCCGGACAGCATGACCGGCCTGGAGCTGGCAGATATCGACGGTGACGGCGACCTGGACATCATCGCCGGCAGCTACAGCCGCGGCCCGCGCACCGGTGACGGCGACGTGGACGTCGACGACGCCCTGGGGCGCCTCGGCTGGTTCGAGAACCCGGGCAGCGCCGCGGCGTCCGAGGCCTGGGTGCGGCACGATATCTCCCGGCGCAAGCGGGGCATGTTCGACAAGTTCATCGCCCGCGACCTCGATGGGGACGGCGACGCCGACTTCATCGGCACCCGCGGCAACAGCGCCCCCTACGACGGCGTCTTCTGGCTCGAACAGGTACGCAGCCCCCTGCCCCGGCCCAGCTTCACGGCCGCGCGCGACGACGACAGTGAGGAAATGCACCTGCCCTGATGCGGCTTCGTCATCTTGACGCAATCACCGGCGACATCCATTCCAACTGGGCCGCCGATCTCAAGCTCGATTTCGACGATCAGGCGAGCGCCATCGTCGGTTCAGAGTTTGTGTGCACCTCCATCACCTCCGGTGGCGACGGACAGGACATGACAGAGTACGGACGCTCCCTGCTGGCCAACAATCCCCATGTGAAGTTTTACAATGCCCAGCGCGGTTACGTCAGCGCCACCGTCACCCCGACACACTGGCGGACGGACTTCAAGGTGCTTGACCGGGTCACCGAATCCGGCGCTCCGATCCGCATCCGCAAGAGCTATGTCAGCGAGGCCGGCCGCCCGGGTGTGCAGGAGGCCTAGCCCGGGCTAGTTAGTCTGTCTGGCGGTAGCGCTGTACGAAGCGTTGCAGGATGCGATGGGCGTCCGGGGTGTGCTCGTGGGCGACCGTCTCGATCAATCGCTGCGCCGATTCCGACGGGAAATAGCCGTGGTTTTTATAGACATTGATGCGCACGGTGAATCCCTCCGGGTCGCCTTCCGGATGGAACTGGGTGGCGTAGATATTCTTCCGCACCCGGAACATCTGCACGGGGCACTGGCTGTTGCTTGCCAGCAACACGGCCTCGCCGGGTAGCACATCCACCGCCTCCTTGTGGCCGGTCAGCACCCGGAATGGATCGGGCAGGTCAGCCAGTAGCGGGTCCTCGCGGCCTGCCTCGGTAAGAGAGACCTCGACGGCACCCACCGGCTCGGCGTACTTGCGAGTGACAGGCGCGCCGAGAAAATTACCCAGCAGACCACTGCCGGAACAGCAGCCGAGAAACGGAAAATCCAGGCGCACCAGATCCTCAAACAGCAATTTGAATCCCTCTTCTATGACTTGCTGGATCGGCGGCTTGGCGGCAGCCGGAGTGCTGATATCGAAGGGACTGCCACCGACGATGATGGCGGTATAATGATCGAGATGTATCTCGGGGAAGTCGCTGGTCTCTACGCGCAGGCGCACGACCTCCTCTTTCTCCAGTTCTCCGTAATGGAGAATCTTGTCGAACTCACTGTCGGCCGTAGCGTCCTCGGGGCGAAGCTGGATGATCAGGAACGGTTTGCTCATAGTGGGTTCAGCCGCGCTTGTTAAAATCGAAAACCTAGCACAGTCTCCAACGCAGCAGAAGCGACTCGAGAGTGACAGGCAGCGCACAGCAAAAGGACTGACGCATGAAATTCATCTTCGAGGTCACGGTCAATCCCGGCTACGACCCTGAACGGTATGCAGCCGCCTGGGTCGAGGCGAGCCGCATCATCCAGCAAGCCCCTGGTGCACAAGGCACGTATCTGCACCGCGACCTGAATAATCCCGACAGGCTGCTGGCGATCGCCCACTGGGAGTCCAGGGCTGCAAGAGACGCCAGCGATACGATGGCCGATCCACGTGTTAAGGCCATCATCGCCACCCAGGCAGAGCACGTGAGTATCCGCCTGGTGGGCGAATTCGCCGAACCCGAATGGTCGGTGGAGGCAGGACAGCACGGGTAGGGCTGACATGGATCACCAGCAAAAATCAAGCACCTGACTGATGTACCCAGACGCGGCAGCGGTCGCCTGCCGCGACCGTATCAGGTAGAATTCTGTCTCGCCTGTGACCAGAGGGCCAATACCGTGAGCGTCTCCAACAAAGCTGGATGGCGCCCGATAGACTGAAAACATGTCCGAGAACAAGATCAACAAACTGCTCATCGCCAATCGCGGCGAGATCGCTCTGCGCATCGTGCGCGCCTGCGCCGAGATGAAGATACGTTCCGTGGCGATCTTCACCGAACCCGACCGTTACGGTCTCTTCGTCAAACGCGCCAATGAATCCTATTTTCTCGGCGAAGACCCCCTTGCGGGCTATCTCGATCCGCTGCGCATCGTCAACCTGGCTGTCGAGACCGGCTGTAATGCCATCCATCCAGGTTACGGCTTTCTCTCGGAAAATCCCGAACTGGCGCGGCTCTGTGAGGCGAAGGGGATTCGCTTCATCGGACCAAGCGCCGAAGTCATTCGCAGGATGGGTGACAAGACCGAGGCGCGCAAGGCCATGACAGAGGCAGGTGTCCCAGTCACTCCCGGTTCGGAGGGTAATCTCGACGGCATTGAAGAGGCCCTGGAAGAGGCAAAGAGAATCGGCTACCCCGTGATGGTCAAGGCGACCTCCGGCGGCGGCGGCCGCGGCATCCGCCGCTGTGACAGTGACGACGAGCTGCGCAAACAGCTTCCCCGGGTGATCTCCGAGGCGACCAAGGCCTTCGGCTCCGCCGAAGTGTTCATGGAGAAGTGCATCGTCAATCCGCGCCACATCGAAGTCCAGGTGCTCGCCGACAGCCAAGGCAACGTCATCCACCTGTTCGAGCGAGACTGCTCGATCCAGCGCCGCAACCAGAAGCTCATCGAGATCGCCCCGAGCCCACAGATCAATGAAGAGCAACGCCAGCACCTCGGCGAGTTGGCGGTCAAGGCGGCCGCCGCAGTGGGTTATGAGAGCGCGGGCACCGTGGAATTCCTGCTGGACGGCGAAGACATATTTTTCATGGAGATGAATACGCGCATCCAGGTGGAACACACCATCACGGAACAGATCACCGGTATCGACATCGTGTGCGAACAACTCCGCATCGCCGCGGGCCTGCCCCTGCGTTATCGCCAGGACGAGGTAAGTTATCGAGGCTTCGCCATACAACTGCGTATCAATGCGGAGGATCCAAAGAATGACTTTCTGCCCAGCTTTGGCCGCATTACCCATTACTATGCGCCAGGCGGGCCCGGCGTGCGCGTGGATACTGCTATCTACACCGGCTACGAGATCCCTCCCTATTTTGACTCCATGTGCCTGAAGCTGGTGGTCTGGTCATTGACCTGGGAGGAGACCATCGCCCGGGCGCAACGGGCCCTCGACGACATGCGCCTGCATGGCATCAGGACCACCGCTGCCTATTATCAGCAGATTCTGGAGCATGAGGATTTTCAGGAGGGCCGCTTCGACACCAGTTTCGTGGCCCAACACCCCGAATTATTGCGTTACTCGGAAAAGAGACACCCCAGCGCGGTTGCCCTGGCGCTGGCGGCGGCAATCGCCGCCCATGTCGGCTGGTATGGGGAGGAGAGACCATGAGCGAAAAGAAACCGATACAGATCACCGATGTCATCCTGCGCGATGCACATCAATCCCTCATCGCCACGCGCATGCGCACCGAGGACATGCTGCCCATCTGCGAGCAACTGGACGCCATCGGTTACTGGTCCCTGGAGGTCTGGGGCGGCGCCACCTTCGACGCCTGCATTCGCTTTCTCAAAGAGGACCCCTGGGAGCGACTACAGAAACTGCGTGAGGCCCTGCCCAACACGCGCCTGCAGATGTTGCTGCGTGGACAGAACCTGCTGGGTTATCGGCACTATGCCGACGATGTCGTGGAAGCCTTCGTACAGAAGTCCGCGGACAACGGCGTCGACGTGTTCCGCGTCTTCGACGCGTTGAACGACCTGCGCAATATCGAGACGGCGATGCAAGCCGTCAAGGCCGCCGGCAAACATGCCCAGGGCACGATCTGTTTCACCACCAGCCCCGTGCACACGCCCGAGCTGTTCGTCAAGCAGGCCAGGGAGCTTCAGGATATGGGCGCCGACTCCATCGCCATCAAGGATATGGCGGGACTCCTGGCGCCTTACTCCACGGAGGAACTGGTCAGGGCCATCAAGGCGGAGGTTCCGCTGGACCTCGTCATTCACAGTCATGCCACCTCCGGACTGGCGCCACTGTGCCAGCTCAAGGCCATCGAGGCGGGGGCGGACCGCATCGACACCGCCATCTCGGCATTCGCCGGCGGCACCTCGCATCCGGCCACGGAAACACAGGTGGCGGCGTTGAAGGACACCCCCTACGACAGCGGGCTGGACCTGGACAAGTTGGCGGAGATCGGCGACTACTTCCGCGAGGTGCGCAAGAAATACCAC
This sequence comes from Pseudohongiellaceae bacterium, assembly GCA_040905005.1. Taxonomy (GTDB): domain Bacteria; phylum Pseudomonadota; class Gammaproteobacteria; order Pseudomonadales; family Pseudohongiellaceae; genus UBA9145. The sequence goes on from JBBDSI010000337.1 coordinate 4,949, forward strand.
CAGTTCGAGAGCGAATTCACCCGCGAGGATGTGTCGGTACAGATCAACCAGGTGCCGGGAGGCATGATGTCGAACCTGGCCAACCAGCTCAAGGAACAGAATGCTCTCGACAAGATTCGTGAGGTGTTTGCCGAGATCCCGCGGGTGCGCAAGGACCTGGGCTACCCGCCACTGGTGACACCGACTTCACAGATCGTCGGCACTCAGGCGGTCTACAATGTTCTGGCCGGCGAGCGCTACAAGACCATCACCAACGAAGTAAAACGTTATCTGCAGGGCGGCTATGGTCGACCACCGGCGGAGGTGGACGAACAATTGCGCAAGCGGGCTATCGGCAAGGAAGAGTTCAGCGACGAACGCCCCGCCGATGCGCTGGCTCCCGAATTGGACAAGCTGCGGGCCGACATAGGTGACCTGGCGAAGTGTGACGAGGACGTCCTGACCTTTGCCATGTTTCCTGACATCGGTCGGGAATACTTGCAGCAGCGCGCCGACGGCACCCTCAAACCCGAACCACTGCTCGCGCCCGACGATGGCAAGCGCAGCTCCGGCGCCATGGCCACCGAGTTCAAGCTGGATGTGCACGGCGAGTCCTATGACATCGCCATTACCGGCGTCGGTGACTCCGGAGGCGGCCGCCGCAAACTGTACGTGTCGCTGGACGGCATGCCCGAAGAGGTCATATTCGAGCCCCTGAACGAGTATGTGGCCGAAAAGAGCGACAAGCGCAAGCAGGCTTCTGAGCCCGGTCACGTGACCGCGGCGATGCCGGGCAATGTCGTTGACGTCCTGGTATCGACAGGCGATCAGGTGGAGGCCGGACAGGCGGTCCTGGTGACCGAGGCCATGAAGATGGAATCGGAGATCAACGCCAACATCGCCGGTGAAGTGAAGTCGATCAATGTCAGCAAGGGCGATCGCATCACACCCGGCGAAGTCCTGATCGAGATCGGCTGAACGCCTGTTCGTTTACGTCGATTCCGGACCGTTTACTTTGCTGCCGGCGCTTTCGATTCGTTCAGCACCGCGAACTGAAAGGCGATGCCCGTTGCCACCAGGGCGATGAACAACAGCGCGCCGGCACCCTCGCTCAGGGGAAACGGTTGCAGCAAGAGGCCCGCGCCGGTGACGGCGGACAACACCACCAGCGCCGGATCGAATAGCAGCACGAACAGGACCGCTCCCAGGATTCCTCCTGTCAGGGCAAGCAGAAGGGGCAGGAAGGCGCCCTCCCCCAACATGCCGAGCCCGACAGCGTTCAGCGCCAGATAGGCTCCACCGACGAATCCTGCCAGGCCGACGGCCCAATACTGGAAGAATACGGCAACCAGCGCCGCGCCCAGCCCCACCACGATGCCCGCGAGCACCGGCAGCCACTGTGCGCCGGCACCGATGGCCTGTTGCGTGATTTCGAAGCCCAGCAGGAAGCCGAGCAGACTCACATAGACCCAGAACAGGCTGCGTCCCAGGAGCAACAGCGCCAGACCGAAAGCCATGGTGAAAAGAAAAGCCGTGATGTTCATGGTGCTTGTCCTGTGAGTCGTTGGCTGACAGTGCGCCGCAAGCCAGGCTAGCCCAGACTATCCATGAATAGTCCGGGCTAGGCGGAGTTGGCCTGCTTGTTAACCTGCCAGAGAGAGTTGATGAAACGGTGATCCGGATCAGTAAAGTTTTCCACGACAGTGTAGCCAGTCTGTGCGCTCAGGTAGTCGATATCGGCCGGCAGAAACTTGAAAGAATACTCAAGATGTATGGGCTCGAAGGCGGTAAAGGAAAATTCTCGCTGCAGCGCCCCGATATAGACACTCTGTTCCCGTAGCGCCAGGAGATAACTCTCCATGGCGCCCAGCATGGGATTATAAACAGCATAATGCTGAAAACCGGACAGGTCGAAATCACCACCCAATTCCCGATTGATGCGTGCCAACAGATTCAAATTGAGATCACGCGTGTAGTTGCTGGAATCGCTGTAAGCGGTGATGAGTTTGTCAATGTCCTTCTTCAGGTCGAAGCCTATCAGCACATAATCATCCGCATTCAGGCTGTTCCAGAGCCGGCGCAGGAAACCCTGGTTCTGTATGCGATCGAAATTGCCGATGTTGGATCCCAGGAACAACACCAGTTGCCGTTTCGCCGAACGCTCACGCACGAAGCGCAGGCCGTCGAAGTAATCGCCGATCAGCCCGTGGACAGACAGGTTGGGCTTGTCGCCGATGTTCTCGCCGAGCATATCCATGGCCTTGTCTGAAATATCAATGGGAAAGAAATTGACCCTCACCCCGGCCTGGAGAAAACCATCGATTACGAGCTCGCTCTTGTGTCCATCCCCGGCGCCCAGCTCAATGATGTCGACCTCCTCTTCAGCGAGCATTTCCGGAATTCGCTTACAGTTGGCGCTCAGGATGTCGTACTCGGTCCGTGTCAGATAATAATCTTCGTGCTGGCTTATGGCACGAAACAACTCACTGCCGACATCGTCATAGAAATACTTGGCCGACAGGCGTTTTGGTGCGCTGCTGAATCCGGTGAGCACGTCGACGGCAAACTGTTCCACTTCCTGCTCGTAGCCATCGGTAAGCTGCTCGAGTCTCGATACCTGCATCGGAAATCCTCTGCTCAACAATCCTTTGCCAATTTGATTCCGGAAAACATCCAGCGCTGTTGCGGCAGATAGAAATTCCGATAGCTGGGCCTATAGTGACCGGCCGGCGTTGCCACACAGCCGCCGCGCAACACGAACTGGTTGCACATGAACTTGCCGTTATATTCTTCCAGCATGCCGGAATAGGGCCTGTATCCTGGATATGGCGAATAGTGGCTGGCTGTCCAGTACCAGACCTGGTTACTCGCCTGGTCGGCGCGGCTCGGATGGATCACATTCTGTTGCGGCGAGATGGTTTCCGGGTGACGCAGCAGCCACTGCTCCACTTCCGCCTCGATAGGTAGTCGACACCCCTTCCAGCGCGCAAAGGCATCGGCCTCGAAATAGCTGACATGCACGACCGGCTCATGGTCGGTCACCGGCCTCGCTCCATGCAGGGTGTAGTAGTGCCAGGTACCCTCTTTTTCGAACCAGTAGAGGGGCGCCCCTACGTCGTTCTGTTGCACCCAGTCCCAACCCTGACTCAACCAGAGCGAGGGATCGGCATAGCCACCCGCATCGATAAACTCGATATACTCGGCGCAACTCACGCTGTTGTCACGGATGGCGAAATCGTGCAGATACTGCTTGTGGCGGGGACACTCGTTGTCATAGGCGAATGCATCGCCCCCTTGACCAACCTCGTGTCCAACTTCGCGTCCAACCTCGTGTCCAACCTCAAAGAGGCCCTCCGCGAATTCAGTCCAGCTCTCCGCCACGGCGGAGGCCGCCCAGTTCGCCTCCGTATAGGCGGGCATGGTGGGATTCGTTCCCAGGATGCGCTTGATGTCCATCAGCAGCAGTTCCTGGTGTTGCTGCTCATGCTGCAGACCGAGCTCCAGCACGCCAAGCATCTCGCTGTTGCCACCTTTCTTCTCCAGCAGCGCCAGCAGGCTATCATCCACGGCCGTGCGATAGGCGACTATTTCGGCCACGGTCGGTCGAGAGAGCTGGCCCCGCTCGCCCTGCAGCCAGTGCTCACCGGCTGACTTGTAATAGGAATTAAACAGGCGGAAATAATCGGGGTTGAAGTCGCGGTAATCGCTACCGAACTGTTTCAGGATGGCCTCTTCGAAGAACCAGGTGGTGTGTGCCAGGTGCCACTTCGGCGGACTCACCTCGGCACAGGGCTGCACCACATAGTCCTCTGTCTGCAGAGGCGCACAGATGGCTACTGAGTCGGCTCGCACCTGCCTGTAGCGCGCAGCGGGTGTGGCGGCGACCGTGTGGCCGGGCGCCGGGAAAGACGATTGCCCGGTCGTCCCGGCACCCGAACCCGGCGCATTAGTGTCCCTGGTAAGCACGTCCGTCATATATTCCAACGCTCAAGCAGATGATACACGGCGAATACAGGTGGATCACCCGTAATCTGAATGCGCGGAATCGAAGCGACAACCGGCCTCCCGAAGGCAGCGTTGATTCCGTAATATTCCGGAAGTCGCGTTTCGGCGAAAAACAACGTTTTTTCTCTCACGACACAAATCATTTCAGATCGTCCCATACCAGCTATACGGCTTCAACCAGCGAAACTGCGGTATCATCGCGTGTTGCGCGCCGGATCCGACGAGCCGAGGTTAACGAGGGCTATTGTCCCGGGCTACCGGTGAGCTCCCCGGGGCGCATAATGTGTTATTTTAGCAGTCAATTCCCAAGCGAGAACAAGTACAGACCTTGTCTGAACCCTGCTGCCCGCTCTCGCCTGCCGAGACAATAGCCCGTGGCGGAGAGTCGATTCAGGTGGCCGTGTACCCGCGTAACTGCTGTGCCCTGGAGGCGATGTTGCAGGTATCGTGCAGGGCGCCACTGGTGAAAACGGGTATTTTTTGCCGCCAGGCCTGCGGCAGATGGGATTCGACGAACTCGAACAGGTTAAAGTCCACGGATGCTTCCCTGGTCAGCGCAGCTCGCGTGACCGCCAGTTGTAATAATGTGCCGCGCACGATATCGCTGAGTAACTCGGTTTCGCGTGGGTTATGGCTGCCGCCATAGCTGCGCTCCATCAACAGAGACTGACCCGAGCGCCTGAGATCCGAAGGCGCCACCTGCTGCTGTATTTCCGCGGCAATACGCACACCGTACTCTTTCTCGGTGTCAGCGATGACATCGTCGATACGCTGACGGAAGCTGTCCATGGTCTCCTGCTGATCGGCGCGCAGGTCAATCGTCAGCCGCGCTCTGGGAAAGAGGTTGATGAAGCCGATGGGTTCAATGCGGGACAAGCGGATCCCCTCGCCGCCGCCCGCGATCTGGCGCGACAGCGTGCCCACGGCAAAACTCTCCAGGGTCTTGCCCAAGTCCTCCGTCAATAACGCATCGACGGCCGCACGTGCTGCACCAGTCCGGCTCGCCAGCGCGATGGTCAGACTGATCGACTCGGGAATCACATTACGATTGCTACCCGGCAGCATGTTCACATTGCCCACCAGGGGCTTCATGTCATCACGCAGGTCCGCCGGCAAATGTTGGCCGACCCAGTTGCGGAACTCACGCGCCAGGCGCCCGGCAGCCACGCCCGGGTCCCGACGATCCGCGGTGGGCGTGGCACCGGCATGATTCAACTCGCCCGTCAGGGTCCAGCGCCAGGCGGGAGACACAGATTCATGTACCGCAGGCTCGCCGAGACCCTCGAGCATGCCCACCGTGATACGCACCTCGATGAACGCCGGCTCCAGCGTGAGTTCCCGCAGGCGCCGGTTCATCTCCAGCGCAGCCGCCTCGGCCTGTTCCCCGTCGCAGAAAAAATCCTCCTGGTGAATACCCATGATGGTGCCGACCATGGCGATAGGCACGCCCGCCCGGTCCAGGACCGGGCCCTGTTCGATGTGTCGCTCGAAACTGTGCGGGGAATAAAAAGCGGCCGGCTCGCTGCAGTTTTGTGTTCTCTGTCCCGCCGGCGCGCCGGCCAGATCGTTGACGAGATCGATTCCGCCCCGTCGTTGCTCGTCGCCTACTGCCTCGACCATGTCCTCCAATAGATCACCGAAGCGCTCGCCCGCGCCGTTGACCATCTCCTGTATCGCGCTCACCTCGGCACGGGAGCAGACGGCGGCGCTGCCCGGCATAGAGACACCGGCTCCGGTGAACGTCATCTCCTCACCGATGAATGCCGAAACATGGGTGACGCAGCCATTATCACCGCCAGCAACAGGAAGCTCGCAATGGCGTGCCAGGTCACTCAGGATATTCAGCGTCTCGATACCTCCCAGCACACCGAGGCGGCCGTCGAACTTACCTGCATCGTTGACGGTATCGATATGCGACCCATGCCAGATGGACCGGCGACATAATTCTGCCGGTGAGCGTTTGCCCGCATCGAGATCGGCGGCCGTCTGTCGATTCACCAGAAGCCCGTGTACATTGCCCACCTTGTCCATGAAGACGGTCAGTCCGGCCCTGTTCATCTGCCGGATGGTCTCGATAGTCGCCGCGACGAAGCCGGGGCCAAGGGCGCGCCCATCGATGCGGCCATCTTCGCTAAGCGAGGCTTCCGCGAGCCAGTCCAGGCGGCGGCGCAGGCGCACACCGAGACCACGCAACTCCTGAAGCACGCCGTGATTTTCCAGGAACGTGTGGATCTCCTGCCCTCCCCTCAGGCGCCCGGCCAGCGCCTGCAGGGCGTCGAAGTAGACGAATACCGTGGCGGCGTCCGCCAGCGGCTGCAGCCGTTCTACCGACCACCTGGCATCCGTGCCACAGCGCCGGAACACGTCACAATCCTGATCCACTTGCCGCAACTCGGCCAGGATGGCGGAGATATCATCGCCGCGTCGCTGGCGCGCCCTGAACAGGCGGTCCCGCGCGGCCGCATAGGCGTCGCCGCTGCCGGTCAGCAGTTGCTGTTGCCTGTAATGATCGAGATCGGTGGCAGCCGCGTCATCGGCCGGGCGCAGAGTGTTGGCATAGGTCCAGGTCTGCGGATCGCCTATGCTGCCGGGTTCCGCGCCGGTCAGGCGGCGCACGACTGCTGCTTCCTCGGCTACAGAAATCGTCGCCAGCCCTTCCGCTTCAGCTAACTCTTCACTGAGCTCTTCACTGAGCTCTTCACCTCGCTCTTTACCTGGCACTTCACCACCTAGTTCTGCCCGTTGCCTGTCGGTGAGCGCCTCGATTGCAAGTCGAAAGTGCCCCAGCAGGGGCGCCCTGAACACCAGCGCCTCCGGCGCGCGTAACAGCTTGCGCAGATCAGGCAGCGTGAAAGTCTGCTCACGGGCCAGTGAGGGATCGATGAGTCGCTGCACGGGCCGGGCATTGCGTTCGTCCCAGAACGTGAGTTGAGTCGACAGGTGAGAGCGGGTCGATTCGAACTGGACCCGGGGTATCGAGCGCAGTACATAGGGGCCGGCGTGAATGCCGCCATCATCAGCGAGCTCAATCTCTGGCAACAGCGTCGCCAGCATCTCGCGCAGGTGTGGGTCGGACGTATCGGCGAGATTCCAGAGCAGATTGTCCGCTACCAGCGCATGCTCGCGCCTTTCCGCGTCGCCCTGAGCCAGCGCCGCCGGCGACATGTTGCGCTCGAGCACAAGTACGCGGGCGATGGCGTAGGGCGGAATCTCGAGTGCGAGCAACTGATCGATAATCAGGCTGGCCTTCTTGCCGCAGCCGTATTCCGTAACCGAGTACGGCAGCGCCAGGTAGGCCAGGATGCTCTGCACCACTGCATCCTGCTCGCTCAGCAGGGGCAGCCCTGTCGTCGCATCGCGTTTGATGGCGACCGGCAGAGTCTCCGGCTTGCTACCGAATACCAGCATGTGAGGTTCTCCTGCGTGGTCTGGTTGGCTTAAGGGAGTGGTGACGACGGGTATTGCAGTCAGGAAACCAGGACGCCAGATGTCCTGACCGGGCACCCGTTCGTCTCTCACCTCTCGCTACGCAGCCAACGTCATGCTGGCAGCAGAGTTCCTGCAAAGAGTTCCTGCAATCTGTGATTCGGGCTGGGTGAGACCGAGCGTCCTGGAAGCGTCAGCTTCCAGCGACAGTCGAACGACCGCAATCTGTGATTGCGGGCTGGGCCCGGCTTATGAAACCCAGCAGTATTAGAGAAAGTATTAATCAAGTGAGCACAAATTGGTGGGTCTGGGCCGATTTGAACGGCCGACCTCACCCTTATCAGGGGTGCGCTCTAACCAACTGAGCTACAGACCCAATTTGTGCGGGCCGGCTAGTAAATTCTTCGCAGGCATTGCGCCCGCCAGCCGATCAAGCCAACCGCTGAGCCGGCGTATTATACGCACTTGACCACCTGTGACAAGGCCCTGGCCGGCTCAACGCCCTACCCTGCCGGCCTCCCGGGCAGCAAGCGCTTCTGCAGATACCTGGCGAGGCGAAAACCGAGCAGAAGCAGCAGGATCGTCCCATAAAAAAACACCTCCACCAGATCAGTCCGCTGAATCCACAACAGATGAACCAGTGCCAGGAATCCGGCGAGATACACCAGCCGGTGCAGTCGTTTCCAGTTGCGTCCCAGCTTCTTCACCATCGCCTTGGGCGAGGTGACACCGAGGGCTACGAGTATCACCCAGGCGGCGAACCCCACGGTGATGAAGGGACGCTCGATGAGCTCCTCGCCGATGGCACCCCAGCGAAAAGCGAGCAGGAAAGTCAGCCACACCAGGAAGTGGACCGAGGCGTAGAACAGCGCGAACAGACCGATCATGCGCCGCTGGCGGACGAACTCCACCTGCCCGGTGAGCTGTCTCAAAGGCGTGATGGCCAGCGCCAGTAACAGAAAGCGGATGCTCCATTCACCGGTCTCGATAGCCAGTTCCTGGGCCGGATCGGGCCCCAGGTCATTGCTGATTACGCGCCATAGCACATAACCGAACGGCAGCAGGGCAAGCAGGAATACGCCCGGCTTGATGAATTTACGCGCGCCTGGCTGGGCCAAAATCGGTGACTGCGTTGTGGATGCTGTGGCGCATCAGGTGCTGTGGCGAATCAGATACTGTGGTTCATCAATGACGCTGTGGCGCATCAATAGTGACGCGACAGGTCCATACCCTCGTACAGATGCGCCACCTGTTCCTCGTAGCCGTTGAACAGGCGCGTCTCGATCACGCGGCGGCTGAACAGCGTCTGTGGCAGGCGTCGCTCCATGTCCTGGCGCCAGCGCGGGTGGTGGACATTGGGATTGACGTTGGCATAGAAGCCGTATTCCTGTGGCTGCAGGTCATTCCAGGCCGTGCTGGGCTGAGTCTCGCGGAAGTTGATGCGCACGATGGACTTGATGCTCTTGAAACCGTATTTCCAGGGCACCACCAGGCGCATGGGCGCGCCGTTCTGCGGCGGCAGGTAATCACCATACAGGCCCACCGCCATGAAGGTCAGCTCGTTCATGGCCTCGTCCATGCGCAGTCCCTCGCGATAGGGCCAGTCGACGATGGCAAAGCGGGAGCTAATGGCGGGCATCATCTCCGGGTCCACCAGCGTCTCGAACTCGACGAATTTGGCCCGAGAGGTCGGCTCGAAGCGCCTGATGATGTCGGCCAGGGGGATGCCGATCCAGGGTATGACCATGGACCAGGCCTCGACACAGCGCAGGCGATAAATCCGTTCTTCCAGCCGGTGCGGCTGGATGATGTCTTCGAGCTGATAGACTCCCGGTTTGGCGACCTCGCCGCTGATCTCCACGGACCAGGGATCGACCGTGAATTCACCGGAGTTGGCGGCCGGATCGGTCTTGTCCATGCCGAATTCGTAGAAGTTGTTGTAGCTGGTGACGTCCTCATAGGGCGTGAGTGTCTCGCCCGTGTAGAACGGCGCGGTATCCGGCGCCGGCTGGATGTTGTCGAACTTGTCATCCCACCATGGCGCCGGCGCTGAGCGCCGCAGGTTGGCCGGAGCCCGGGCCTTCAGCTGATCGCCAGGCGGCCTATCCTGGGCGAAGGCGGGCGCGACGCCCGCCACGGAAGCGCCCAGCAGCAACTTGCCGCCGTCCCGCATGAACTGGCGCCGGTTGCGGTAGACGCTCTCCGGGGTAATTTCCGAGGATTTGATGTCAGACGGTTTTTTGATCAGCATGTTCAGTACCCATTACGGCAGTTTGCGGCCCGTTTGCCGTTGTCTTTCTAATAAATAACGGACCCGCGGCGGATTGAATTCCATTCTACTCAGGATTCCGTTCTATCAGGATACCCGGCCTATTGCCAGCGTCCAGTCTGTTACTCCTGCGGCTCGTCACCGGTTTTTCCGGCGCGGCGGCGGAATTGACGCCGATAGAACCAACCCACGGGCCCCGACACCGCGTAGACAACGCACATCGTCAGCAACACTTCATGGGGGTTCTGGGCGATGACGGCGAGCAGCGCCACGGCTAGCAGGAAGACGATATAGGGCACGGTGCCCTTGAATTGTAACTCCTTGAAGCTGAAATACTTGTAGTTGGAGATCATCAGGAGCCCGGCGAAGACGGTGAGCACAGCCGCCAGGTAAGACAGCAGCGGCGTCACGGTCACCTCGTACTTGAACATAACCCAGGGCACGAAGGTGACCAGCCCGGCAGCCAGGGGGCTGGACAGGCCAACGAAGAAGCGCTTGTCCACGGTGCCAAGCTGAATGTTGAAACGGGCCAGACGCAGGGCGGCGCAGGACATATAGATGAAGCTGGCGGCCCAGCCCACCTGCCCCAGCGGCTGCAACGCCCAACTGAACATGATAAGCGCCGGCGCCATGCCGAAGGACACCATGTCCGAGAGGCTGTCGAATTGGGCGCCGAAGGCACTCTGGGTGTTGGTCAGACGGGCGATACGCCCGTCCAGGCCGTCCAGGATTGCCGCCACGAGAATGGCCCAGCCAGCCTCATTGAAATTCCCCTGCATGCCGGCGATCACCGCATAGAAACCGGCGAACAGGGCACCGAGGGTCAGCAGATTCGGCAGCAGGAAGATGCCCCGGCGGCGCACCTTCTTACCCCCTTCGGAGACGTATTCCTCGTGCTCATCGATCGGCAGCAGACTCTCGGAATCGGGTTCTGGGGCCTGTTCGAGTTGTTCGTTGTTTTTGGTATTTTCTGTCTTTTCGGTATTGTCCATGGATAGACGTTAGTCCCGGTTTTACAAGGTTTTTTCGATTATACAGGTCTGCCACGAACTATTCATGAGCGACCGGCTGTGGACGCCTGTTTTGCCGAGAAGCGTACCCGAAAAGACAGCGCGGCCCTCTTTTTCGGATTTTACCCGCGCCGGGAGATGCTATATGATCGCGCCTCACCCGAAATCACCGGCCGGACGGGCTCTGTAGAGCGGTCACCGTCACCCGGTCCGAAGCCAAGAAAGCAGAACACTGGAGCAAATCCATGAATTACTTCAATACGCTGCCCCTGCGCCTGCAGCTGGAACAACTGGGCAAGTGTCGTTTTATGGACCGGAGCGAATTCAGCGACGGCGTCAACAGACTCAAGGGCAAGAAAGTGGTCATTGTCGGCGCCGGCGCCCAGGGTCTGAATCAGGGCCTGAACATGCGCGACAGCGGGCTGGACATCAGCTACGCGCTCAGGGAGTCCGCGATTTCGGAGAAACGTCCCTCTTATATGAACGCCACCGAGAACGGTTTCACCGTCGGCACCTACGAGGAGCTCATCCCGGATGCCGACCTGGTACTGAACCTGACCCCGGACAAGCAGCACAGCCAGGTGGTGGACCAGGTCATGCCGCTGTTGAAGGAAGGCGCCTGCCTGGCCTATTCCCACGGCTTCAACATCGTCGAGGAAGGCATGCAGATCCGCAACGATCTGACCGTCGTCATGGTGGCGCCGAAATGCCCCGGCACCGAGGTGCGCGAAGAATACAAGCGCGGTTTCGGGGTACCGACCCTGATCGCCGTGCACGCCGAAAATGACCCCAACGGCGACGGTCTGGATATCGCCAAGGCCTATGCCGCCGCCACCGGTGGCGACCGCGCCGGGGTACTGGAAAGCTCCTTCATCGCCGAGGTGAAATCTGACCTCATGGGCGAGCAGACCATCCTCTGCGGCATGCTGCAGAGTGGCTCGCTGCTCTGCTTCGACAAGATGGTGGAAGAAGGCATCGATCCCGCCTATGCCTGCAAGCTGGTCCAGCACGGCTGGGAAGTGGTGTCCGAGGGACTGAAACACGGCGGCATCACCAATATGATGGACCGGCTGTCCAACCCGGCCAAGCTCATCGCCAACGACCTGTCGCTGGAACTGAAAGAGCTCATGGCACCGCTGTACCAGAAGCACATGGACGACATCATCACCGGCGACTTTTCCGCCGGCATGATGGAGGACTGGGCCAACGACGACAAGAAATTGCTCACCTGGCGCGAGGCCACCGCGGAGACCGCGTTCGAGAAGGCCGAGGCCGGCGACATGGAAATCGCCGAGCAGGAATACTACGAGCACGGCATCCTCATGGTCGCCATGGTCAAGGCCGGCGTGGAACTGGCCTTCGAGACCATGACCGCCAGCGGCATCATCGAAGAGAGCGCCTATTACGAGTCCCTGCACGAGGTACCGCTGATCGCCAACCTCATCGGCCGCAAGAAACTCTACGAGATGAACAAGGTGATTTCCGATACCGCAGAGTACGGCTGCTACCTGTTCTCCCACGAGTGCGTGCCGCTGCTGGCGGATTTCATGAGAAAGATCGACACCGACGTCATCGGCCGGGGACTGCAGCTCACCGACCTGGGCGTCGACAACCAGGAACTGATCACCGCCAACGAACAGATCCGCTCTCACCCCATAGAGGTGGTAGGCAAACGACTACGCAAATACATGACGGCAATGAAAAAAGTCGTTTGACTTTTTACCTACTGGGTCTAAAAATTCATCCCTGAATTTTTAGACCCACGCCCGCCAATCCCGGGCGGAGAAGCGTGGTTCTCCTGGTGATTGGCCGGCTTGCGCTCCGCTTCGCTGCGCGTCGCGCATCCCTGCGCTCACTCAGAGCATCTTTCATGATATGAGGTGAATTCACTCCTGATTTTTCAGAACCGGGCCTGTCCGGCATAGCCTTACGCATGAACTGTTTGAAAACACTTGTGCTATTCACCACCGGATAATCAGAAAGAAACCTCTTAACTACAACGGCGACGTCGGATCGCGCATCCCTGCGCTCACTTCTTTCATTATTGTCTTCACGGGGCGGATTCGGTCTCTCCATTTTGAGAGTTGGGTAAGCACGGGCATGAAAATTCGGCTCGTCCGCGGAATTTATGGGCTCACAGAGAAGATATTTCCTCTCGCCAAG
>JBBDSI010000338.1:0-2916 GCA_040905005.1 Pseudohongiellaceae bacterium
TCCAGGCGGCGCTCATAGCGCACGCCGTCGACACGGATCATGGCCCGGCCGTCGCCCTGGTCGGCCCGCACCGCCCACTGCTTCCACAGACGGCCCAGGAAACTTTCCATGTAGCCGCTGGCGACATAAATCCTGCCGTCGCTCTCGAGGATCCATACCCGGCGGGAACTGATCGGGTCGTATAACTGCAAGTCGATGGTGGCGATGTCGTTGGTAAAGCCCCAGTCCGGTTCAGGGCCGGTATGGAGTTCGCCGCTTACCAGTTCACCGCCCGGAAAGACGATGGAGGCGCCGTCGTTATTGCTGTTCTCGATCCTCATGGTGGCCAGGGCCACTGCCGGGATCAGCAGCAGAATCCCCAGGATCTGGAGAATGAGTCGCAGTGGTTTCATTATCGTTTCCCCTCAGACCGGACAGCGGAAGATTAGCACAGTGGGGCCGGCCTGGCTCGCCCCCCCCCCGAAGGGCTGGGGAGGGTAGCGGCGGCGTGTTACGGCAGTAGCGGCAGTGAAATATATACTCCGGCGGTCCTTGAAAAGCCTCCGCCGGCCCCCCATTGAAAGGCTCTACCAAGGGGATGATGGCGCATTGACCTGCCCGCGCCAAACCGCCCCCTCGGGTCTGAATACCAACTGACTTCAGGTACGACTCCGCAAAGGGCCGGCCCTGGGTCTTAAAAACAATGATTGATGAGATTTTCTTCGACCAAGGAGGTTTTTCTCATGTCTATTCGTCCGCTTCAAGACCGTGTGGTCGTGCGTCGTCTCGAGTCCGAGACCACTACGACCGGCGGCATTGTGATCCCCGACTCCGCTTCCGAGAAACCAAACCAGGGCGAAGTCGTCGCGGTTGGCCCGGGCACCCGCCTGGATAACGGCGAAGTCCAGCCCGTGGCCGTCCAGGCCGGCGACCGCATACTGTTTGGTAAATATTCCCCCAACGAAATCACGATCGACGGTGAGGAGCTCCTGATCATCAAGGAGTCCGACATTCTGGCGGTCATCGAGCAAGACAAAGGCAAGAAACTGGAGAAAGCCGCATGAGTGCAAAAGAAATTCGTTTTTCCGATTCCGCCCGCGAGCGTATGCTGCGTGGCGTGAATGTGTTGGGTGACGCTGTGAAAGTCACCCTGGGCCCGAAGGGCCGCAACGTGGTGCTGGACAAGAGCTTCGGTGCCCCGAAAATCACCAAGGACGGCGTCACCGTGGCCAAGGAAATCGAGCTGGCCGACAAGTTCGAGAACATGGGCGCGCAGATGGTCAAGGAAGTTGCGTCCAAGACCGCCGACGTGACCGGTGACGGTACCACTACCGCCACCGTGCTGGCCCAGGCCATGATGCGCGAGGGCCACAAGGCCATCTCCGCCGGCTTCAACCCCATGGACCTGAAGCGCGGCATCGAAGCAGCCGTGAAAGCCGCCACCATCGAACTGGGCAAGCTGTCCAAACCCTGCGACGACAACAAGGCCATCGGCCAGGTCGCCACCGTCTCCTCCAACTGGAACACCGACATCGGTGACATCCTGGCTGAGGCCATGGAGAAGGTGGGCAAGGACGGCGTGATCACCGTCGAGGAAGGCAAGTCCCTGCAGAACGAGCTGGACCTGGTGGAGGGCATGCTGTTCGACCGTGGCTACCTCTCCCCCTACTTCGTCACCAACCAGGAGAAGATGCAAGTCGAGTTGGAAGACCCCTTCGTACTGCTGTTCGACAAGAAGATCGGCAGTGTCCGTGACATCGTCCCAGTCCTGGAAGGCGTGGCCAAGTCCAGCCGACCGCTGCTGATCGTGGCCGAAGATATCGAGGGCGAAGCCCTGGCCACCCTGGTAGTCAACAACCTGCGTGGCGTGCTGAAAGTCGCCGCCGTGAAGGCGCCTGGCTTCGGTGACCGCCGCAAGGCGATGCTGCAGGACCTGGCCGTTCTCACCGGCGGCAAGGTGATCTCAGAAGAAGTCGGCCTGAGCCTGGAGAAAGCCACGCTGGAAGACCTCGGACACGCCAAGCGCGTGGTCATCACCAAGGACAACACTACCGTGGTGGATGGCGCCGGCGCCAAGGCCGACATCGACGGGCGCATCAAGCAGATCCGCAACGAGATCGAGAACACCAGCTCCGATTACGACCGCGAGAAGCTGCAGGAACGCCTGGCAAAGTTGGCCGGTGGCGTTGCCGTGATCAAGGTGGGAGCCGCCACCGAGACAGAAATGAAAGAGAAGAAGGATCTGGTAGACGACGCCCTGCATGCCACCCGGGCAGCCGTCGAAGAGGGAATCGTCCCTGGTGGTGGCGTGGCGTTAATCCGATCCGCCGACGCAATCAGAGACAAAGTGAACACCGCCAACGACGATCAGAAGATCGGCGTTTCTATCGCACTCCGCGCAATGGAAGAGCCGTTCCGGCAAATCGTCGCCAACGCCGGTGTTGAGGCCAGCGTGGTGCTCGACAAGGTGCGCCAGAAGAAGGGCAGCTTCGGCTACAACGCCCAGACCGGCGAGTACGGCGACATGATCAAGGCCGGCATCATCGACCCCACCAAGGTAACCCGTTCTGCCCTGCAGCACGCCGGTTCCATCGCGGGCCTGATGCTGACCACCGAGGTCATGATCACGGACAAGCCGGAGAAGAAGAAGGGCCAATCTCACGGCGCCAGCATGGATGATATGGACCTTTAACCTACTGGGTCAAAAAATTCATCCATGAATTTTTAGACCCACGCCCGCCAATCAGCGGCGCAGAAGTGTCATTCTGCTGGTGATTGGCGGGCTCCCATTCGCTACGCGAATGTCGCGCATCCATGCGCTCACTGTTTACCTGCTGGGTCTGAAAATTCATCCCTGAATTTTCAGACCCGCGCCCCCCGCTGAGCGGCGCAGCAGCGTGGTTCTGCTTGTGATCGGCGGGCTTGCGTCTCGCTGCG
>JBBDSI010000339.1:0-2874 GCA_040905005.1 Pseudohongiellaceae bacterium
CAGCGCCCGGCGCTGCATGTCGCCCTGCGCGAACCGGTGGCGAAATGCCGCTTTCCGGAGGTGGCCGAGACTCTGGCCCGGATGGAGCGCTTCGTCGCCGCCGTGCACGACGGGGAATGGCTCGGCTACAGCGGCGAGCCCATCACCGACGTGGTCAACATCGGCATCGGCGGCTCGGACCTGGGCCCGGCCATGGTCGTTGACGCCCTGGCCGACTTCGCCCGCCCGGGGCTGCGCGTGCACTTCGTCTCCAACGTCGATCCCAGCCACCTGGACACCACGCTGCGCGCGCTGGCGCCGGCGAGCACCCTGTTCATCGTCGCCTCCAAGTCCTTCACCACCCTCGAGACCCGGCAGAACGCCGAGGCGGCGCGGCGCTGGCTGCTGGCGGCGGCCGGCGAAGAGGGCGCGGTGGCCCGGCATTTCGTCGCCAGCACGAGCAACCTGGAGGCCGCCACCGAGTTCGGCATCGACCGCGACAATCTCTTCCCCCTGTGGGACTGGGTCGGCGGGCGCTACTCCCTGTGGTCGGCCATCGGCCTGCCCATCGCCCTGGCCGTGGGCATGGATCATTTTCGCGAGTTGCTGCGTGGCGCGCAGCACATGGATACCCACTTCCGCAGCGCCGAGCCGGGCCAGAACCTGCCCGTCATCCTCGGCCTGCTGACGGTCTGGTACACCGGCCTCTTCGCCGCCCACAGCACGGCGGTGGTGCCCTACAGTCAGCGCCTGGGGCAGATGCCGGCGTTCCTGCAGCAGCTCTACATGGAGAGCCTGGGCAAGCGCGTGCAGCGTGACGGCACTCCCGTGGACACCCCCACCGGCGAGGTGCTGTGGGGCACGGCGGGCACAAACGGCCAGCATTCCTACTTCCAGCTGCTGCACCAGGGCACGGCCTTCATCCCGGTGGACTTCATCGCCTGCGCCAGGCCTGGCACCGATGCCGATGCCGACGCCCACCGTCACCTGCTGGCCAACTGCCTCAGCCAGTCCCTGGCGCTGATGCAGGGCGCCGAGGACGACAATCCCCACAAACAAGTGCCGGGCAACAAGCCGAGCAACACGATCCTGCTCGAGCGCCTCGACCCCTTTCACCTGGGCGGCCTGATCGCCCTGTACGAACACAAGGTCTATGTGCAGAGTGTCATCTGGGATATAAACGCCTTCGATCAATGGGGCGTGGAGCTCGGCAAGAAACTCTCGCGCACACTCTACGCCAGTCTCGGCGACCGCCGGGCCGCGGCGGAACTCGATGCCTCGAGTGCCGGCCTCATCGCCCGCATCCACGCCTGGAAAGGCACCTGGAAAGAGTCATGACGCTAAAGGGCAAGGACAAGATCGTCGTCGGCAGCGAGGAGTGGTGCGGCCTGCCGGGTCTGGGCATCCCCGCCATCAAGGCCCGCGTCGACTCGGGCGCCCGCACCTCCTCGCTGCATGCGTTCAACATCCGCGGCTTCAAGCGCGACGGCGTGTCCTGGGTGAGTTACGAGTTGCATCCGATCCAGCACAACCGGCGCGTCATCGTGCGCTGCGAGTCGCCGGTGGTGGACCGCCGCGTGGTAAAGAGCTCCAGCGGCGTCGGCGAGAAGCGCTACGTGATCCAGACGCTACTGGAACTCTCCGGCCACTCCTGGGAAATCGAACTCACCCTGGCCAATCGCGACTCCATGGGCTATCGCATGTTGCTCGGTCGCAGCGCCATGATGGAACGCATCCTGGTCGATCCCTCCGCCAAGGCCCTGGGCGGTCATTACAGCAAGGACGAGGTGCAGCGACTCTACGGCCACGCGCCCGACAACATCGTCGGCCTCAAGCTGGGCCTGCTGGGCAGCAACCCCAACCTGTACAGCAACAAGCGCCTCATCGAAGCCGCCGAGGAACGCGGCCACGAGATACAGTTTTACGACGTCAGCCAGTGCTACATGAAGCTCGACCCGGAGAACCCGGAGATTCATTACCGCCGCGGGCACACGCTGAACGATCTGGACGCGGTCATCCCCCGCATCCGCCCCGACACCACCGATTTCGGCTGCGCCCTCATTCGCCACTTCGAGACCATCGGCGTCTATTCGCTCAATTCCTCGCGCGCCATCGCCACCACCCGTGACAAGCTGTGGCTGCTGCAGACCATGATCCAGCACAACCTGGAGATGCCCGTCAGCAGCCTGGCTCGCACACCATCCGACATCGGCGATCTCATCGACATGGTGGAGGGCGCACCGTTGCTGGTAAAACTGCTGGAGGGCGTCAAGGGCGAGGGCGTTATCCTGGCGGATACGGACAAGGCGGCCGAATCCGTCCTCATGGCCTTCAAATCGGTCGGCACCAACCTGCTGGTGCAGCAGTTCATCCATGAGGCGGGCGGCACCGATCTGCGCCTGTTGGTGGTGGACAACAGGGTGGTCGGCGCCATGGAACGCCGGGCCGTGATGGACGAGTTCGGCGCCGGCATCCGCCATAGTCGCAGCGGCACCCTGGCCAGGGTCAGCGTCGCCGAGAAGCGGCTCGCCGTGCGCGCCGCCAAGGCACTGGGCCTGAGGGTGGCCGGCGTGGACCTGATCCGCGCCGAGAAGGGCACCCTGCTGCTGGACGTGCATGCCTCGCCGGACCTGCGCCTGATCGAAAAGGCCACAGGCAAGGATCTCGCCGGCACCCTCATCCACGCACTGGAAAAGAAACTCAAGTGGAAACGCCCGCTGCACCCTGGCGCCGAAAACACACCCACCTGACCCTTGCCGCGATGAGCCAAAACCCCTTCCGCAAAGGCCACGCAGGCGACGAGGAATGGCTGTTCGAGCTGTTCCGCTTCACGATGCAGGATCATATCGACCAGGCCTGGGGGTGGGAGGAACTGCTGCAGCGGGAGGGCTTCAT
>JBBDSI010000340.1:0-13291 GCA_040905005.1 Pseudohongiellaceae bacterium
AATCTGGATGGACAGTGGGGATTCGCCCATTCTCCCGAGGAAGTGGTGGAGATGGGATTCTGGGCCATCAACGTGGACTCCATGCTGATATCCGTGTTGCTGGGCGTTCTGTTCCTGGGGCTGTTCCGCTTCGTCATCCTCAAGGCGACCGTCGACGCGCCCAGGGCCGCCAGCTGGCAAAACATCATCGAATACATCGTCGAGATGGTGCAGGGAAGTATCAAGAACAGCTTTCACGCCAGAAACGCACTCATCGGCCCACTGGCGCTGACGATCTTCTGCTGGATCTTCCTGATGAACGCCATGGATCTCGTTCCCGTGGACTGGATTCCCCTGCTGGCCCAGACCATCGCGGGCGACTCCCATCTCTATTTCCGGGCCGTGCCGACGACCGATCTCAACATCACGCTTGGCTTCGCCCTCAGCGTCTTCGTCCTGGTCATTTTCTACAGCATAAAGATCAAGGGCCTGGGCGGTTTTCTCGGCGAGTTCGCCTTCCACCCCTTCGGCAAGTGGGCCGTGCCACTCAACCTGTTGCTGGAGTTGCCTGGATTCCTGGCCAAGCCGGTATCACTGGCGCTGCGACTCTATGGCAACTTCTTCGCCGGCGAAACGATCTTCCTGGTGATTGCGTTACTCGGCTTCTGGCAACTGCCCTTGCATTTCCCCTGGGCGGTATTCCACATTCTGATTGTGACCCTGCAGGCGTACCTGTTCATGATGCTCACTATCGTCTATCTGGATCAGGCGCACACGGACCACTGATTTTTTAACCTTCAACACTCACACGACTACCTTGTAAAACACGGAGACTCTAATGGAAACAGTACAGGCATTTACAATGCTGGCGGCAAGCATCATTTTCGGCATCTGCGGAGCCGGCACTGCGGTGGCATTCGGCAATCTCGGCGGCAAGCTGATCGAAAGCTCAGCGCGTCAGCCGGAACTCGCACCCAGACTGCAGACCCAGTTCTTCCTGGTCGCTGCCTTCGTTGACGTAATCTCCATCATCGGCGTGGGTATCGCGTTCTTCCTGATCTTTGCCAATCCTTTCATCTAAGGGGAACCGACTGATCGGCCCGACGTTATCGGGGCGGTTGTTCACCAGGACTGAAGGAGACGCTTCATGAACCTCAATGCGACCATCATCGGACAAAGCATCGCTTTTTTCTTCTTTGTCTGGTTTTGCATGAAATACGTCTGGCCGCCCATCGTGGCCATTCTGGAAGAGCGTGCAAAGAAAATTTCCGATGGCCTGCAGGCTGCCGAACGGGCGGAGAAAGACCTCGCCCTGGCCCGGGAAAAATCCACGGGACACATGAAGGAAGCCAAGCAGGAAGCGGCTGCCCTCATCGATCAGGCCAACAAGCGGGCCGCGCAGATCGTGGATGAAGCCAAGGATCAGGCTCGGGAAGAGGGCCAGCGCATCATCGCCGGCGCCAATGCCGAGATCCAGCAGGAAATCAATCGCGCCAAGCAGCATCTGCGCGAACAGGTAGCGGCTATCGCCGTCGCCGGTGCGGAGAAGATTCTCGAAAAATCCGTGGACCAGGCGGCGAACGAAGAAATGCTGAACAAGCTTGCCAGCGAACTGTAATTAACTTCAGCGCAACGAATCAGACACTGTCACTATGGCCGAATTAACCACACTCGCAAGACCCTACGCGAAAGCAGCCTTTCAGGTCGCTCTGGATGACAGTGCTTTGGATGAGTGGTCAAAAATGCTCGGCCTGGCCGCAGCCGTCACTCGTCACGAACGGGTGGCTATGCTTCTGGGCTCACCGGCGTTGAGCTCGGAGCAGGTCGCACAGTCTTTTATCGATGTGTGTGGCGACGAGCTCTCCGACAAGGGCCAGAAATTCATTCGCCTGCTGGCAGAAAACAAGCGCATCACCCTGATGGGTGAAATCAGCGCCATCTACGAGAGTCTCAAGGCACAGCAGGAAAAGACCCTGGATGTGGAAGTCATCACCGCGTTCGCTATCAGCGAAGAAATATCCGACAAGCTGGCCAAAGCAATGAAGGCCCGTCTGCAGCGGGAAGTCAGGCTCGCCACGCGCACCGACCAGAGTCTCATCGGTGGCGCCATCATCCGTGCGGGTGACATGGTGATTGACGGCTCGGTGCGCGGCAAGCTCGCCAAATTAGCGGAATCAATTAATTCCTGAACAGCTCGGGAACAAGGGAAACAAACATGCAACAACTGAATCCGTCCGAAATCAGTGAAATTATCAAGCAGCGTATCGAGTCGCTTGACGTAACTGCCCAGGCCAAGAACGAGGGCACCATCGTCAGCGTCTCCGACGGCATCATCCGTATCAATGGTCTCGCCGACGTGATGTACGGCGAGATGATCGAGTTCGAAGGCGGTGTTTACGGTATGGCGCTGAACCTGGAGAGGGATTCGGTGGGTGCCGTGGTCCTGGGTGATTACCTGGAGCTGACTGAAGGACAGACCTGTCGCTGTACTGGCCGTATTCTCGAGGTGCCGGTGGGCCCCGAACTGGAAGGCCGCGTGGTCGATGCGCTGGGCAAGCCCATCGACGGCAAGGGCCCGGTGGATGCCAAGATGACGGATGCGATCGAGAAAGTGGCGCCCGGCGTTATCGCCCGCCAGTCCGTGTCCCAGCCGGTACAGACCGGCCTCAAGTCCATCGACGCCATGACCCCGATCGGCCGTGGCCAGCGCGAGCTGATCATCGGCGACCGCCAGGTGGGCAAGACCGCCATCGCCGTCGACACCATCATCAATCAGAAAGGCAAGGGCGTGAAGTGTATCTACGTGGCGGTTGGCCAGAAGGCCTCCTCCATCGCCAGCGTGGTGCACAAGCTGGAAGAGCACGGCGCCATGGAGTACACGATCGTCGTGGCCGCCGCGGCCTCGGACCCGGCCTCCATGCAGTTCATCGCCCCCTATTCCGGTTGCTCCATGGGTGAGTACTACCGCGACCGTGGCGAGGATGCCCTGATCATCTATGACGACCTCACCAAGCAGGCCTGGGCCTATCGCCAGATCTCCCTGCTGCTGCGCCGCCCCCCGGGCCGCGAAGCCTATCCCGGTGACGTCTTCTATCTGCACTCCCGCCTGCTGGAGCGTGCGGCGCGAGTAAACGCTGACTACGTCGAAAAACTCACCGACGGCAAGGTCAAGGGCAAGACCGGTTCACTGACCGCCCTGCCGATCATCGAGACCCAGGCCGGTGACGTCTCCGCGTTCGTACCCACTAACGTGATCTCCATTACCGACGGCCAGATCTTCCTCGAGACCGACCTGTTCAACGCCGGTGTCCGCCCGGCCATGAACCCCGGCATCTCGGTCTCCCGGGTCGGCGGCGCCGCCCAGACCAAGATCATCAAGAAGCTGGGCGGCGGTATCCGTATCGCCCTGGCCCAGTACCGCGAGCTGGCGGCCTTTGCCCAGTTCGCCTCCGACCTCGACGAGGCGACCCGCTCCCAGCTCGAGCACGGCCAGCGCGTCACCGAGCTGATGAAGCAGAAGCAGTACTCGCCGCTGTCCGTCGCCGAAATGGGCGTGTCCCTGTATGCCGCCAACGAGGGCTATCTGAAGGACGTCGAGTTGAACAAGGTACTCGACTTCGAGAACTCCCTGCTTTCCTACATGAACAGCGAGCATGGCGAGCTGATGTCCCAGGTCAACGAGACCGGCGACTGGAACGACGACATCGAGGGCAAGTACAAGGCCGCGATCGATCAGTTCAAGAAGACCCAGAGCTGGTAGTACAAGGGAAAGAGGTCAGTGGTCAGCGGACAGAAGACAGAGATTATAAAGTAAACGATTTACTAATAGGCATGGCATATGGCAGTCGGTAAGGAAATTCGTTCCAAGATCTCGAGTATCAAGAATACTCAGAAGATCACCAGCGCCATGGAAATGGTCGCCGCGAGCAAGATGCGCAAGGCCCAGGAGCGCATGGAAGTGGGCAAGCCCTATGCGCGCCGAATTCGCTCGGTGATCGGACACATCGCCCGGGCGACCTCGGAATACCGCCACCATTATTTCGACTACCGCGAGGTCAAGCGCGTCGGCTTCATCATCATCTCTACCGACCGCGGTCTCTGCGGCGGCCTGAACATCAACCTGTTCAAGGCCACGGTGATCGCCATGAAGAAGCTGAAGGATCAGGGCGTGGCAATAGACCTGTGTGTTATCGGCGCCAAGGCGGCGGCCTTCTTTAACACCTACGGCGGCAACGTGGTGGCTGCGCAGCGCAATATCGGCGAGGCGCCGGAACTGTCCGACGTCATCGGCGCCGTGCGCGTCATGCTGGAAAAATTTGAAAGCGAGGAGCTCGACCAGATCAATCTCGTCAGCAACTCCTTCGTCAACACCATGACGCAGCAGCCCACCATCGAACAGGTGCTGCCGCTGCCGCCCTCGGATGACGACGAAATCAATCGGGAGTATCCCTGGGACTACATCTACGAGCCGCAGGCCGAAGAATTGTTGGACGGCCTGCTGCAGCGTTACATCGAGTCCCAGGTCTACCAGGCCGTGGTGGAGAACAACGCCTGTGAGCAGGCGGCGCGAATGCTGGCGATGAAGAGCGCCACCGACAATGCCGGCGAGCTCATCGACGAGTTGCAGCTCATCTACAACAAGGCCCGCCAGGCCGCGATCACCCAGGAGCTATCGGAGATCGTCGGCGGCGCCGCGGCAGTCTGATAACGCCGGCAGCCGACACAACGAATTTACAGATTACCCAGAACTTTTAGCGAGAACGCGAGAGATTAAGAGGAACCGGACATGAGTAGCGGTCGAATCGTACAAATCATTGGTGCTGTGATCGACGTGGAATTCCCACGCGAGTCGGTACCCCAGATCTATGATGCACTGACAGTGGATAACACCGAGATCACCCTGGAAGTGCAGCAGCAACTGGGCGACGGCATCGTGCGCACCATCGCGATGGGCTCGACCGAGGGCCTCAAGCGCGGACTGAACGTGGCCGACACCGGCGCCCCGGTGAGCGTGCCCGTGGGTTACGAGACCCTGGGCCGCATCATGGACGTGTTGGGTCGCCCCATCGACGAGCGCGGCCCTATCGGCGCCAAGGATTCGATGCCGATTCACCGTAAGGCACCCGCCTACGAGGAGCTGTCCGCCACCAACGAGCTGCTGGAAACCGGCATCAAGGTGATCGACCTGGTGTGCCCGTTCGCCAAGGGCGGCAAGGTCGGCCTGTTCGGCGGCGCCGGCGTGGGCAAGACCGTGAACATGATGGAGCTCATCAACAACATCGCCAAGGCCCACTCCGGTCTGTCGGTATTCGCCGGTGTCGGGGAGCGTACCCGAGAGGGCAACGACTTTTATCACGAGATGCAGGAATCCGGCGTCGTCGACCTCGAGGGCGAGTCCAAGGTATCCATGGTCTACGGGCAGATGAACGAGCCCCCGGGCAACCGCCTGCGTGTGGCCCTGACCGGCCTGACCATGGCGGAGAAGTTCCGCGACGAGGGCCGCGACGTGCTGCTCTTCATCGACAACATTTATCGTTACACCCTGGCGGGCACCGAGGTGTCGGCGCTGCTGGGACGGATGCCGTCGGCGGTGGGTTATCAGCCGACACTGGCGGACGAGATGGGCGCCCTGCAGGAGCGCATCACCTCCACCAAGACCGGCTCCATCACCTCGATCCAGGCCGTGTACGTGCCCGCGGACGACTTGACCGACCCGTCGCCGGCGACGACCTTCGCCCACCTCGACGCCACGGTGGTACTGTCCCGTGACATCGCCTCGCTGGGCATCTACCCCGCGGTGGACCCGCTGGACTCCACCTCGCGCCAGCTCGACCCGCTGACTATCGGCAACGAGCATTACGACACCGCGCGTGGTGTGCAGACGGTGCTGCAGCGCTACAAGGAGCTGAAGGACATCATAGCCATTTTGGGCATGGATGAGCTGTCGGAAGAAGACAAACAGACCGTGGCCCGGGCGCGCAAGATCTCCCAGTTCCTGTCGCAGCCATTCACGGTGGCCGAGATCTTTACCAACCAGCCGGGCAAATACGTTAGCCTGAAAGACACCATCGCCGGCTTCAAGGGCATCCTCGACGGCGATTACGACCATCTGCCCGAGCAGGCCTTCTCCATGGTCGGCACCATCGACGAGGCCGTCGAGAAAGCCGAGAAACTCAAGAAGAAGAGTTAGGGATAATTCATCGGTAGGCGCTGTCAAAACGACACCGCCTACGAAGATTCGCGCAAGCGCGCGGCAGGAGTACAGGAACACAACATGGCTATGACTATGCACTGCGACATCGTTAGCGCCGAGGCCAACATCTTTTCCGGTAAGGTGGAGATGTTGATTGCCGCGGGTTCCCTGGGTGACCTGGGCATCGCCCCCGGCCACGCGCCGCTGCTCACCGGCCTGAATCCGGGCCCGGTGCGCCTGATCATGGCCGGCGGCGACGAACAGGTGTACTACGTCTCCGGCGGTTACCTCGAGGTGCAGCGCGGCGTGGTGACCATCCTGGCGGACGCCGCCCAGCGCGCCGACGACGTGGACGAGGCTGCGGCACTGGAAGCCAAGGCCGACGCCGAACGCGCCATCGCCAACCAGAGCGCCGAGTTCGAATATTCTGCCGCCGCCGCGCAACTGGCCGAGGCGGCCGCGCAACTGCGCGCCCTGCGTCAGATCAAGAAGCTGTAACTCTCCACGCTGCGCGTGCGACGAGCAAGCGACCGGCGCGACGCTAAAGTCGCCAGTACGATGAGAAAAAGGTAGCACTGGCTACCTTTTTTTTTGGTACTCTGTTGGCCAAAACCACCGTAACGACGACAGGCCTTCATGGAAGTAGTGATTCTCGCGGCGGGCAAGGGCACCCGCATGTACTCCGCCAAACCGAAAGTCCTCCACAGAATCGGTAACCGGCCCATGCTGAGTCATGTGCTCGACACGGCGAACCGCCTGCAGCCCGATGCCGTGCACGTGGTCGTCGGCTACGGCGCCGACGAGGTCAGAGCCCGCTATGGCGCCTCCAGCGCACCGGCCATCAGCTGGGTTGAACAGACCGAGCAACTGGGCACGGGCCACGCCGTGCAGCAGGCCATCACCCACATCGATGTCAGCAGTGACGAGAACGTGGTGCTGGTATTGTTCGGCGACGTGCCCCTCATCAGCCTGGCGACACTCGAGGCTCTGCTGCAACACGCCGGCGCCGACACCCTGTCGCTGCTCACCGTGGTGGCGGAAGACCCGACCGGACTCGGGCGCATCCTGCGCGGCGAAAGCGGCGAGGTACAAGCGATCGTCGAGCACCGCGACGCCACCGACGAGCAACGCCAGATCCGCGAGGTCAACACCGGCATCATGGCGATCCCCGCCGCCAAGCTGGCGCGCTGGCTGAACAGCCTGAGCAACAACAACGACCAGAAGGAATACTACCTCACCGACATCGTCGCGATGGCCGCCGAAGAAAAAGGCTGCCGCGTCGTCGCGACCCAGGCCGGGGATGAGAACGAGGTGATGGGCGTCAATGATAAGAGACAACTGGCGCTATTAGAAAGATACCACCAGGCGCGGCTCATCGAGGAGCTGCTGCGCCGCGGCGTAAGCATGCGCGACCCCGCACGCGTGGACATTCGCGGCGAGCTCACCTGCGGCCAGGATGTGGACATAGACTGCAACGTGATCTTCGAGGGCCAGGTCATTCTTGGTGATAATGTGACAATTGGCGCTAACTGTATTATCAGACAGGCGCGCATCGGCGACGGCACACAGATACTGCCGGGAACCCAGATCGACGAGGCGGAGATCGGTGAGCGTAACGCCATCGGCCCGATGGCCCGCATTCGCCCCGGTACGGTGCTGAAGAACGATGTCAGGGTCGGCAACTTCGTCGAGATCAAGAAGTCCACTCTCGGCGAGGGCAGCAAGGCCAACCACCTGGCCTATATCGGCGACGCCGAGATCGGCAGCGGCTGCAACATCGGCGCCGGCACCATCTTCTGCAACTACGATGGCGCCAACAAACACCCCACAAAAGTAGGCAATAATGTCTTTATCGGTTCGAACAGTACCCTGGTCGCGCCACTGACGCTGGGTGAGGGCGCCTTCGTCGCGGCCGGCTCCACCATCAATGCCGAGGTGCCGGGGGAAACCCTTGCCGTGGCCCGCGGCAAGCAACGCAACATCGAAGGCTGGCAGCGCCCGCGCAAGCAGGGCGATCACTGACGAGCGCAGTGACACCATCAGCGCCGGCGCGAGCCCGGCAATCGCGAGAAGGAAGAACGAATCATGTGTGGAATTGTCGGCGCCATCGCCGAGAGAGAAGTCACGCAAATCCTGCTTGAGGGACTTAAGCGGCTGGAATACCGCGGCTACGACTCCGCCGGTATGGCCCTGATCAACGAAGACAGCCACAAGCTGAAGGTGGCAAAGTCCGTGGGCAAGGTCAGCGTCCTGATCGACAAGGCCAAGCGCAACAAGCTGTCGGGCAAGATAGGCATCGCCCACACCCGCTGGGCCACCCACGGCAAGCCCACCCTTGGCAATGCCCACCCGCATCTGTCCCACCACCAGATCGCCGTGGTCCACAACGGCATCATCGAGAACTTCGAGGCGATTCGCGTGAAGCTGCAGGAGGCCGGTTACGCCTTCAGCTCACAGACCGACAGCGAGGCTATCGCCCACCTGATTCACCACGAGCGCAAGGGCGGCAAGATCGCGCTGATCACAGCGGCCAAGCGAGCCATCAAACAGTTGCACGGCGCCTACGGGATCTGCGTGATCGACAACTCCGAGCCCGACAACCTGGTGGTGGCCCGCTCGGGCAGCCCAATCGTCATCGGCGTCGGCATCGGCGAGAACTTCGTCGCCTCCGATCCGCTGGCACTGGGCCAGGTCACCGACCGCTTCATCTACCTGGAGGAGGGCGACATAGCCCGCATCTCGCTGACGGATATCGATATCTGGCACGGCAAGAACAAGGTGAAGAGGCCGATCACCACCGTGCAGAACCGGGTCGATGCGGCAGAGAAGGGCGAGCATCAGCACTTTATGCTCAAGGAGATCCACGAGCAGCCCCAGGTCATCCATGACACGCTGGCCGGACGCATCAGCGAGGGCAAGGTGCTGGAGCATGCCTTCGGCGTCAAGGCCAAGGCCATCTTCGACAAGGTGAAGCACGTGCAGATCGTCGCCTGCGGCACCAGCTTCCATGCCGGCCTCGTGGCCAAGTACTGGCTCGAGTCGGTGGCGCGCATGCCCTGCTCGGTGGACATCGCCAGCGACTATCGCTACCGCGACGTCGTCGCCCAGCCCCACACGCTGTTTGTTACGATATCTCAGTCCGGTGAAACCGCCGACACCCTGGCCGCGCTGCGTTATGCCAAGGATCTGCCCTATGTGGGCTACCTGGCCATCTGCAATGTCGCCACCAGCTCACTGGTGCGCGAGTCGGACTTCAGCATCCTCACCCTGGCCGGTCAGGAGATCGGCGTCGCCTCCACCAAGGCCTTCACCACACAACTGGCCCTGCTGCTGATCCTGGCCATCGTGCTGGGGCGTCGCAACGGACTGACGGCGAAGGCCGAAGCCAACATCGTCAAGGAACTGGCCAGGCTGCCCGAACTGATGGGCAAGGCGCTGCATCTAAGCAAGCCCATCAAGAAACTATCCCGCGCCTTCGCCGACAAGCACCACAGCCTGTTCCTGGGCCGCGGCATCCAGTACCCCATCGCCAAGGAGGGGGCGCTGAAGCTGAAAGAGATCTCCTATATCCACGCCGAGGCCTATCCCGCCGGCGAACTCAAGCACGGCCCGCTGGCGCTGGTGGACGGCGACATGCCGGTCATCGCCGTCGCACCCAACGACGACCTGCTGGGCAAGTTGCGCGCCAACCTGTCCGAGGTCAGCGCCCGTGGCGGCAAGCTCTACGTCTTCGCCGACGAGAGTGTGCACTTCGAGGGCGACAAGAACTGCAAGGTCATCCACGTCCCCAACACTCCGGACATCCTCGACCCCATCGTCTTCACCGTGCCGCTGCAACTTCTGGCCTACCACGTCGCCATCGTTAAGGGCACCGACGTGGACCACCCGCGTAATCTGGCGAAGTCGGTGACGGTGGAGTAGGTAGTCCACTCGCCGACCTGACGACCATCGTCGAAGTAACCCGAGCGCAGACGGGTACCGTCCTTGCGATACCATTCCCAATAATCGACGGCGATGCTTCTCTCGACTTGTCCGCGGGCGCGGATGCTGCCGTCCTTGTGTCGGTCGATAAATTCCTGGCGTGGCCTGAAACCTGCCACGGCTCAATCCGGGTCCGAGGTGCGTAGCGCCTTCTGGCTCTTCTGCAGGCGGCTCAGGTGTTCCTTTAAAAGCGGCTTGCGGTGGCGGGCGACGCCCGTCGCCAGCACGTCGATCACCACCAGGTGAGCGATGCGCGAGGACACCGGCGTGGTGGCCTGCTGATCGCCCTCCATGTTCACCGTGATGGGAATGCTGCAGCGCCGGGCCAGCGGCGTGCCCGCCGGCGCCAGCCCGATCACCGTGGCGCCGGCCTCCATGGCGAGCTGCACGCTCTCCAGCAGCGCCTTGGTCTTGCCGGACTGGGAGATCGCCACCACCACATCATCCTTGTCCAGAGAGACCGCCGACATGTTCTGGATGTGGGGGTCGGTATAGCTCGCCGTGGAGAGCTGCAGGCGGAAGAACTTGTGCTGCGCATCGCTGGCCACCGAGCCGGAGGCGCCGAAGCCGTAAAATTCCAGCCGTCGCGCCCGGGCGATGGTATTGATGGCGCGCTCGAGAATGTCCGGGTCAAGCTCGTCGCGCACGGCGAGCAGGGAACCGATGGTCGCGTCGAACACCTTGTTGCGCAGATCCGCCACCGTGTCCGAGTCGTCTACCGCGAACTGCGTGTACACCGAGCCCATGCCGACCTGCTGCGCCAGTTGCAGCTTGAAGGACTGGAAGCCATCGAAGCCGATGGCGCGACAGAAGCGGATCACCGTCGGCTCGCTCACCTCGCTGCGGTTGGCCAGGTCGACGACGCGCAGCCGAATGATCTCGCCCGGATTGGCCAGGACATAGTCCGCCACGCGCGCCTCGGACTTGCGCAGCGCGGCGCGGTTGTCGGCGATACGGCGTATGAGATTAGGAGAATCCACCCGGCACCTGTTAAAGTTGAGCGCACAACGCGCATTGCGCATTCCCGCAATGCTACTGAAATTACCCACCCCCTGCACCCTCAAAGTCGCGCCGGTGGTTTGCTTTAGTCCGGGCTAGCCCGCATGAAAGACCTCGCAGTCAGTTTCGTCGAGTCCATTGCCGACATCGGCGCCGACACCTGGAACGCCCTGGCCGGCACCGACAACCCCTTCACCCGTTACGAGTTCCTCTGGAGCCTCGAATACACCGGCTGCACCACCCGCAAGACCGGTTGGCAGCCCCACCACGTACTCGTGCGCCGCGTCACCCCCAGCCTGGACGAGCCGGTGGCGGTGATGCCCCTGTACCTGAAGAGCAACTCCTGGGGCGAATACGTCTTCGACTGGTCCTGGGCCAACGCCTACGAGGGCCACGGCCTGAGCTACTACCCCAAGTTCGTCACCAGCGCACCGTTCACCCCCAGCTACGGCAAGCGCCTGTTTATCCGCGACGGCGAGGCGCAAGAGCCGATCCTCAGCCGCATCAAGGACGCCATCCTCGAGCGCGCCGACTTCGTCCAGGCCTCGAGCTGGCACGTGCTGTTCCCCACCGAAGAGCAACACACCGCCTTCACCGGGGCCGGCCTGCTGCCACGGATCGCCTGCCAGTTCCACTGGTACAACCGCGGCTACGACAGTTTCGCCGACTTCCTCGCCAACCTCAGCTCGCGCAAGCGCAAGAACCTGAACAAGGAACGCAGCCGCGTCGCCGAGGCCGGTATCACCTTCCGCCGCGTAGAGGGCGCCGACATCAGCGACACCCTGTGGAACGAGTTCTACGTCTTCTACCAGAGCACCTACATGATGCGCGGCATGCAGGGCTACCTAAGCCGCGGCTTCTTCAAGCAACTGGGCAGTGCCATGCCGGAACAACTGGTCATGATCTGCGCCGAACTGGAAGGCAACACTATCGCCGCCGCCCTGTACTTCAAGTCAGGCGACACCCTCTACGGCAGATACTGGGGCTCGGCGCAGGACTACCAGTTTCTCCACTTCGAGACCTGCTTTTATCAGGGACAGGATTATGCGATTGAGCATGGATACCGACGCATCGATCCCGGAGCTCAGGGGGAGCACAAGATTCAGCGGGGGTTTGAGCCTATTCTTACTTATTCCAATCATTGGATCGCTAATCCTGCGTTTAGTGACGCCATTGCGGATTTTCTCCGGGAGGAGGCTCAGCATATCAAGCGGTATCGGGAGCAGGCGGAGTCTCTTTTGCCTTACAGGAAACAGACCTGAGTAATCGTGAGATGTAAGTTAGTAAGACAAACCACAGGCTCGTTACGGCACTCAGCAGAGAGGCCGTTCCAAAAAGAGGTCGATATATCAGCCAGTTATACTATAAACTCCGCTGTATCGGGAATGATAAATGCTGTCTTTCTAATATTCTAAAAGACCGCAAGCCCTTGTTATAGCCTGTTAGGAAATCCAACCGGAACTTCAGAGTGAATAATGAGCCAAGTAAAAGCCAAGCCATTAGGAATTGTATTGATAGCGATATATAGCGCTTTATCTGGCCTTTTTTCGCTCTTTGGGAGTTTTTTGTCTTTATTCTTTATTGGAGTTCCAGGAATTTCGTTCGTTGCATACCTTCTTGCTTCGCTCCTTACAGCTCACGCGGTATTTTCCTTCGCCGCAGTGTATGGATTATGGGTTTTACAGCGATGGGGGCTCAGATTGGCCTTCTGGTTGTACGTGATAGCAATTCCCCTTGGTATAGCAGCCATTTTCCCGATTTTTCCGGGGAGCGATTTCACAACGGCAAATACTGTCTTTCAGCTGATATTTGTTGCTATCGATTTATTGGTTATTTGGTATTTGGGCAGGCTAGAAATTGCCCTCTTGTACGATGCGGTCTAGTCTGTCTAACACAGAACTCCAGATTGACAACAGTGAAGTAAAGCAGGGGACAATGAAAACCTTACTGCTTGCGGGGCTTGCTCAAGATCGCATTTAGAAGAAGATGACTTGGTTCTATGTCACTGAGTTTTCGGAGACCCCTGTCTCCTGAGGAGCAGCACCAGGCTGGAGAAGGAAGAATGAAGAATCTACTAGTTATGGGCATCGTCATCGCGGCCGTGTATTTTTGGGGCGCGGGGAATGAGCCGGGTCCCAC
>JBBDSI010000340.1:13391-17384 GCA_040905005.1 Pseudohongiellaceae bacterium
CTATAGCAGCGATGGCTCAGATCAATTAATTGCTGCGGCTTTCGAGCAGCGCCGCAATCAGTTTCAAGTCCAGGGTGGCGGTGAGGTTATCCGGGTACTCAGTGACGACAACGATGGCAGCAGGCACCAGAGATTTATCATCCGCCTGACGTCAGGTCAAACCTTGCTGGTCGCACACAACATCGACTTGGCTCCGCGGGTAAGCTCGATTGGGGTTGGTGACCATGTAGAGTTCAATGGTGAGTACGAGTGGAACGCCGAGGGAGGGGTTATCCATTGGACGCATCACGACCCTCAGGGTAGGCACGTGGCAGGCTGGCTGATGCACCAGGGCCGTACGTATCAATGAGACCAGCGCTTAACGATGCAATCGTCAGGTGGATGCGCCACTAAAGCGTAGCGATATCGGCTACAAAATAACTGATGATTTCTATCGTTTCCTCTACCGATCGTGAAGACCGCCTTGAGATCTATCGCCAGTGGGTATCCAGGGAATGGGATGACGACCATTCGTTTGCACCGCCCAAAGGTTCATTGCCGTTACCTCCGCCATTGCTGGCACTGGCCAGAGACGAGCTGGTCGGCGGCATCTCGTTTACCTGGTATCCTGCGCCGGAAACGAGTGAGCTCGCGCTATGGATCAACACGGTTTATGTAAGAGATGCGTATCGCAGGAAAGGGATTGCGCTGCAGCTCATCGAAGCGGCAGAGCGGATCGTGTTGGCGGAGTTCAATGCGACAGAATTGTTGGTCTATACCAACGTTCCCGGTCTGTATGCCAAGAATGGCTGGGAGATCGTTAGTCAGGACAACGACATGTGGGTTCTACGCAAGCCTCTATGAGGCTCGTAACCGTATGGCACACGTGATGGTTGGTGTTCTATGGTAATTAGGAGGATCGGTTTGAAATTCAGGATAGAGAAAGCGGTGTTGATCAAGCTCCTGATCATTGGTGTTCTGCTCTTCACGGTACCGTTTGCGGTGCCATTTGCCTTCGAATTCGTGCTTATGGCGGACCTCATGGGTCTGGAAGCGCTCGTTCTCTTTCTCGTCTATCAATCGCGACAAGTCATTTCTGCTCTTGGTGCCAGGGTGATGGAGTGGCGCGATCATATCGCGGCGACAATAGTTCTTCTGGCGAGTCTGTATATGTTCCAGCCCAGAGTCGTGTTGACCCATGCTGCTGGTAGTAGTCTGGTCATGTTGTTGGCCTGTTCGGCGTTAATGGCGCTTGCGCTTTGGGTACCAGCAATTTATCTAAGCGTCGGCGGTTTTACATGAAGCCGTCTGGCGAGGTCTGTGTCTCCAGAGGGTGGCGTAAAGTTTTACCGGGTGTGAGCTTTCTCGCCGTGCCCTGACCAGCGGAACGGCATCACAGTGCACGGAGAGGCTCGATTCAGCTTGTAGGGATCAGCTGAGCAAAGCCAAACTCCTCGTAATACAGCTTTTCCCTGTTTACACTCGGGCGGGCGTCATCAAGAATGAGCCATGCTATCTTTAGTAAAATCCAAAGACCTCTGGGCCCTCGCGCTCTGCCTGCTCGTCACCTTCATCGCGGCTGCCGCAGGTGGTCTCGCTTCTTCCCAGGCCGGCGAGTTCTACCAGGCCCTGCAGCGGCCTGCGTGGGCGCCACCCGGGTGGTTGTTCGCGCCTGTTTGGACCGTGCTGTATGCGTTGATGGCTATCGCCGCCTGGCTGGTCTGGCGCCGGGTCGGCTGGCAGCGGGCGCGCCTGGCGTTAGCGCTGTATGGCGGACAACTGCTGCTTAACGCCCTGTGGACCTGGCTCTATTTCGTCTGGCGACTGGGCGCCGTGGCGCTGGCTGAAATCGTCGTGCTGTGGCTGCTGATACTGCTGACCGGGGTTGCGTTCTGGCGCCATAGCCGCGTGGCCGGCGCGCTGCTGCTGCCGTACCTGACCTGGGTGAGTTTCGCCGGGGCGCTCACCTGGTCAACCTGGCGTCTCAATCCCGGGCTGCTGTCGTGATACAGTGATCGGTGCCGGGTGAGAACGTGTATCGTGCTGTAATCCG
The DNA here is from genome assembly GCA_040905005.1 of Pseudohongiellaceae bacterium. Taxonomy (GTDB): domain Bacteria; phylum Pseudomonadota; class Gammaproteobacteria; order Pseudomonadales; family Pseudohongiellaceae; genus UBA9145. The sequence goes on from JBBDSI010000340.1 coordinate 15,424, forward strand.
GAACACAAGCCGGCCCCGGCCGGTTGACCATTGCTTTTTAATCGGGCGGCGTTGCCCGACCGGCACAAACAACCAAACAACTAACACGAGGTGCCCATGAACTGGTTGCTACTCTTGATCGCGGGTCTCTTCGAAGTGGGCTGGGCGATCGGCCTCAAATACACGGAAGGGTTCACGCGCCTGTGGCCCACGCTGGGCACGGCGCTGTCGATGCTGATCAGCGTCGTCCTGCTGGGCCTCGCCATGAAGTCACTGCCCGTCGGTACCGCCTACGCGGTCTGGGTTGGAATCGGTGCGGTGGGCACAGTCATCCTCGGGATCATCCTGTTCGGCGAGTCGGCCGACCTGCTGCGAGTCACCAGCCTGCTGCTCATCGGAGTCGGCATCGTCGGCCTGAAACTGGCCACGCCGGCCTGACCACAAAACAGACCACAAAACATGACACCCACACAAAACATGACACAAAACATGACACCCACAAACATCACAAGACACAAAACATGACACCCACAAACATCACAAAACATGACACCCACAAACCACAAAACATGACACCCACAAACCACAAAACATGACACCCACTAAAATAAATGGCACAAAATATGACACCCATAAAAATAAGTGGGGGATTTGGCAATCTGGCTGACCTTCGCCTATAACTGATAGTGAGCAATCCATCCCTCGTCGGATTCAAGGAGGAACCGATGCCACAACCTCGCTATCGCCTCGTGGATACCCAAACCACGCCCTATTACCAATGCGTCTCCCGCTGCGTTCGCCGCGCCTATCTCTGCGGCTTTGATCGGACCACTGGCAAGAATTTCGATCATCGCAAGCAATGGATCCTGGACCGCATCAAGTTACTGTCCTCGGTCTACGCTATCGATGTCTGCGCCTACGCCATCATGTCCAACCATTACCATCTGGTGTTGTATGTCGACACCGCGACGGCACAGCAGTGGTCATCCGATGAGGTCATCGAGCGCTGGTTGCGTTTGTTCAAGGGCCCGGAGGTTGTACGCAAATACCGCCTGGGGAAGGAGCCCATGACGTCCCAAGAGCAGGACGCCCTGACCAGCTGGGTGGAAGTCTGGCGAACTCGGCTGGCGGACCTGAGTTGGTTTATGCGCTGTCTCAATGAGACCATCGCGCGCATGGCCAATTCCGAGGACGAATGTACCGGGCGGTTCTGGGAAGGCCGGTTCAGTAGCCAGGCCTTGCTGGATGAGCCGGCCCTGATTGCCTGTATGACCTATGTGGATCTTAATCCCATTCGGGCCAATCTGTGTCGGACCCTGGAGAGTTCGGATTTCACGTCCATCCAGGAGCGGTTGCGGCGGTTCAGATCAGCACGACCAAAGAAGGGCGACCCGGTCTGGCTGAAACCGCTCGCGGGAAAGGCAATCCAGGCACAGCAATCCATTCCCTTGCGCTTGACTGACTATTTTGCGTTGGTGGAGTGGACCGGGCGGGCTATCAGGCAGGACAAACGGGGCGCAATTCCCGCCGATGTGGAACCCATTCTACAGAAGCTTGGCGTCGAGCAGGCCAACTGGGTAAGTAGTAGCCAGCATTTCGGTAAGCGTTTCTACCGGGCTCTGGGGCGTATCAACCAAATCAGGAAATTGGCGACGCACGTCGGACAGAAGTGGTTGCACGGGATGTCCGAGGCCAGAGCTTTTTACAAGTAGATATCTGAACATTTGATTGTGGTCTCAATCCTGTTTGGGACCGATGTACAGCTCCGTCCGTAAGAGCAGCTTTCTGTTCGACCAGCACTAGGCTGCGATTCAACTCCTGCAATCTTCCTATTTCCCACACTGAAAACGGTAGCGATAGATCATGCGTGAAGATAATCTTGCGCTGTAGTATTTTGTGGCTGTCCAGATTTAACGTGGATTCCACATTTTTGGGTGTCTGGATTCCACATTTGTGGATGTCTAGATTTTGTGCGGCCGCAA
>JBBDSI010000341.1:0-2849 GCA_040905005.1 Pseudohongiellaceae bacterium
AGTGACTCGCTGATGCGCGGCCTTGCTGAATATGTGATGGCCGGGCGCCGCCAGGCCATCATCACGGTTGTGCTGCTGGGACTGGTTCCCCTGGTCAACCTGCTGAGCCCCGTTGCGGTGGGGCTGGTGATGTTGCGCAAGGGCCCGCGGGAGGCGCTGATCGTGCTGGCCTGGGCAATATTGCCGTTAGTCGGGTGGGCCATACTGGGGGACGTCGTGCCCCTGATACTGGTCTTCGGCATCGGCGGCCTGGCGTGGCTGCTGCGGGAAACGGAGTCCTGGGAGTTCACGCTGCTGGCGGCCATCGTGGTCGGGGTCGGTGTGGAATTGTGGTTCCGCATCCAGCCGGCGGTACTGGACACCCTGTTCCAGCAGCTGGAAGCATACCTGGCCAGCAATCAGGTACAGGAAGTGCAGATGGAGCAGGTCAGGGCGGTGCTGCCGAGTATCATTGGCTCGGTGTACATGTTTCTGGCGGTGAGCCTGCTGATCCTGACGCGCTGGTTGCAGGCGGCGCTGTACAATCCAGGTGGTTTCCGCAAGGAATTCCACAGCCTGCGCATAGAACAGAAAGTGGCACTGGTACTGATCGTCCTGATGCTGCTGGCCAGTTTCGGGATCATCGTTCCCGAGTCCTGGGTGATGTATTTCGTTATCCCGCTGCTGGTCGCGGGCGTGGCGCTGGTTCACGGGATGGTCGGCCTGCGCGAGCTGTCGAGCATGTGGCTGGTGGCTTTCTACGCACTGCTGATGCTGCCCATCGTAGTGCAGATGGTGGTGCTGGCCGCCCTGGTGGATAGCTGGTACGACTTCAGAGGAAGAGTGGCCGGCAGTTAGCTTGTAGTACCTGGCAGACAGTACCTGGCAGACAGAATACGCGGAGAGAATACGCGGACAGAATACAAGAGATCAGACGTGTGCATTCTGCCGTCTGCCATCTGAATTACTGAATGAGGACAGAATCATGAACATTATCCTGCTGGAAAAAATCACCAACCTGGGTGACATCGGCGACACCACCGAGGTCAAGTCCGGCTTCGCCAGGAATTTCCTGTTTCCCCAGGGCAAGGCCATTCCCGCGACCAAGGCGAACCTGGAACAATTCGAGGAGCGCAGGTCCGAGCTGATGGCGAAGCACAATAAGCATGTGGGCGAGGCCGAGGCGCGCAAGGCGAAGGTCGACGGCCTGAATATCAAGATCGAAGTCAACGCCAGCGACGAAGGCAAGCTGTTCGGCTCGGTGGGCACCAAGGATATCGCGGATGTCATCAATACCCAGGCGGAGGCGGAGATCCTCAAGAGCGAAGTCCTGCTGCCCCATGGTGTTATCCGCGAAGTGGGTCAGTACGATATTCAGCTGGACCTTGGCTATGACGTCAGCGCCGAGATCACCCTGGCCGTAGTATCACCGGACGCCCCGATGGGCGCCTCCGATGACGGCAGCCTGATCGAGGACGTTGAGTCGATCGACGAAGACGAACTGGAAGCGCTGGACCTCGAAGATGATCCGCAGGCTCCCGGAGCCCCGGATAGCGAGGATAAACCCCAGGGGTCCTCTGATTGATCCGTGCAGTCCCGGGTTCCGGGTCGACTTCTTGATTCTGCGAGACCGATAGAGCACCATCTGATGGTGCTCTTTTTTTTGCTTTTTTGAAAACACATGGCCGACTCGCCACAACAGAATAAAGCCGCTCAGGCCAACAAGCTGACCGCTCTCAAGGTCCCGCCCAATTCGGTCGATGCCGAGCAGGCGGTGCTCGGCGGGCTCATGCTGGACAACAGCGAGTGGGACAACATCGCCGATGTGCTCCAGCCCGAGGACTTCTACCGCGCGGAACACCAGCTCATCTTCGCGATGATGCAGCGGCAGAGCGAGGCGGGCAGCCCCGTCGACGTGGTGACCCTGGTGGAGGCGCTGAACAGCCTGGGTGAGCTGGACACCGCCGGGGGGCTGGATTACCTCAGCGAACTGGCCGGCAACGCCCGCGGCACCGCCAACATCCACGCCTACGCCGACATCATCCGCGAGCGTGCCATCCTGCGGCGCCTGATCTCGGTGGCCAATAGCATCGCCGACAGTGGCTTCAACACCGGCGGCCGCAAGGCGGCGGAGGTCCTCGACGAGGCCGAGCAGAAGGTCTTCAACATCGCCGACGAGCGGCCCAGGGAGGCCGGACCCGTGGCCATCAATCCGCTGCTTGCCGACGCGGTCGAGCGCATCGATGAGCTCGCCGGCTCCGACGGCGGCCTCACCGGTCTGTCCAGCGGTTATAGCGATCTCGACAAGATGACTTCCGGCTGGCAGAAGGCCGACCTGGTCATCGTGGCCGGGCGGCCGTCCATGGGCAAGACCGCCTTCGCCATGAATATGGTGGAGCATGCCGTGCTCAGCCAGACCAGGCCGGTGCTGATATTCAGCCTGGAGATGCCGGCGGAGGGCCTGATCTTCCGCATGCTGTCCTCCATCGGCAAGATCGACCAGTCGCGCCTGCGCAGCGGCCAGCTCACCGAAGAGGACTGGCCCGGCTTCAACGATGCCGTGGCCAAGCTCAAGGACCGGTCGCTGTTCATCGATGACAGCGCCGGGGTCAGTCCCATGGAGATGCGCTCCCGCGTGCGCCGCATCGCCCGCGAGCACGGCCAGCTCGGCATGATCGTCGTCGACTACCTGCAACTGATGCAGATCAAGGGCTCGTCCGAGAACCGCGTCAACGAGATCTCGGAGATCTCCCGCTCACTGAAGCTTATCGCCCGTGAGTTCGAATGCCCGCTGATCGCCCTGTCGCAGCTCAACCGCGGCCTGGAACAGCGCCCCAACAAGCGCCCGGTGATGTCGGACTTGAGGGAAT
>JBBDSI010000342.1:0-2834 GCA_040905005.1 Pseudohongiellaceae bacterium
TCCATGCCGGCGCGGCGTCGCAAGTTCTTCTCCAGGGGTGTCAGGGGGCAGGTCCAGTGGGCCAGGTTCACCAGCGACGACCAGAGCACCACCGGGAGGTGCAGCCAGGCGCTGGCGGGCTCGATCAGAGCCAGGCCAAAGCCCGCGACGGCGAAGAGTGCGAACAGAAAATGCGCGAGCAGGACTGCGTCGGCCAGCGTTTTCAACCCGGGGCGTTGCACAGCGTTGTTCGGATGATGTTCCATAACCCCAAGGATGACTCTGTCCCCACCGTGGCGAACCCCAGTCAGACTTTGCAGTTATTCCCGCTCAGGCAGGCCAGAGGAAAAACAGATAAATTCCGTAAAGCGTCAGCAACACGGCGCCCTCGGTGCGTTGCAGCAGGCGTCCGGTATAGAGGAAGAGGATCAGCAGTGCGGAGAATGCGATCATGGCGCCGACATCCAGCAGGGAGATGCCCGGCGCCTGCAGTGGCGCGACGAGTGATGCCACCCCTAGAATGCCGAGCAGGTTGAAGATGTTCGAGCCGATGACGTTGCCGATTGCGACGTCCGGCTGACTGCGCAGGGCGGCCACCAGGGAGGTGGCCAGCTCCGGAGTGCTGGTACCAGCCGCGATGATGGTCAGGCCGATCACCGCCTCGCTGACTCCCAGTGCCTCCGCTAGCGCGACGGCATTGTCCACCAACAGGTGGGAACCGAGAATCAACACCCCCAGCCCCAGCGCGACAAACCCCAGGTCCAGGCCCCAGTGACGAGAGATACCTGGTACCGCATCGGCGCCGGCATCCGCCGCCGCCTGGCGCCTGGCAGTCAGGACATTCATGGACACATAGACGAGCAGTCCCACCGCGAGCAACAGCCCCTCGCCCCGGCCCACCATCTGATCCAGCAGCAACAGCGGCAGCAGCAACGCCGCCCCGAGAGCGATCGGCGCGTCACTGCGGATGATCTGCCCGGCCACGGGGATCGGACACACCAACGCCACGATGCCAAGGATCACAGCAATGTTGAAGGAGTTGGAGCCGACGACGTTACCGACCGAAAGATCACCACGCCCGCTCAGCGCCGCCTCGACGCTCACCACCAGCTCCGGCGCGCTGGTGCCGAAGGCGACGATCGTCAGCCCCGCCAGCAAGGGACTGAGCCCGGCGCGCAGTGCCAGCGAAGTACTGCCGCGCACCAGCGACTCGGCGCCGGCGAAAAGCAGCAGCAGTCCCAGGATAATGAAGGCGAGATTAGCAGCTGTCGCCATCACTGGCCTGCTATGAACTAGCCCGCATTGCGCTGCGAGGGGTCACGGGTAAAGTCACCGATCAGGGCATGCGGGTCCACTTGCCTGCGTTGCGCCTGCGCCGCGGCCGCCCACCAGAGCAACTGGTTGAAGGTCCTGCCGAAGTACTTCGCCCAGCGTTCAGCGTCCTCGTCGGTTGTCACCGTCCCGTCTTCCTCGAACACCTGCTGCGCCTTGGGCACATGAATCATCGCCGACACCGGCAGACAGCCCAGTTCCGCCAGGAAGGAGCGCAGGGCCACCGCCGCGCGAGTGCCGCCCCATTGCCCCGCGGAATAGGTCACGATCGCGCTCGGCTTGTAGGCGAAGAGGGAACTGCCGAAATGATTCAACAGATGCGCCAGCGCGGGACTCATCGAATGATTGTATTCCGGGCTCACCATGATGTACGCATCGGCTGCCTCGATCTTGCCTGCCAGCGTCTCCAGCGGCTCCGGGCTCTTGCCGCGGGAATAGGCAAACTGAGGCTTGAACACCTTCCCGAGCTCGAAATCCATCGCATCAATCAATTCCACGGAATGATCTGCGAGATGGGCAGCGAAGTGATTCCGACAAGCTCCGGCAATCCGGAGGCCGAGCCTCGGTGGTACCGGCGGCGCACTGTCTCGCGTCGTGCCAAGAAACAACAAAATATTCATGCTCGGTCTTCCTTGTCGTGGTGAGGGTCGGCCAGAGGCACATTGTAACGGTTAGCAAACGCCATAACCTCTACCTGTAACGCTCTGTCCAGACGGCGAAAAACTTCTCTCTGGATCGCTGCCGGCACAGCGCCATAGTGTGCCTCGGCCATGGCGCCGGCGATACAGGCGAGCGTGTCCGCATCACCGCCAAAGGAGATGGCGTTACGCACAGCATCCTCGAAGTCGGTCGACTGCAGGAAGGCTACTGCCGCGGCAGGTACGGTACCCTGGCAGGTGACATCGAAACCTCCGCGGCTTTGCAGGTCGCTCAGCGTGGCGGAGCAGTCATAGTCGAAGCGGTCGGGGAGCAGGCGGGCGATCGCTTCCTTACCATGGCCACCACGCGCCAGAAAGATAGCAGCGGCAATGGCCTGCGCCCCCTTGATGCCTTCCGGATGGTTATGGGTGACCTCGGCGCTTCTTGCCGCCTCGCGCAGGACCGCGTCCAGATCAGCGAAGGCCCAGCCCACGGCTGCCACCCGCATCGCCGAGCCATTACCGAAACTGTTATAGGGGCCCGCATCGTCGTGAAACAGCCAGTCTTGAAACCAGCCGCCGTAGCCGGCGCGGGGAAAGCGGCGGCCCCATCGCCGCAGCGACGACGCGTAGTCCTCCCCGCCGAGGATCGCGCTGGCAACGGCGACTGTCAGCACCGTGTCATCGGTGAAGGTGGAACCGGGCACGAACAGGGGGAAGTCCTTCGCTCGCGCCGGAGCACCTTCATAGACCGAACCGATGACGTCGCCTGCGATCGCGCCGATCATGATCGATCTCCATCGTGATACCTCAGTCTCCGCTCAGGCAGTTTGCGGCCGCACAAAATCTAGACATCCACAAATGTGGAATCCAGACACCCAAAAA
>JBBDSI010000343.1:0-2827 GCA_040905005.1 Pseudohongiellaceae bacterium
TCACCGAGCCCATCACCACGGCGATGCCGAGGATGTGCACGGTCTGGATGATGGGTGGAAAGCCGGGGATGTTTTGCAGGGGCCAGAGGGCGGCGGTCTGCAGAAAAGAGCCGTCCAGCAGGGGGCCGAGTGCGGTGAAGAAGTCTGGCAACGTCCTTGTCTCTTATTGTTATTTTAGGTCAGGGCATTCTGCCGCCGCCGGCCGGCACATTCAAGCACCAGGAGCCTGTCGGGCTTAGGTGCCCGTAGCGAGGCGAGTGGGATTTTGAGGCCATTTTTTCGCGCATTTGAGGCGAATAGCGAGTCCTATTTAACGAAAATGCGCGGAAAAATGGGCCAAAAGACCACCGCCGCAGTAGGGCAACCCTAAGTCCGACAGGCTCCTGGCGTCGGAATGAGTCTGCTATAGTGCGGGAGACTGACGTGTTGCGGTAGTCGGCCGGGCTTGTCGATCATTCTATAAAACGAGGCTATGTTATGAGTGCCGAACTGACTTATCTGACCTACACCATCCTGCTGACCGGTATCCTGTGGGTGCCCTATATTCTTAATCAGATCGCGGTACGCGGCCTACTGCCGGCCATGGGCTACCAGGACAACCCGGCGCCGCTGGCCGGCTGGGCGCAGCGGCTGAAGTCGGCCCACTACAACGCGGTGGAGAACCTGGTGCTGTTCGCGCCGCTGGTGCTGATCATCGAGCTGCGCGGGATTGGCAGCAGCACCACGGCGATCGCCTGCCTGGTGTTTTTCCTGGCGCGCATCGTTCACGCGCTTTGTTACACCTTCAAGGTGCCTTATCTGCGCACCCTGGCGTTCGCGGTTGGTTTCTTCGCCGTCCTGGCGCTGCTGGTGCATGTCCTGAGCGTCTGACCGGGCGGGGAGCGGCCGGCGCAACGGGTGTACTGCTGCACTATGCGGGTCAGGCGACGGACTGAATTCTGTTCGCGTAATCACGGCCGGAAGTGGTTAGCCCGGACTATTCATGAACAACCTACTGCGGACGCCCGATCGCCTTAAAAGAGTTCCCAAAAAGACAGCGCGTGCTCCCATGATGTGCTCGACGTACTATCAAGTACGCCTGCGCGCCTTCCGGTCCGCGCCACGCTAGGGACCCTCTGATCAAGTCAGACAAGTCTCTGCGGGAGTCTGAAAGCCGCTGCTGCAAGGCGCAGTCCGCCGGCAATAGCGAGTCCTATTGGCAAGGATTGCAACGCGGCAGCAGCGGCTTTCAGGCCCCGCCCGAAGGGGCCTTCATGGCACCCCTGACCGCGTTGCGCTCTTTATATTGCGCTGTAGGCACCTTGACGGGCTGCCGGCACGTCGGCGGAACGACGCCTTGCCAGGCGCGCCGTCTGAAGGCCAGAGACCTGTCTGACTTAATCAGAGGGTCCCGATTTTTGGGCATCTCGACGCCCTCGCTACGGCAGTTCATGAATAGTCCGGGCTTTGGGTAGCGGTTTTTTATCGGCCTTGTAGATATGGATAGTCTCTTCCACGATGTTACACAAGTCGTTGAATACCTGTCGCTCGTCGCTCCCGTGGCAGCCGGCAAGCAGTAGGCCGGGGGCGCTACCTACATAACATTGATCTTCCTCGCTCCACTCGACGAGCTTGACGTAGTCGGCGCTCTCTTTCATTGCTGTGACCCCTCAATCGCGAGTTTCGGACGCTCAGTCCGCAAGGTGCTCTTCGCCGGCAATGGTCGTAGCTCCGATAATGCCGCTTACTCCTGCAGATCCTTGTCCGTGACCGCGCCCTCGGAGGCCGAGGTCACATGCGCCGCGTATTTGGCCAACACGCCACGCTTATAGCGCGGCGCTGGTTTCTCCCAGCGGTCCAGGCGGGTGATGATCTCGGCGTCGCTGAGGTCCAGGGTGACCGTGTTCGCCTCGGCGTCGATGGCGATGGTGTCGCCGTCGCGGACGATGGCGATGGGGCCGCCCTCGGCCGCCTCCGGGGTCACGTGTCCCACGACGAAGCCGTGGGAGCCGCCGGAGAAGCGCCCGTCGGTGATCAGCGCCACGTCCATGCCTAGACCCTTGCCCATGATGGCGGAGGTGGGGGAGAGCATCTCGCGCATGCCGGGGGCGCCCTTCGGGCCCTCGTAGCGGATGACGATGACGTCGCCGGCCTGCACGGTGCCGTCGAGGATGCCTTTGAGGCTGTCTTCCTCGGACTCGAACACCCTGGCGGTGCCGGTGAAGGAAAGGCCTTCCTTGCCGGTGATCTTGGCCACGGCGCCGGTAGGGGCGAGGTTGCCGTGCAGGATGCGCAGGTGGCTGTCCTTCTTGATGGGCTTGTCGAAGCCGCGGATGATGTCCTGGCCCTCGGGGTAGGGTTTGACGTTCGCCAGGTTTTCCGCCAAGGTCTTGCCGGTGACGGTCATGCAGCTTCCGTCCAGCATGCCGGCGTCCAGCATCATCTTCATCAGGGGCTGGATGCCGCCGATCTTGATCAGCTCGCTCATCAGGTATTGGCCGGAGGGTTTCAGGTCCGCCAGCATGGGGACGTCCTTGCCGAGGCGGTTGAAGTCTTCCAGCTCCAGCTCGACGCCGACGGTGTAGGCCATGGCCAGCAGGTGCAGCACGGCGTTGGTGGAGCCGCCGAGGGCGATGGTGACCTTGATGGCGTTCTCGAAGGCGGCGCGGGTCATGATGTCCGACGGTTTGATGTCGCGCTCCAGCAGGGTCATGATCGCCTCGCCGGCGCTGACGCAGTCGTCTTCCTTCTCCGGGGAGATGGCGTCCTGGGCCGAGGAGTTGGGCAGGCTCATGCCCATGGCCTCGATGGCGCTGGCCATGGTGTTGGCGGTGTACATGCCGCCGCA
>JBBDSI010000344.1:0-2809 GCA_040905005.1 Pseudohongiellaceae bacterium
TGCGCCGATCACCGCGCCACTGCGTTTATTAGACAACATCTTGCTATCAAAGCTGGTACTTGCAGGGGATAAATACGTTATAATTGCTGTCCGCTTTAAACTCAAAGAACCGGTCGTTGTGCCGGTCCAGCAAGCACAGACTTAGTCCTTATGAATACAGTGTGGAAAAACACCCGCGCGGCGGCCCTGCCGTCGGCGCTTCTGCTGGTGGCATGGGTGCTCGCCGCCCCGGCGCTCGCCCAGCCCGCCGCCGACAACATTCAACCCGTGGGCGCAGTCTGCCTGGCGGGTCAGGCCTGCGTCGGCCAGCCGGTTGCCGGCAGCGGCTCAGCTGGCCAGCCTGCTGCGGCCCCGGCCGCCAATGCTGCGCCGGCCCCGGCCGCTCAGCAATCAGCACCTGCTGACCCCGCGCCCGCTCAACAATCAACACCCGCCGATCCCGCACCCGCGGCATCAGCCCCGGTAGACACGGCCAGTGCCGGCGCCAGCGATTTCGATCCCGCCGCCACCTACAACCAGTTCTGCATGGCCTGCCACATGACCGGCGCTGCCGGCGCCCCGCAGCTGGATGACGAGGAAGCGTGGACTACCCGACTTGAGAAAGGCATGGATGCCGTGATGCAGAATGTGGTCAATGGCATAGGTGCCATGCCCGCACGCGGAATATGCAACGACTGCAGCGACGAACAACTAAGAGCAATAGTGGACTACATGGTTAGTCAGTAATTCAACAACCGCCAGATTTTATTAAGCTTCATTAAGCTTCAAGGAGCATCAATCGTGTTTACTAAATCCAAGACTTTCATCAATTCGCTGGTCTTCGCCAGCGCCGCACTGTTTGTTGGCCTCAGCACTGCCGATGAAGGCACGCTGCAACTGGCTCAGACCAGCGATGGCTTCAATGCCGAACAGAAGTACATGGCCTCCTGCTTCGCCTGCCATTCCACCGGCGCCGCCAACGCGCCGAAAGTGGAAGCGGGCGTCTACGCCGACCAGTGGGCCGAGCGTATGGAGAAGGGCATGGACGCGGTCATGCAGAACGTGATCAACGGCATGGGCGCCATGCCCGCCAAGGGCCTGTGCTTCGATTGCACCGACGCCGATCTGCGCGCCCTCGTCGACTACATGGTCGAATCCAGCCAGTCCTGATATTCCCCACGGGAATGCGAAGGGCGAAGGGTCACACCTTCGCCCTTTTTTTGTCCGTAAAATTGGCATTATCCGGTAGCACCGTCTAATTAATAGGCAGTCCTGATTAATTGGCTCGCCTGGCGAGCAAGGTCTGCCTTTGTCCTTTGCTACAGTCCATTCCCGTGCGCTCCTCGGTGTCGAGGCGGTGGAGGTTACCGTCGAGGCACACCTGACGCGCGGCCTGCCCGCCTTCGCCATCGTTGGCCTGCCGGAAACGGCGGTCAAGGAGAGCAAGGAGCGGGTGCGCAGTGCGATCCTCAATGCCGGTCTGGAATTTCCCGAGCGACGCATAACGGTCAACCTCGGCCCGGCGGATATTCCCAAGACCGGCGGTCGTTATGACCTCGCCATCGCCCTGGGCATCCTGGCGGCCTTCGGGCAGATATCGGCGGCGGCGCTTGAGAATACCGAGATACTGGGAGAACTGGCGCTGAATGGCCGCGTCCGCGCGGTACACGGGGCGCTACCGGCGTTGTTGGCGGCGCGCCGCCAGGGCCGCCAAATCCTGTTGCCGGATGCCAATGCCGAGGAGATGAGGCTGATCGGTTACAGCGGCGCCTACGGAGTGAAGTCGTTGCTGCATTACCTCGAGCACGCCTTGCGGCAGGCGCCGCTTACTCAATACTCGCAGGCGGCGAACGACGAGAGCGCCCAGTCGACACTGACTACCCTCGAGGTCAAGGGCCAGCTCCCGGCCAAGCGCGCCATCCAGGTGGCCGCCGCCGGCGGTCACAACCTGTTGATGATGGGGCCACCGGGTTGCGGCAAGACCCTGCTGGCCCAGGTGATGGTCAACCTGCTGCCGCCCCTGGCCGAGACCGAGGCGCTGGAAGTTGCCGCCATTCGCTCGGTTGCCGGCATGACCGTGCGTGCCGATCACTGGCGGCAGCGGCCGCTGCGGGCGCCGCATCACTGTGCCACGGCCGTAGCGCTGGTAGGCGGCGGCAACCGGGCGAGCCCGGGAGAGATCTCCCTGGCCCACCGCGGTGTGCTGTTCCTCGACGAGCTGACCGAGTTCAAGCAGGGCGTGCTCGACTCACTGCGCGAACCCATGGAGTCCGGCGAGATCACCATCTGTCGCGCCAATTACCGGGTGGCGTTTCCGGCCGATTTCCAGCTCCTGGCGGCGATGAACCCCTGCCCCTGCGGGCACGCCACCGACCCGCGCCAGGAGTGCCGCTGCTCCAGCGAGCGCATCAACCGTTACCTGGGTAAACTCTCCGGACCGCTGCTTGATCGCATCGACCTGATGCTGGAGCTGCCCAGCCTGAGTCAGGCGGAACTGCTGGAGCAGGGGCGGGACGAGACGGACTGGGCGGCGGCTCGCACGCGCATCCAGGCCTGCAGAGAGCGCCAACTGTCACGCGCCGGCAAGCTCAACAGCGAGTTGGAAGCGGGGGAGTTGGAGACCTACTGCGGACTCGACAGCGCGCTGCAAAAGCGGTTGGCGGACGCCATGGATCGGCTTGGACTATCGGCGCGCAGCGTGCATCGCATCATCAAGGTCGCGCGCACGGTGGCGGATTACGAAGACAGCGCGGCGATTCGCAAACAGGACCTGATGGAGGCGCTGTCCTACCGCAATTCACGCCTGGTCCGCACTCTCGCCCGGTGAGGA
>JBBDSI010000345.1:0-4481 GCA_040905005.1 Pseudohongiellaceae bacterium
CGCGCTCGGTGTTCGCACCGCGCCCGCGGGCTTTACCTATCTTGATCCCGCCAGCGGCGCCAATGTCCTCAAGCTGACCTCGGAAAAGGTGCCTGCAGGTAACCGTTTCGCCTACCACGATTATTCGGAGGGTGGCCCGTTGCTATCGGCCGAGTGGGGCGATGGCATGCATACGGTGCTCATCCGCGTGCAGCAGGGCAGGGACACACTTTCAACCTGGCTGGTCGATTACCAGCGCGGCCCGGCGGCTGTGAAAACCAGCAACTGGCGGAAATTCCCGCCTCGGTTGACGGACCTGACGCTGTCCTTCTCGAACCGGCCCGGGTTTGAGCAGATTCTCTATTACCTGTCCGGCAACAGGCTGTATCGGTTCAATACGGCCACTATGAAGCGGGAGGGTGAAGGCAGTATTCCGAATCGGGGCTTCAAGATCGAAGGCCGGTTCTCGAGGTTGCAGTGGCTGCAGGTGTCCAGAAACGATGAGTGGTTCGTGTTCCAGTCATCGGCAGAGGATCGGGTGTTTGCCTTCAATCGCCTCAGTGGCGATTTGCGCACCAGGCAATTCCCCGGACTCGATGAACCTGCGCTGGATCGTGGCGGAAGCTATGTTCTCATCCGCGATGGCGGCGGCGGCAGTGCAGACTGCCCGCTCGAGACGTATACCTTCGAAAACGTATGGCACTTGTGGAAGCTCGCTGATGATACGGTGACCTGCAGGGGCGGCCCCGTCGATGGCTATATCTATGCTGCGCATACGGGCTGGGGGCGCGGACTTTTTCCTTCGGTCAATTCGGCATACACTCATGCACCGAATTTCTACTTCGATCCTGCCCGGTCGGGGCCCCCGGTTGAAACGGCAGACTATGCCGACGCCAATCATTTCTCCGCCAACCATCATGCGCTGCAATGGATCCAGGATGCGGATGATGCGACCCAGTGGTATTACGGCAGCAACTTCGACCAGGGCCGGGTTTCCGCGACAGCGTGGTCCCTGCATGCCGATCAGGTCTATCGCACCGGCATTGACTGGCAGGCCCAATACCAGAAACCTGAGATAGGCGTACGCTCCGTGTATCAGACAGATCCGGCGAATCCGGCCCTGCTCCGGCATACGCTCAGACCGGCAGCCTCGGTGAGGGAACTGCGCGAAGGAAGCTATTTTTATGATGCGGTAGAGAGCCAGTTGTATGTGTGGATGCACGGAGGCGGCAGTCCGGACGAGCGTACGGTGCTCGCCGCGGCTGGCCCCATCCACGACGGCATCGGGGCGCGCCGTATGGACGGGTCGGACGTTCGCCTGGTTGCGCATCACTACTCATGGCCGGGGGGCGAATCGGCCTATCGTCAGTCGCCGTTCGCAACCACCTCGCCCGATGGCAAGCTGATCATGTTCACCTCGAACATGGGCCTGCGCGACCTGATGCAGGTAGGACGCGTCGATGTCTTCCTGGTCGAGATACCTGTTTCAGGCAGTGAGGCGGAACAGCAGGGGAGACACGATCCATGATTCGCCGGGATGACGAGTTGATCAACGCATCCCCGGGCTCATCATGAAGCTGAAGAGGCCTTGCGCTTCAAGGCATGCTGCTCTGACACGAAGTCATGCGCCCGCACGGCAGAACAAGGCAGCTCTGCTTCAGTCCAGGCGAGAAAAATACGCGGTTTGAGTTGGCGGGCCGAACTCGGGGTCTTCTTCGCCAATGCCACCCAGGGTCACCCGATAACCATTGCGTCGCGCGACACCTTGCGCCCACTGACTGAACCTGGCGCGATTCCACTCAAATTTGTGGTCGGGATCGCGCAGCTCATCGGGGTGCAGGCCATACAGGGGGTTGTATTCCCGGTTGGGCGTAGTCAGGTAAACCATCCGCGGTCGCATCTGCCCAAACACAGCTCGCTCCACGGCCGATAGCTGACCCGGCTCGATGTGTTCGATGGTCTCCACCATGACGGCGGCATCATAATCAGCAAGCGTTGGCTGCGGTTCGGTGTAGGAACCGTTGATTAGTTGTAGTTGTGCAAAGGGTGCGCGAGGATGCTCCGCCAGTAGTTGTCGTGCCTTTGCCAGCGAGCGCGGACAATTTTCCAGACCGACGATCTGTTCGAGCTGTTCCTCGGTGGCCAATCTGTGCAGCAACATTCCCGAACCGCAACCCAGGTCGAGCACACGGCGCGCACCACTGGCCCTTAACCATTGCAGCACCCGATCGAGACGGATCTCGTGCAATGCCGTGATCCGTTCCATCATGGAATCGCATTGCAGGGTCGCGTCTTGAGGTGTTTCTCTTGGCATAAGTGGACTATGGGTTTTTTGGATAGGGCTTCAGGCCCAGTAGAATTTCTGCCTGTTCGCTCAAAGGTTGCGCCATTAACCGGGGATCGGTGTATTGGGCCAGTTGCTCGCGGAATAGTGAATACACGGTTTCGCGATCCTGGCTGGTATCGATCTCAACGCATTTGCCCTTGTTTTTGAATAGCTCGACAGTCGGTAGTGTCTCGGCCTTGAAGGTATCGAATCGCAGCTTCATGGCCTCCACGTTGTCATCGGCCCGGTCCGAGTATCTGGCGCGACCCAGGATACGTTGTTCAAGCACCTCGAACGGGCACTCAAAGTACAACATGGTGGGCAGTTCCGCTTCGCGGCCGAACACTTCGTACCACGCTTCCAGGTTGGACAGCGAGCGGGGGAAGCCATCGATTAAAAAGTTTCGCCTGCCGGTGGTGCGGGTCGTTCTTTCCATCGCGTCCTTCAACAACCGTACCACGATTTCGTTGGGCACCAGTTTCCCTGCGGCAATGTATTCCTTGATAACCTCGGTGGTCGGGCCACCTGCCTGCTGTTCGGCACGCAGTAAATCGCCGGTGGAAAGATGCGTCCACTCCAATTGGATCTCCGCCAGTTCACACATGGTCCCCTTGCCAGCTCCGGGGCCACCCAGGACATAAACCACATTCGGTGCCGGGCAGGGCTCTCTCGGGTCAACATAGTGGATCACCACTTTGGGCGCGGGCGCGACACCCATTTTGTACACGTTCCATTCCCGGTCGGTGGGCGGCAGATCGTCGTCGCAGGTGATTTCGTAGGCGAGATGCCCATCGAGCCGGGAGATGCGCCACGACTTGTAACTGTTGGAGTAGGACAACGCGGGGCTTCTGGCGGCTTTGCCATCGGCGCGATCCCAGGCCATCTTGCCATTCCAGTATCCCTGGCTGGACACGGTGCCGGATTCTGACTTGGCGGGCGGGGCTTCTGAAGGCACATAAAGGCCATCCACTTCGGGCAGGCCCGCGCCGCTAACTTCAATGAATAGGGTATTGCGTGTGGGTTGTGCAGCTTCGGTCATAACTTCTCTCGTTTCTGGTTAACGACTTAAGGAGGGAGCGCTTATCTACAAACGAGACCTCGGCGGGATAGTGCCCGGGCGGTGCCGAATACGGTAGAAAACTCCAATACACTGGGAGGGGAACTGCCGGGGGCGCCAATGATCGCAGAATCTGTCAGACAAACCAAATCCGGACGGACTCCCGGTTATTCCAGAAAAATCAGCTGAAACTATTGCGGATGCCTTACGCACTGAATCTAAAGTAATTTTCCAATCCCGTCGTGCCAGTAGTTTGTGCCACCGCGACGCGGATGCCCAGGTCAATCTCCTGTGCACGCGAACAGAAGCTAACCCGCTCCGTCAATACCGCTGCAGCGCCTGTCAGGCATAAAGACGCAGCTCGATTCCAGGATTACCATGATATCCGTGGGGCAAGTCCGGCAAGGCATTTAACCCCCTCTGTCTCTCAGCCGTACGTGATCCATGTTCAGGCCGGTCTCGTAATCATGTTGCGGAGAAATTTGCTGCAAACCGTTTTTTCTCTCGTACAAGACGCTTAAGTTCCGGGAAGATAGCTGCTCTATTTCTTCCCGCTCTAAATACAGGAGCCCCGATGTCTGGAATAGATAAGGTATCCAACATTCCCGCCGTAGAGGAACCAGGGGATATACCCTTGATGCTGCTGCTGGATTCTCTGCCGGTTTGCATCTCCTACGTGGATTCCCTCCAGGTTTACCGCTACAACAACCAGACCTATGAGGTCTGGTTTCGGCGTCCCCGGGAGACAGTGAATGGTCGGCACATGCAGGACATTCTCGGACCAGAAGCTTTCGAGCGCATCAAGCCCAAGGTGGAAACTGCTCTTTCCGGCCGCGAGGTCCATTTCGAAATGCGTATTCCGTACAAGGACGCCGGAATGCGCGACGTTGAGGCAAGCTATGTTCCCCATATTGCTGAAGATGGACTGGTGCTCGGCTTTTTTGCGCTGATCCGCGATGTTTCCGAACGCAAGCAGGCCGAGCAAGCCATCTACCGTCAGTCTTTGTTTTTCAACAATGCGCATGATGCCGTGAGCACCTGTGATCTGAGTGGAAACATACAAAGCTGGAATGCTAGAGCTAAAGAACTATATGGCTATTCGGCTGAGGAGACGGTTGG
>JBBDSI010000345.1:4581-10185 GCA_040905005.1 Pseudohongiellaceae bacterium
ACCATGCGCCATCGGGCATCGTTGATTGGTGCCACTCTGGAAATCGCGCCCGGCCCTGAACAGGGCACGGTAGTGCGCTGTATCATTCCAAAGCCGGAACCGCCGGTGCGGGCGGAAAATGGAGCCTGACGCGGCGGGTCCCTCTTCGGTAGCAACTGAGTCTGACGATCACTCTCGGTTTCGGCTGTTTCAATAACTCCCGCAAATCAGCAAGCTAAAGCCAGTGCAACTAGTGCGGTGAGCGCCAGCGCACAGAGTACACGTAACATTAGGCCGTATATTCAGGTACACCAATGCGCTGAGTCCAGGGACCCAACGATGAAATTCGATAATAAAATCATCGCATTGGTAGCGCCCATCCGGGAGGTCGTCGATGCGCTGCACAAATTGGTGCGGGTTGCCGATGCCCGCGTCTGGAAAACGCCGCACCCATCCAGCACAGGAATCGTTGCCTTGAGAAAGACGGCCTGCACATTGGCATTGCTACCCTTGCTTGCCTTTCTGTCAGCTTGCGGAGGAGTTGCGCGGTTGCCGGCGCAGGCCGGGACCGGCCCTGATCCGGAATTACCTCCCCCCAACCGCACTCTGATTCCCACCGTCGAAATTGCGCCGGCGGTTGGGTGGGCAGATGGTGCCGCTCCGACCCCGGCAGCGGACCTGCAGGTGACGGCCTTTGCCGAGGGCCTCGACCACCCGCGGTGGCTGTACGTCCTGCCAAATGGCGACGTGCTGGTTGCCGAGACCAACGCGCCATCGGGGAAAAGCGGGATCAGCGGCATCAAGGGTTGGGTGATGAAACAGATTATGAGGCGCGCAGGGAGTGGAGTGCCGAGCGCCAACCGCATCACCCTGCTGCGCGATACTGATGGTGACGGTAAAGCCGAATTCCGTAGTGTGTTTCTTCAGGACCTGGAGTCGCCGTTCGGCATGGCGCTGGCCGGAGACACGTTATATGTGGCCAACGCCAACGCGTTGTTGAAAGTGCCCTATCAGCGCGGAGAGACAACCGTCACCGTTGTCCCCGCCAAGGTTACCGACCTGCCCGGCAGCGGCGACGAGTTAAACCATCACTGGACCAAAAGCCTGGTCGCCAGCGCCGATGGCGACCATCTGTATGTGGGCGTCGGATCCAACAGCAACGTCGCCGAGAACGGCATGGAAGCCGAGTACATGCGCGCGGCGATACTCGAGGTCGATGTTGCCACCGGCACTACGCGGGTATTCGCTTCGGGCCTGCGCAATCCGGTTGGCTTGGACTGGGAGCCGCACACGGGTGCGCTGTGGGCGGTTGTCAACGAACGCGACGAACTCGGCAGCGACCTGGTGCCCGATTACCTGACCTCAATTCGCCGGGACGCTTTCTACGGCTGGCCCTACAGCTACTACGGCCAGCACGTCGATGAACGCGTGCGCCCCCAACAACCAGAGCTGGTGGCGCGCGCGGTCTCGCCAGATTTCGCTCTCGGTGCGCACGTGGCGCCGTTGGGTCTGGCTTTCAACAGCAACGGCGTGGTCGGATATAGTGAGGGTGCGTTCGTAGGTCTGCATGGTTCCTGGAACCGACGGCCACTGAATGGCTATCAAGTCGTCTTTGTACCGTTCACCGGCGGTCGGCCGGTCGGCCCGATACGGGACGTGCTGTCCGGCTTCGTGGACGCAGACGGCAACGCCCGCGGGCGGCCTGTAGGGTTGGCACTGGATGGACGTGGGGGGCTGCTGGTAGCCGATGACGTTGGCAACTCAGTATGGCGCGTAACGCCCGCGCGCAGTTTTCCCTAGTCGGTCTATCAGCCCACCATCCGGAGCAAGGAGTGAGTCATATAACTACCGGGGACACTGATAACCATCTCTTCTGGCGTGGTTTGGGAAGGCTACCTTTCGGATTCGATCAGGCGTTCTCTCCGGCTTTGCTCTTCGTCCAGCGCTGAATTAATCTCCCGCATCACCTCATCCACATCGGCATTCTGCGTGATTTCAGGCATGATGCCGGTCAGCTTGCTATCCGGGTGTAACTCACCGGCCTCGTACAGGCTCCAGATCTCCCTTGCGTATTGGCTATCCAGCAATTCCGGGGCGAATTGAGCGTAGAAACCGCGTATCCTGTTAACGTCCCGTGCGAGCATGGCCTCGGCATTGTTGTTGGCAGCAGCATCCACCACTTGCGGCAGGTCGATAATCACCGGGCCCTGATCATCCAACAGAATATTGAATTCAGACAGATCGCCGTGTACCAGGCCTGCACACAGCATGCGCACCACGTCCCGAATGACGCTGGCGTGGCTATCCAGGGCTTGCCGGGCTGACATCGACACCTCGCTCAGGCGTGGTGCCACAGCGCCTTCGCTATCGGTAATCAATTCCATCAGCAGGACCCCGTCGACACACGAGTAGGGTTGTGGAACTCGCACACCGGCACTGGCCAGTTTAAACAGTGCATCGACTTCGGTGTTATGCCAGGTCTCCTCATGCTGTTGACGGCCAAACCTGGAGCCCTTGTCCATGGCACGGGCACGACGACTGCTCCGGGTCTTGCGGCCTTCCCGGTAGAGCACTGCCTGCTTGAAGCTGCGGTTGGCTGCTTCCTTGTAGACCTTGGCGCAGCGGACTTCGGCATTGCAGCGCACTACATAGACATCAGCCTCCTTGCCGCTCATCAGCCTGCTGATGACCTCGTCGATCAGGCCTTCCTCTATCAGGGGTTGGATTCGTTTCGGTATTTTCATGGCGCCATATATTACAGTATCCGGGGCCGGGAAGAGGCGTTCGTTCTCAAAAAAAGCGAATCCTGAGGGCACTGAGAGTGGGTTTATAGGCGCGATAAATCGCCCACCGTCTCGATTTCAGCCAACTTGGGGCCTCGAAGTGATTGTGAATGGGTGCGGACAGGCTGATGATGGCTGTGTACTTATGGCGCTTGGTGAGTAAAGTGATTAAGTTGTCAGTGTTCCCTGTTGCCGGCCCCGAGGCTGAAGTATCCTCTATCCATGGTTGCCAAAATTTTCGACAAGCTCCCCGCTCCGGTGCGGCACTGGCTCAGCATCCTGGGTGCTGCGAGCCGCAACTGGCTGGCGAGCCAGGCCTTTATTTATGCGGCGGCGCTGGCGTTCTTCACCGTGTTCTCCATCGCGCCCATCATGGTGGTGGTTGTCACCCTGGTCGGGCTGGTTCTCGGCGAGCGTGCTGCCCAGGGCACACTCTTCGAGCAACTCGAGGGAACTCTCGGCCCGGAAGCGGCAGAGGCGGTGCAGACGGCGGTGGCCAATTCCCAGATCGACCAGAGCGGCATCTGGCCGGCGTTGATCGGGATCGTCGCCACCGTGGTCGGTGCCACCACGGTATTCGCCCAGATGCAGAAGTCCCTGAATCAGATCTGGGACGTCGCGCCAAGACCATCCAGGAGCGGCATGTGGGTCTTCGTCAAGACCCGGGTGCTGTCGCTGACCATCATCCTGGCCATCGGCTTCGTCCTGTTGGTCTCGCTGCTCCTGTCCGTGGTGTTGCGTGGCGTCATGGCGTTCGCGGAGGAATGGCTGCCGGTTCCTGGCTGGGCGATGGTGGGCATGGAACTGTCCCTGTCGCTGGTCGTTATCACGCTCCTGTTCTCGGCGATGTTCAAGATCCTTCCCGACGTGCTGCTGTCCTGGCGGGACGTCCTGCTCGGTGCGTTTATCACCGCAGTGTTGTTCACGGTGGGCCGGTCTCTGATCGCCATCTACCTGGCCTATACCGCAACGGCATCCGCCTACGGTGCCGCTGGCTCTCTGGCGCTGCTCCTGCTCTGGGTGAACTATTCCTCGCTAATCCTCCTGTTCGGGGCGGCGTTCACGCGAGCGCACCTCGAAGGCAGGGGCATGCCCATCCGACCCAAGCGCACGGCGGTGTGTGTGCATCGGGAATTGATCGAGGACACGGGGCACTGACAAGTTAGCAGTGTTCCCACTGACCGCTTAAACAGGCGCTGTAACGTCGAGTCGGGTCGCCAGTTCAGTGAGTCCGGGAAGCGACGGTTCGTCCGGTGACTTCAGGCGCCACCACATTATCTCGATCAGGCGATACAGGTCTCGGTAGTAGTTGATGCGATCCCGAGGGTGTTGTGAGCCGTAGGCGTCCAGCAGGATTTCCAGTTCAGAATCATCGGCATCGATCGTCTCGACGAGCACTGCGAGATCGAATGCGGGGTCCCCGAGCGAGGCATATTCCCAATCGATCGCGACCCAGCCTGCCGTGTTGCTGATGATGTTCTCGAACAGGAGGTCGTTGTGACAAAGGCACACGTCGTCCGGCGTCACCTGGGGTCTTTGCAGTAATTTCTCGAGACACGCTGTAATGAGTCGGTCCGGGTTCTCAATGGCTTTGCAATAATTGATTGCGTGCTGGAGCGGGTCGAGAATTGTCGTGACCCGCGTTGGCGTTGTATGGATGGTGCGGAAAAGGCGACCGGCCCGATCGAGCCAGGATCGGCATTGATCCGGCTGTGGATGGCCGCCGGTGACGTAGCGGGTGACCAGAATCTCCTCGCTGGCGAAGACCACGCTGGGGGCGTACTCTCTTGCTGCGATATCTGTCAGTATCTGGAGCTCAGCCGTCCGGTCGACACCCAGGCGGTGCGCAGGACTGTTGATCCTGACGACGAACTGCTCGTTTCCCCCTGCGACGAGAAACGTGTCGTTGCTCTTGCCATTGAGATCCCCGACAAGGTCCGGTCTGCGGGTGAGCCTGGCCTGCCAGGACTGCCATTGCGCCAGCGTGTGCTTCAGGCGATCTGTTGGCGATAGCTCTTTAGCCATGATGCCCAGCCGAAGAAAATGATAACGATATAGACGGCAAACAGCAGCGCGGTAAAGTATAGCTCGCGGTCGAGATAGAGGAAGATTGCAACGCTGTCGATCACCAGCCAGTAAATCCAGTTCTCCAGCACCTTTCTTGCCACCATAAACGTCGTGATGACGGCGCCCCAGGTTGTAAAGGAATCCAGCAACGGAAGACGGGCGTCGGTGTAGCTCGAAAGCAGCCAGGTGGACAGGAACGTGGCTGCGACGATAACGCCGATTGCGACTCCGTGCTGGGAGGGCGTCCAGGTTGAAACGGCGAGTGGGCGATCCGCTCTCCCGCCATGGGTCCACTGCCGCCAGCCATAGAGGGCCATGCCGAAATAGAAGACCTGCAGGGCCGCCTCCATGTACAGTCTGACATCAATGAAGATGAGCAGATAGATGGCCGTGGAAATCATCGCGGCAAACCAGCAGCCAATGTGTTCGCGAACCGCGAGCAGCAGGTAAGCGACGGCAAACGCGACGGCAATCAGCTCGGCGACGGAGTTGCCGCGAGCCTGTTCGATGAGCGATTCCAGCAACGTTCAGTCCTGGGAAAGCCCGCGCAGGTCATCCAGCAACAGCTTGATGACGAAGGTACCCTTGCCCCACTTCTCCCAGCTATATCCAATTTCCGTCTTGAGGAGGTCCATCACCTCGTCATAATCGCCAAACAACTGGGTCGAGAGATCGGTGCGTGTGACATGGACGTTCGGGTAGGCACTGATCCGCTCGATAAACTCCCGAATCGGGGGAACGAAGTCTTCCTTGAGCGGATACAGGCTGATATCAA
>JBBDSI010000345.1:10285-16967 GCA_040905005.1 Pseudohongiellaceae bacterium
CTAGAGTGAATAATCGAATGAAGCGCCGACGATTCGTGGTTCGCCGAACTGCACATAGGGCTCCACGATGTAGTTCTTGCGTGGATCGTTGCCGAAGCTGCCGAAGCCGCGGATTGTGTAGTCCTCATCAGTGAGATTCCTGCCCCACAGGCTGATGGACCACGCTCCCGCATCGTAACCCAGCCGTGCGTTCAGGAGAGTGTGCCCGGTGCTGCGAAGATTGTGACGGTCCGAGAAGTAGAAGTCATCCTTGCCGTCGAGCGAGAGGTTCGCAAACCATCGCGAGCGCACAAAGTTGGCCGCCAGCGTGTACATGTATCCGGGTGCCTGTGCCTGTTCCCGCCCCGAGTAGTCCTCGCCGAACGCATTGATGAATTCGTCGAACTCGGTATCGAGTAAGCCAAGGCCGGCAGTGAGCGTGATGCCATCCGTGACTTGCCAGTCTGTTTCCAGTTCCAAGCCCAGGTTATTCCCTTCGGCGGCATTGCCGAAAAAATCGATGAACTCGGTCGTGCCGTCTCCGCGATCCCGTACGATGGAGCTTTTTACCTGTTGGTCGCGACGGATGTCATAGAAGATCGCGGTTCGGTAACCAAGCTGCCCTGACAGGAGCGTGCCCTTGATGCCGGTTTCAAGCTCCCACAGGAATTCCGAATCGAACTGGCGCAGGTCTGAGTCGAGGGAGCCATCGGTGTTGAATCCGCCCGCCTTGTAGCCGCGGGCGAGGCTGGCATAGACCATGCTGTCTTCGCGCAACCACTTCAGTGCAAGTCGTCCGCCGTAGAGTGTTTCCTCGGGGCTGAAGGTGACGCCTTCCGAGTCCACATAGTCTGTACTGCGATTTTCCAGGCGCAGTCCGACGGTCACAAGGAAGTCATCAGACACATTGACGTCGAGCTGGGTGAAAGCCGCCACGGTGTCGAAGTTGTTCTCGCTGGCAAACGGGCCTGGCAGGAACGTGTACTCGCGTCGCAGATCCTCGTTGGAACTGAGCGTATAGATTCCGACAAGCCAATCGGCACGATCAGACAGTAGCCGACTCGACTCGTTCGATAATAGCCTCGCCTCGAAGCTGGCGGTCCTGCGGTCACGGACATAGTCATCCGTCGATGTGTATCCGGCTGGATGTATGCCCGTATAGGTCCAGTCCTCATCGAAGCCATAGGCCAGGTCTGACGCCGCGCCCGATGCAAGAATCTCGACATCCACGGCATCGAGCTGCCAGCTGCTGTCGATGGCCAGTGCCGTCGTCTCCTGGCGGTCGTGCCCGGGTTCGTCGGACAGCGTTACGCGTGAGTTGTCGAGCGAAAAGGCGTCATAGCCATTGTCGACATCCATATGAAACAGCGTCATTGTCGTGGTGTTGTTTGCCCATGCTTCTATTTCCAACTTACCCCTGACCGTTGTCTCATCCCTGGCGTTTACGTCATCGCGCCCAAGAAAAGCATTGTCGGTATAGCCATCGGAACGATGTTTCTGGGCCGCCAGCCGAAACGCGAGTGCATCACCGAGCGGCCCGGAAACGGTGCCGCCGATGCTCGCGGTATCGTAGTCGGCAATGCTCGACTCGAACGACGCGGTGAATACCTCAGACGGGTCCTTCGTCTTGATATTGACGAGCCCGGCGAGGGCGTTTGCCCCATAGCGCGTGCCCTGTGGGCCTCTGAGCACCTCGACTTGTTCGACATCGAAAAGGGTAGCGGCACTGCCGATGCCGCTCATGTCGACACCGTCGATGAGGATGCCCACCGCAGGATTGATCGGATCGACGAACTGGCTGCGTTCGCCGATGCCTCGAATCTGGAAGAAGCGCGCGCGTCCGGTCCCGCCTGCAAAATTGACATTGGGTATGCCCGCGATCACGTCTTCGAGATGTTCGGCATTGCGTGCGCGGATTACTGCTTCCGATACGATGCTGAGGCTGGCAGGGATTTCCAGTTGACTGGCGTCGCGGAAATCCGCCGTGACGACGATCTCCTGGATCTCTTCAACCTCTCCAATCTCTTCGCTGTCTTCAATCTGGGCGGCGCCCTGGACGACCTGGGGCAACAGGAAAGCGCTGGTCAGGAATAAAAGCTGTATTAATTGTAATAGTCGTAAGATTTGCACGGTCTCTCCTCAACGGGATGTTGGTTAAAGAGACCCGGCTTCAGACGTGGTAAAAGTAAAGTACAGGGAGTGCAACCTTCCTTTTCCTACGCCGGTATTAACCGGATCAGGTTCCAGGGTTCGCTGCGACAGCAATCTGTCGGCAAGCATCTCAGGCGCAAGCGCCACCCCTAAGGACTGGAAGGATTATAGCGCAAGAAGTGGTCCGCGCGACAGTGGCGGACGACATTTTCCCGGAAGGGCCCGCTCAGCTTGAGTTCACAGACTTACCTGAACCGCCTCCCACTGGCAGGGCTATAGCGTACACCGCACCCCGGCGACCGATTGACGGCACGAACAGACCCGGCATCGCCCCCGCGAATCGGCATTGCGTCGCCGGCCTCTTGACCTGATCCGCCAGATGGGTAACTGTTTCAGTATGCGGGCCGGCAGCGTCGGCGCGGCTCCGATTATCACAGGGCCGCCTATCGATAACAGGAATTTCGGGGGGAATGTCATGCTACGTGTAAATTTTACCTACTCGTTCAATCTGCGAGCCTTGTTACTGGCAGGGGTTCTGGCCAGTCTGTTACCGGCCTGTGCGCCGGCCGGCAATGAATCGACAGCGAATACGCCGTCGACGGGTTCCGGGCGGCCGGCACCACAGCGTGACCTGATGATGGCAGCGCCTGCGTCAGCGGGCTTCGATGCCAGGCGCCTTGGTCGCATCACCGAGGCCATGCGGGACCATGTGGACGCGGGGCTGCTGGCCGGCGCGGTGACCCTGGCGGCACGGGAAGGCAGGATCGTACACTTCGACTCGGTGGGTTACCGTGACATTGAATCCGGCGCGCCCATGCGCAACGACACGCTGTTTCGCATCTATTCCATGACCAAGCCCGTCACCGGCGTCGCCCTGATGATGCTCTATGAGGAGGGCGAGTTTCGCCTGTCGGACCCGGTGGAGAAATACCTGCCGGAGCTGGCGGGGCTGCAGGTCTATGCCGGCGAGGATGCGAACGGCGAGCCGATCCTGGAGCCGGCGGATCATCCCATGACCATCCGCGAGCTGATGAGCCACACCGGTGGCCTGAGCTATGGCCTCTTCTCCCAGTCGGCGGTGGACGACATGTATGTTGAGGCCAACATCCTGGACGCCAACCAGACCCTGGATGAATTCATCGCCAAGCTCGGTGCCATTCCCCTGCGCCAGCAGCCCGGCACGATGTGGCACTACAGTGTCTCGGTGGATGTACAGGGTGCCCTGGTGGAGCGGCTGTCCGGGCAGCGTTTTGGCGAGTTCCTCGAGGATCGCCTGTTTGACCCCCTGGGCATGATCGATACCCATTTCTACGTGCCGGAGGAGAAGGTCGACCGCTTCGCCCAGGTCTATAGCTACGACGACAACGGCGAACTGATCGCACGCGAGCGCTTCGCGGACGCCAATTTTCTGGTGGAGCCCAACTTCGAATCCGGCGGCGGCGGCCTGGTGAGCACGGCCATGGATTACGCGAGATTCAGCCAGATGCTGCTCAACGGCGGCGAACTCAATGGCGTGCGCATCCTGGCGCCGCTCACGGTGGACCTCATGCACCGCAACCAGTTACCCGACGCCGTGGAGGGCATCGCCCTCGGTGCCTCCGGCACAACCTTTGGTCTCGACTTCGCCATCATCGAAGACCCGGTGGCCGCCGAGGGTTATTCGCAGGGAGAGTATTACTGGGGCGGCGCCGCCGGCACCTGGTTCTGGATCGATCCGGTGGAGGACATCATTTTTGTCGGCATGATTCAGCAGTTCGGCGATCGTCTGCCGGATGTGCGCGCGACTTCGCGCACACTGTTGTATTCGGCGCTGATGGAACCGAACGGCGTCCGGTAGCGACCTGCCATGATGATATTGCGCGGATTCATTCTATCCCTGTTGCTCCTGCCGGCGGTGCAGGCCGCCGAAGTGCCGCGCGCCGCCTGGGACGACTATGATCAGGCGGGCGACCTGGCGCGTCTGGCCGGGAACGAGAGCGAGAGCATGCGCTTCCAGTTGCTCCTCTCGCGCCTGCGCGAGCGAGAGGCGCTGTGGCTGCCATTCGCGGACGCGCTGGAGGCGTTCGGGCAGGCACGCTACGAGCGACTCAGGCCGCTGGTGCTGGAGCGCAGTGTCAGTGAACTGCAGCAGGCGGTGGCCGCCGGACGCATGACCTACACCGAGCTGGCGACTTTCTACCTGTACCGCATCCGCGCCATCGAGACCGACCCCGAGCGCTATCTGAATGCGCTCATTGCCCTCGATCCGACGCTGCTGGATCAGGCCCGGGCGGCGGACTGGCAGCGCGCGCGGGGCAGGGTGGTCGCTTCCGATTCCCTGTTCGGCATGCCGGTGTTGCTCAAGGACAACATCGGCGCGGCCGGGATGCCTACCACCGCCGGCGCCGTGGCGCTGCGCGATAACCTGGCCGGAGATGCCTTCATCACCGCGCGGCTCAGGGAGAGCGGCGCGCTGATTCTCGGGAAGGCCAATCTCAGCGAATGGGCCTATTTCTTCTGCGAGGATTGTCCCTCCGGTTACAGTGCCCAGGGCGGACAGACACTCAATCCCTATGGTCGCCTGCAATTCGGCACCGGCGGCTCCAGTTCCGGCAGCGGCGCCGGGGTAGCGGCGAGTCTGGCGGCGGTGGCCGTGGGTACGGAGACCTCCGGTTCGATCCTGTCGCCGGCCAGTGCCAACTCGGTGGTGGGTCTCAAACCCACGACCGGCGCCCTCAGCCGCAGCGGCATCGTGCCTATCTCCGCCACCCTGGATACGCCCGGTCCGCTCACCCGCACGGTGCACGATGCCGTCATCCTGTTCAACGCCATGGCCGGCTTCGATACGGCGGACACGGCGATGCCGCTGATCAGCGACAGCCTGCGGCTGGTTTATCGGCAGGCGGATATCACGGACTGGCGCCTGGGGGCGCTGGTGCAATTCCTTGACAACCCGCTCTACGAGGAGGCGCTGGGTCTGTTGTCCGGCGCCGGCAGCGTCATCGCCGAGGTGATGACGCCCGCTGTAGACACCGAAGGCTTCGGCCGCCTCCTCGGCGCCGAAATGGTGCGCGACCTGGCGCTTTATCTGCAGCAGCACGGCGCCGGGAATCTGCCGATCGATTCCATTGCCAGCCTGCGCCGCTTCAATGAACAGGACCCGGCTTTGCGCGCGCCCTATGGCCAGGAACTGGTGGAGATGATGGACGGGTTGCAGCTCAGCGAGGCCGAGGTTGAGGCCCTGCGTCAGCGCCTGCAGGACGCTGCCCGCCAGGCGCTGGATCGACTCTTCGTCGACAATGATCTCGACGTGCTGCTGTCCATCAACAATCGCAGCGCGGCCCTGGCCGCCCTGGCCAACTACCCGGCGCTGACCGTGCCCATGGGCTACGAGGAGGACGGGCGGCCCATGGGCCTGACGCTGATCGCCCCGTCCTTCGCGGAGCAGCGGCTGATCGACCTGGGCGCGCGCTTCGAGGCGCTGAGCCAGGCGCGGCGGCCGCCGCTGTCTTACCAGTAGGGAATTCCTACCAGTAGTTCTCCGTGGTGATATGCCCGGGCGTGCGCCGCCGGTTCTTGCGGAAGCCGCGTGTCTTCAGCAGTTCGGTCACGTCTTTCACCATGTCCGGATTGCCGCACAGCATGAAGTGGCTGTGGGTCGGGTCGATGCTCCAGCCCAGCGCCTGCGTCAGGCTACCGTCGTCGATGGCGGCGGGAATGCGTCCGGGCAGGGTGCCCGGCACTTCCTCGCGGCTGACGAAGGCCTGGAAGGCGAAGCGCTCGCCGTAGCGATCGCGAAAATTATCGATCATCTCCAGATAGCGCAGGTCCGACTGCGTCCTGACCGCATAGAGCAGCGCGATGCGCTCGAAGCGCTGCCACGGCTCGTCGGTGTTCAGTAGGGAGAGGAAGGGCGCGATGCCGGTACCGGTGCCCATCATCCACAGGTCCTTCGCCTCGGGTACCTCGCGCAGCACGAAGAAGCCATTGGCCGGTTTCTTCACCCACACCGAATCACCCGGCTTCAGGTCGATCAGGGCATTGGAGAGGACGCCGTCGGTGGCGGTGTAGAAGAAAAACTCGATGGGATTGTGGCCCGGTGAGCTCAGATAGGAATAGGGGCGGGCGATTCGCTCGCCGTCGATGTCCAGCGCCAGGCTGGTGAACTGGCCGGCGGTGAAGTCGGTGGCGTCGGCATCGATCCTGAGAGAGAACAGCTTGTCGGTCCAGAGGATGTTCTCGACTATTGTGCCTTCGATCCATTCCGCCATCGCGCCGTCCCCTCCAGTGCTGGCACAATAGTATGAATTTCTATAGTCTCCTAGCAAGCAATAACCGCGCAGTCGGCGGGATGCGGCCTTGCCGGAAGCGGCCAGGGCGCAGGCAGGGCCAGCGCATCGGGGATATCGGGCATGCTGAAAAGATGGTTTCAAATCGCGCTCTGGAAACGGATTCTGGGCGCGCTGGTCGCGGGCGTGATCGTGGGCATGATCTGGGGGCCCGGCGCCGAGAGCATACTCTGGGTAGGCGACCTGTTTATCCGCCTGATCCGCATGGTGGTGGTGCCGCTGGT
>JBBDSI010000346.1:0-2777 GCA_040905005.1 Pseudohongiellaceae bacterium
TTTCAAACTGAGCCACTACCCGCGATTTGGAAGCATCTCGATGAGCGCCAGCATGGGTAGCGTGCTATTCAGAAAACGCGTATTTCTCAATCAGGCCACCGCCGTGTCGGTGGCAGCGGCCCTGGTGAAGGTGAGTTCGCCCTGGCCGTCCAGGTCGACGGCGATGTTGTCGCCGGCCTCATAGTCTCCCTGAAGGACGTGCTGGGCCAGGGGATTCTCGATCCAGTTCTGAATGGCACGCTTCAGCGGCCGCGCGCCGTAGACCGGGTCATAGCCCACCTTGGCTATGTGATCCAGGACCTTCTCGCTGACATCGATGTGTAGTTCGAGCTGGGCCAGACGCTTGTTGAGCAGGCCAATCTGGATCTCGGCGATGCCGCGGATCTGCTCGGACTGCAGCGGGTGGAAGACCACGGTCTCGTCGATGCGGTTGACGAATTCCGGGGAGAAGTGCTTCACCACCGTCTCCAGCACCAGCTTCTTGACGCGCTCGTACTGCTTCGCGTCCATGTCTGCGCTCGCCATCTCCTCCTGAATGCGGTCGGAGCCCAGGTTCGAGGTCATGACGATGACCGTATTGCGAAAATCCACGGTGCGGCCGTGACCGTCGGTGAGGCGGCCGTCATCCAGCACCTGCAGCAGGATATTAAAGACGTCCGGGTGGGCCTTCTCCACCTCGTCCAGCAACAGCACGGAGTACGGGCGGCGGCGTACAGCCTCGGTCAAATAACCACCCTCCTCATAGCCGACATAGCCGGGAGGTGCGCCGATGAGTCGCGCCACGGAGTGCTGCTCCATGAACTCCGACATGTCGATGCGCACCATGGCGTCTTCGGTATCGAACAGGAATTCGGCCAGTGTCTTGCACAATTCGGTCTTGCCCACGCCCGTCGGCCCCAGAAACAGGAAGGAGCCGTTGGGGCGATTCGGGTCGGACAGGCCGGAGCGGGAGCGGCGCACCGCGTTGGCGACAGCGCCAATCGCCTCGTCCTGCCCGATGACCCGCTTGTGCAAGGCGGACTCCATCTCCAGGAGCTTCTGGCGATCGCTCTGCAGCATCTTGCTCACGGGGATACCGGTCCAGCGCGAGACAATGTCGGCTATCTCTTCCTCGGTAACCTTGTGGCGCAGCAGCTTCTTCTCGACGGTCTCTGCCTCGGTGGCGGCTTCGAGTTTCTTCTCCAGGGACGGGATCACACCGTACTGAAGTTCCGACATACGGGCCAGGTCGCCCGCGCGGCGGGCGGCTTCCATGTCATTGCGGGCCTGCTCCAGGCTGCTCTTGATGGACTGGGTGCCCTGCAGGGTCGACTTCTCTGCCTTCCAGACTTCGTCCAGGTCGGAGTATTCCCTTTCCAGCTCGGCGATGTCCCCGGCCAGCGCGTCGCGGCGCTTCTTCGACGCCGCGTCTTCCTCTTTCTTAAGCGCCTCCTGCTCGATCTTCAGTTGAATGAGACGCCGCTCCAGCCTGTCCATCTCCTCCGGCTTGGAATCGATTTCCATGCGGATCATGCTGGCGGCCTCGTCGATGAGATCGATAGCCTTGTCGGGCAACTGGCGGTCAGCGATGTAGCGCTGGGACAGGGTCGCCGCGGCGATGATGGCCGAGTCGGTGATCTGGACGCCGTGATGGACCTCGTAACGCTCCTTGAGCCCTCTGAGAATGGCGATGGTGTCTTCCTCGGTGGGCTCGTTCACCAGCACTTTCTGGAAGCGTCGTTCCAGGGCAGCATCCTTCTCGATGTACTGGCGATACTCGTCCAGGGTCGTGGCGCCGACACAGTGCAGCTCGCCGCGCGCCAGCGCGGGCTTGAGCATGTTGCCGGCGTCCATGGCGCCCTCGGCCTTGCCGGCGCCGACCATGGTGTGGAGCTCGTCGATGAAGAGAATGATGGAGCCTTCCTGTTTGGACAGCTCGTTCAGCACGGCCTTGAGGCGCTCCTCGAATTCACCGCGAAACTTGGCACCGGCAATGAGCGAACCCATGTCCAGCGCCAGGATCTTCTTGTCTTTCAGGCCCTCGGGCACCTCGCCGTTGACGATGCGCTGCGCCAGGCCTTCGACGATCGCGGTCTTGCCCACGCCGGGCTCGCCGATGAGGACGGGATTGTTCTTGGTGCGACGCTGTAATACCTGAATGGTGCGGCGAATCTCCGAGTCGCGGCCAATGACCGGATCGAGTTCGTTGCTCTCCGCGCGCTCGGTCAGGTCGATGCAATACTTGCTCAGAGCCTGCCAGGCATCCTCGGCATTGGGATCATCGACGTTCTCACCGCCGCGCAGATTGCTTATCGCATTCTCCAGGGCCTGCGCGGAGACACCGAAGCTGCCCAGAATCTTGCCTAGCGCGCCCTTGTCGTTCATGGCCACCAACAGCACGGTCTCGCTGGAGATGAACTGGTCGCCCTTCTGCTGGGCGTGCTTGTCCGCCTGATTCAGCAGCTTGCCCAGGTCGGGCGAGACTGATATATCACCCTCGTGCCCCGGCATGTGTGGCAGGTCATCCACGGCCTGCTGCAGCTTGCTGCGCAGCTCCTGGATGTTGAATCCGGTCTGGGACAGCAGCGGGCGGACCGAGCCGCCCTTCTGTTCGATCAGCACCAGCATGAGATGCACCGGCTCGATCTGATTATGGTCCTTGCCCAACGCCAGCGACTGGGCATCGGCCAGGGCGGACTGCAGTTTGCTGGTCAGTTTGTCTATGCGCATGTGCATTCCCGTGGTTGCGGCGCCTGGTCCGGATTGCTCATGAGAGCTCCGGGCTCGGGCGCCTTAAT
>JBBDSI010000347.1:0-2772 GCA_040905005.1 Pseudohongiellaceae bacterium
CGACGGCATTACGGACGCATGACAGCCAACGAAACACAGGGGATTTCCGCCGAAGTATCGCGGCCTGCAGGCGGATATTCAGGTTAGGTTCAGGTACAAACTTGCAGCCTTCGCACTGGCTTCACCGCGTGCTCGGCAGGCGGTGAGTTCGTTTATGGTCGGGTGAATTAGCCTGACAGGACGCAGAATCCGCGAACTAAGCAACTAGCTGGAAATGCCCACAAAAATGCAGCGATCTGGTGCCGATCTACTCGGTATTGTCCAATTCGCGAACTACACGCACACACCCACAGCAAGCAATAATAGAGATAACTGACAGTAGGGAGAGTTTTATGATCCGCAGGAGAAGTTTATCCGCCAGTATCGCCCTGGCCGTGGCGACCACCGCATTACCCGCCGCCGCCCAGGAGCAGGCCGAAGCCGTCACACCGCTGGAAGAGATAGTCGTGATCGGCACACGCACCGAGAGACAACTTGGCCAGATTCCCCTCGGCGTGAGCGTGATCAATATGGACGACATCCAGCGCGGTCGCCAGGAACTGAGCCTCGACGAGTCTCTGGCCCGCGTGCCCGGCCTGTTCATGCAAAATCGCTACAATTTTTCCCAGGATCTCCGTGTCTCCATTCGCGGCTTCGGCTCACGCGCAAACTTCGGTATGCGTGGCATCAAGGTGTTTGCCGACGGCATCCCGGTGACGCTGGCCGACGGCCAGAGCGGTACCGATGATCTCGACATTGGTTCCGCCCAGTCCATCGAGGTCGTGCGCGGCCCCACCGCCGCCCTGTACGGCGCCGCCTCAGGCGGCGTCATCAGCATCACCACCGAGGAGCCCACCGAGGAGCCCTTCGTGGAAACCAAGCTGACCTTCGGCGAGTACGGCCACGAGAAATACCAGATCAAGACCGGCGGACAGACAGGCCGCCTGGGCTTTCTGGTCAACGCCTCGCACCTGGAGATGGACGGCTATCGCGACTTCTCCGGGGTGCAGCACAGCCTGATCAACAGCAAGATCCGCTACGACATCGATGCTTCTTCCGACATCCAGGTGGTCGCCAACGCGGTGAACTCGCCCCTGGCACAGGATTCCGGCGGCATCACCCTGGCCGAGGCGCTGGCCGATCCCACGCAGGCGCAATCGCGCAATACCAGCTCCAACGCCGGCGAGACCTTCGACCAGCAGCGGCTGGGCATCGTCTACAACAAGCGCTTCAGCGAGCAGTCCGACATCAGTGTGCGCGGCTATTCCGCCTGGAAGGACTTCGATGCCTTCCTGCCCATCGGCACCCACATTCCCTTCGTCGGCGATGACGGCGTCGTGGGGTTCGACCGTCGCTTCTGGGGCGGCGGCTTCCGCTACACTTACGAGAGCTCGCTGGGCGGCCTGCCCAACAGCTTCACCGTCGGTGCCGATGCGGACTACCAGCAGGACAAGCGCTCGCGCTTCCTGAACAATGCCGGCGTCAAGGGCACCATCACCTTCAACCAGGTAGAGGAAGCCGAGGCACTGGGTGTCTACTTCCGCAACGAGACCGCGTTGAGCGACACCCTGGCACTCAGCCTGGGCGGTCGTTTCGACAACATCGATCTGTCGGTAAATGACCTGTACCTGGCCAACGCTGACCAGAGCGGCAGCCTGGACTTCACTGAATTCAGTCCGAGCGTGGGCCTGCTGTGGAACGCCACCGATCAGGTAAACCTGTACGCCAGCTACGCCACGTCCTTCGAGACGCCGACCTTTACCGAACTGGGCTCTCCGGCTCAGGAACTGAACGTCAACCTCGGCGGCTTCGCCAACGTCAATGCACAAGAGGCGGAGAGCTTCGAGATCGGCGTCAAGGGCACGGCGATGAACGAGAACGTCTACTACGACCTCGCGCTGTTCACCATGGACGTCGAGAACGAGATCGTGAATGTCGTCAGCATCGCCAACCGCGCCTTCTTCGAGAACGCCAATACTGACCGGCGCGGCCTCGAGGCCCAGGTGCAGGCGGATCTGACGGATCGCATAGAGGTCGTCGCTTCCTATACCTACTCCGACTTCGACTTTGACCGCTTCGACACCAACCAGGCGGCGGTCGGTGAGCCCATCCCGGGCATCCCGGAGCACCAGTTCTACGCCGAGGTCTCCTACAGCTTCGGCAACAACGGCTATGTGGTGTGGGATGCGCTGAACGTGGGCGAGTTCACGGCCAACAACGCGGGCACACAGACTGTGGACGATTACATCGTCTCCAACCTGCGCCTCGGCTCCGAGTACCAGTGGAGCGGCCACACCTTCTCCCCGTTCATCGGCATCAATAACCTGTTCGATGAGGAGTACTTCTCCAACGTGCGCATCAACGCCTTCGGCGGCCGCGCCTACGAGCCGGCACCGGAGCGGCACATCTACGGCGGCTTCAACGTCCGCTTCTAGTACCGCCGAGTGCTTCGGCGCCACTGCTGTGGTCGCCGGAGCTCGCAGCACCCTGAAAGGAGCCGGAGGGATTGCACATCGATCCCTCCGGCTTTTTCTTGGGTGATCTGAGCCGATTTTGCTTTTCTCCCGACGTCGCCGTCATAGTTAGATGGCTTCTACCTGATCAAGTGCTGTCGTGTTACTGTTGCGTTTTCGAGTAGCTGGTACGTAAGGCTATGTCGGGCAGGCCCGGCTCTTGGAATTCCAGAGTCGAATTCGCCCTGAAGTCAGAAAACTGAAAGAAGTGAGCACAAGGATGTGCGACGTGAGCGCAGCGAACGCAAGCCCGACAATCACCAGCAGAATCACACTTCTG
>JBBDSI010000348.1:0-11888 GCA_040905005.1 Pseudohongiellaceae bacterium
CGCTGGGGTCGAAAGCCTGAAATTATACACTAAAGGGCGTGTACCGGCCATCTGACCCCAGCGGGCGCCGTCCGCCGCTATCAGCCGCGCGATCTCGAGCCCAGGCGTTTTCGGGGACGCACGAAGTAATCGGAGTAGTAGTCATCTGGCAACTCACCGACTATCTCATCCAGCGAGGTTTTGTAGATCACCTTGATCTTGGCCAGCAATTCCAGATCGAGGTGACAGCCATAATTGCGTACGGTCTCCACGTCTTCGAGTTGCTTGCGTGAGATTCCCAGGAGCCGGGCTCCCTCGTTCATCGAATAGCCGGCATTCAGGCGTAGCTGGCGGATGTTTTTCTTCACAGTGACCGTGATGGGTGAAAATTTCGAAAATTGTGCTTGGTTCATAGTCTTTTCTATACCGGACGGTCGTCATGTCACGCCGGCCAGGT
The DNA here is from genome assembly GCA_040905005.1 of Pseudohongiellaceae bacterium. Classification (GTDB taxonomy): domain Bacteria; phylum Pseudomonadota; class Gammaproteobacteria; order Pseudomonadales; family Pseudohongiellaceae; genus UBA9145. The sequence goes on from JBBDSI010000348.1 coordinate 437, forward strand.
CCCTAAGTGAGTTCCTTATGTGACGTGAATCGTGACCTTTGCTCACGAATCTCGTTAGTCGGCACTTACACGCGGGTGCCCCGTTTCGGGGGCGTCGCTGTGTTTGCTGACACCGAATTACGGTACCACAGGCCCATCAGATTGGTAATACATTCTTGAAATTACCGGGAGCGCCCATGGAGTTTAGAGATTTCAGTGCGCGGGAATTGGAAATTTCATTCGCGAAAACCTGAATTTTGAATCTGCAATACCGGCAAATTTGTGGGGGCGATAGCGCTGCAGCCGCCGGCAGGGAAAGTTGTGAAGCTGGATCAACAAGGCACCGGAACGGACTGAGCCAGGTGGAGGTTGGCGCGCGCGGTTCTCGCAGGGGCGCCAGGTGGGCGCTTTATTGTCCGGCAGCCGCGGGCTGTTGTCCTGCTGCCTTCTCGAGGATCAGGCTTAGTACCTTGCGGTTGACCACGACCTCGTAATAACTCTCGTCGCTGGCCGGGTCCTCACAGATGCGGGAATCCTGCCAGAGACCGACCTTGCCCTCGCGGACGACCAGGTCCTTCTTGCGCCCCTTCGCATCCGGGTATTGGCCGACGTGAAAAAGGAAGTCTTCCCCGTTCAGCTTCACTCGCAGACCGCGCATGCTCATTTCCTTCTTGAGCTTGCGGAAAGCGAATTCATCGAGATTGACGCCGTTAACATTGTAGAGCAGGTAATGTTGACCCTTTTCCCCTTTACCCGTCTCACCCTCCGCGATGCGCAGGACGGCGACATTGAACAGGCTCTTCCTGATGGCGGCGCGCAGGGTCCATGAACAGCCGGATAGTCGGTCCGCCAGCCCGATGGCGCCGGATATCATGATGGGGTGATCGCCGTCGTAGAGGAAGCGGGGCGCCGTGTCGGCGAAACAGATGCCGACTCCCAACTCGAGCAGCGGCAGGCCCATTTGCTGTGAGTAGCGGTTATTGGACGAGGTGATCTTGAGCATATCGCGGGCGTAGCCACAGGCACGTGCCACGGAGAACCACTGCTGTGGTGCGTTCTCATGCTCGAGAAAGCTCAGGATGATGGCATCGCCCTCGATGAACACCTTATTGGCGCCGTAGCTTTCGAGGATTTTGTTGATGGGGTTGAAGAACCGGGTGCTGAAGAAGGAGGCCGGGTTTAGCCCCTTGGCCATCAGCTCATCGGTGACGGTCATGGAGCCGCGAACATCCGCCTTGAGGATGGTGTGGTGACAAATGCGGTCGGAATCCTCTTCGATCTCCGAATTGGTCGGCAACTTGTAGAGTGTACCGGCGGAATCGGATAGCTTGATGTCGTCCTTGTTGCTGAGCAGATTCAGACGATTGAAGGCCCGATGCGCGAAGCGACAGTGTTTCAGTTCGCGTCGATAACGACTGATCTCGGCGAGTATTTTCACCAGATCATTGTCGTCGAGCTTGACGGTGCGCTCATGAATCGACTTATGGAGATCAGCGAGTACCTTTAACTGCTGTTGATTGAGCTTGTTGTTGCCGGAACTGCTTTCCTCCACCCTGGCCAGGGGCACGTGCCCGCTGAGATATTGGCAGATGACCTTGAGATCGGCTTTCTCCAGGATGGTCGGGCTGAGCGATTGTCGCATGGCATGGCAGGCGAGCAATTGTGGCAGGAGTTTCTCCTTGCGCAATAACTTGCCGAAGGCCTTGATGAACTTGTCGAGATTGCGCACCTCGCGACGTGCGCGCCACCACGCCCCAAGCCCAGCCTGTTTACGCACCGCGGTCAGGTATTCCTGGTTCGATTGGCTATCGAACAGCGCCGGCAGATTTTCCGGAATTTCAAACCAGCAGAAGTGTTCTCTGATCACAGTCTTCGTATCGGCGGCAAGGCCGAGAAACGCCTGGGTGTGGAACAGGCCGCCCAGTTCGTCGTAGATCTCCGACACCGAGGACTCAGCGGCGCCTTCCCCATCGAGAGGCGGTGTTTCCAGATTGGGGAAGAAGCGCTGCAACAGGGCTTCGACTTTCCGGTTCAGCGCGATGAATTCGCTGTCCTCGCCATTGGCGCTCCACATCAGAAACTCGTTGATCAGCAGCGGCAGCGCACTGAGTTCGCTGGTCAGGTGCAGGGGAGTGACGATCGCGGGTACGATCAGCGAATACTCCTCGCCAAGGTATTGACGGCGTATCGGCGCCAGGGTGCGGTCCTCGGCGCGCTGAATCTGGCCGATGAGTTGCTTGTTGATCGTGTAGAGAATGCGCTCGTAGTTCTTGCGCAACCAGAACAATCGCTGCTGTGCACCGAGTACTTCCGTGGCGCCACGATTGCGAAAATCGGCCAGCTTCGTTGACACTTCACGCACTTCATCGTCCAGCTGCCTGCGTACCTGGCGGATGATGTACATGACGGCGGCGAACTGAAGCAGGGAGATGTGCTCGGCATCGAGGTCCGTCTTGACCCGGTGGATGAGGACCGTGAGCATATCCTGGTAGCGATCACGGAGCCTGTCGAACAGGTCGTTGTGATCCTGGCCGCCCGGAGCCATGACGGTATACTGATCCACGAGGGTGCGCACGAGCTTGCGCACGACGCTGGTGAAGCGAGCGCTCAGCCTGACGTCGATGCGGTAATTGTCGATGCCGCGGGAGAGGCTCTCCAGAGAGATCTGCACACTGCGTTGCATCTCCAACCGGTCATACGGGTTGGCGGGGGGCTTATTATTCATGGCTGGATTGTTATGACCCCTTCACTGGACGCCCGGGCCATCCCGCTGCGGTGGCGGGCGGCGACGCCGTCACGAGCGGCGAAGATAACAGATATCGCTTCGCGTATTGTGAACCGCAGCACATTACACGGAAAACACTTAAATATCAGCTAGTTGTGGGCCTGCCCGCAAGCGCTTTTCGGGTGGCACCGGCTACCATAAATAGACGCAATGGCACGACGGCGACACCAGATATAGTGTTTTTGGCGGTCCGCATACCCGAGTGGGGGTGACACTCTGCGTGGCATCGGGGCCCGCCCGGCCAGGGGCCGCGCGCGGCGGCCGAGCACTTCGGGCTCGGTGAATTGGCCCAGCCGCGTCGCGGAAATTCCCTGGCGTGCAGACAGACGGGTTGTGCTATGGTTGCCAGGTCAAGGTCGCGCCGACAGCAGCGATATCCCGGCGCCATACCTCACAAAACGCGATGCGATTAAGACAAGAGAGGAAAACATGAATCCCGAAGACAATGGTCGACGCAGAGTATTGAAAGGGGCGCTGGGTACCGGCTTGCTGGCAGGGATGGCCTCGGCGCCCTCGTTTATCTGGCCGGCGCTTGCCCAGGGCGAGAGGCTCGTGCCGTTCACCGATGTGCCTGACACCTTTCGGGTCGGGCCCGTGCGGCCGAACGCGGTGCACTATCAGGACACCCGCGAGATCGATACCTTTATTACCGATAACGACGATTTCTACCTGGTGCAGCACTATGGCCAGCCGGAGATCGATAACGACAGCTGGCGCCTGCGGGTGACCGGCATGGTCGACAATGAGCTGGACATTTCCCTGGCCGAGCTGCGTGGCCGCCAGGCGCGGGAGGAAGTCATCGGCTTCGAATGCGGCGGCAACGGCGCGCGCCTGTTTCATGGCCTGATCGGCAACGCCGCCTGGCGCGGCACGCCACTGTGGACCATCCTGGCGGAAGCCGGTATCCAGGAGGGCGCCAAGGAAGTGGTGTTTTTCGGCGGCGATACCGCCAACGAAGAGATTCGCGGCCGCGAGGTGGAGAAGGCCTTCGCGCGCAGCCTCTCCATCGCCGATGCCATGCGCCCGGACAACATGCTGGCCTACGAGATGAACGGTGAGCCGCTGCCCCATTATCACGGCAAGCCCGTGCGTCTGCTCGTCCCCGGCTGGTACGGTGTGGCCAACGTCAAGTGGCTGACTCAGATCCACGTGCAGGACACGCGCTATATGGGCCGCTTCATGGGCCGGGACTACGTGACTCTCAAGCGTGCCAACGTAGGTGGCGTCGAGCGCTGGGTGGAAAACTCGGTCACCACCATGAACCTCAAGTCCACCATCGCGCGCGTCACCGAGCGAGGCGGCCGTCATCGCATCATGGGCTTCGCGCTCAACGACGGCACGCCGCTGCAGCGCGTGGAGATCAAGATCGACGACGGTCCCTGGCAGGAAGCGGAGCTGGATTCAGCCAATACCCGCTATTCCTGGAAGCTGTTCAGCCTGGACTGGGATAATGCCACTCCCGGCGAACACACACTGGTTTCCCGCGCCACCGACGTCGAGGGGAACGTGCAGCCACCGGCGTCCGCGCTACCGGAGAAAGTCAGTTACTGGGAAGAGTTTGGCCAGTTTCCCCGGACCGTACGTATCGGCTGATAGTACCGCGCGCGGTGGCCGGGAAGCGGGCCACCCGCCATGAGTACCGGTAAGGACAGGGAGTCACTGCCGGGGTTTATCCTCACGCGCCAGTGGCAGGAGACTGATGCCGGACTGGCGCTGGAATTCTGGCTTGCCACTCCGTCCGGGCCCGCGCGTCTCCTTATTGACGCGCAGGAGGCGGTGTCCTTTCTGCCCACGGCAAATCTCGATCGTGGCAGGCCGAGACTGGCGGGCACGTCGTGGCGGCACGCCGAAACCACGCTCCGAAACTTTGCCGGGCAACCGTTATCGGCGCTGTACTTCCGTTCCTGGCGCAGCCAGCTGGAGTGTCGCGACCACCTCGCCCGCCAGGGCCTGCACCTGCTCGAGGCGGACATCAAGCCTACCGACCGCTTTCTCATGGAGCGTTTCCTCACCGGCTCGCTTCAGGCACGGGGCGAGGTCGTCGCTGCCGATGGTTTCCTCAGTCTGACCGATCCCCGCTTGCGACCCGGCGACTATCGCCCCTCGCTCCGCGCCCTGTCCATCGACATCGAGACCGACCTGACGGCCAGTCGGCTCTACTCGATCGCCTTGTCTGGTGCCGACGTCGCCCTCGTCCTGATGTTGGGTGAGGGCGATGCGCAAACGCTGTCCGCCGACGACAGCCGGACGCTGCGTCTCGAATTTTTTGCGGACGAGAGGGCGCTGCTGGAGGCGTTCATCGGGACCTGTGCCAGGTTGGACCCCGACGTGCTCATCGGCTGGAACGTGGTGAATTTCGACCTGCGTTGCCTGCAACAGTTTGCCGACCGCGCCGGGGTGAATCTGGCACTGGGCAGGAATCGCGAATGCATTCGCTGGCGTCAGAGCCGCGACAGCAGCGAGCGCTTCTACGCCTCGCTGCCGGGACGCCTCGTCCTGGACGGCATCGAACTCATGCGCAGCGCCACCTACAGCTTCGAGAACTTTTCCCTGGATCACGTGGCGCGGGAATTACTGAAGCGCGGCAAGCTGATTGACGATGTCGATGCCCGCGGCGCCGAGATCACGAGTCTCTTTGAGACGGACAAGCCGGCGTTGGCGCGTTACAACCTGGAAGACTGTCGCCTGGTGGAAGACATCTTCATCCAGGAGAAGTTGCTGGAATTCGCCATCGAGCGCAGCCTGCTCACGGGGCTGGAACCGGATCGCTACGGCGGTTCCGTGGCCGCCTTCGACTTCCTTTACCTGCCCCGCCTGCATAGAAAGGGATACGTGGCGCCTGCCCTGGAGGAACTGGGAGGCGGGGAGAGCCCCGGCGGCCATGTCATGCAATCGGTGCCGGGGATTCACGACAACGTGATCGTACTGGACTTCAAGAGTCTGTATCCGAGTATTATCCGCACTTTCCACGTCGATCCGCTGGCGCTCGTGAAGGGGCTCGATGAGGACGATGCCATACCGGGCTTCGACGGCGGCCGCTTCTCCCGCCACGACACCATCCTGCCCGAACTAATCGAACGCCTGTGGAAAGCGCGGGACGGCGCCAGGCAGCGCGGGGACGGCGTCATGTCCCAGGCCATCAAGATCATCATGAATTCGTTTTACGGCGTATTGGGCACAGGCGCCTGTCGCTTCTACGATGCGCGACTGGCCAGTTCCATCACCCGGCGTGGGCACGAGATCATCATTCAGAGCGCGCAATTCATCGAGGAACGGGGCTTCCGGGTCATTTACGGTGACACCGACTCGGTGTTCGTCCTGCTCGGTGATGTCGCGGCGGAGACGGTCCCGGGGCTGGGCAGGAGCCTGGCCGCCGAGCTGAACGACTTCTGGTCAGAGCGGATCGAGCGCGAACACGGCCTGCCGAGTTTTCTCGAGATCGAGTTTGAGACGCATTTCCTGCGCTTCCTCATGCCCAGGATTCGTGGCTCGGAGGCGGGCAGCAAGAAGCGCTACGCTGGGCTGCTGACGGACGGGCGCGTCCTATTCAAGGGCCTGGAGACGGTGCGCAGCGACTGGTCGCCTCTGGCGCGCGAGTTTCAGCAGGTGCTGTACCGCAAGATCTTTCACGACGAACCGGTGGAGGACTATATCCGCGATACGGTCTCCAGGTTGCTGGATGGCCGTTTTGAGACGGAGCTGGTACTGCGCAAACGCCTGCGTCGCAAGCTCGGTGACTATGTGAAAAACGTGCCGCCCCATGTGCAGGCCGCGCGCAAGGCGGAACGCATACGCAAGGCGCGGGGCCTGCCAGGCTTGTACGCATCCGGTGGTTGGATAGAATACGTCATGACGAAGTCCGGGCCGGAGCCTCGCCAGTATCGCCAGGCGCCGATCGACTACGAATTCTATATCGACAGGCAACTGGCACCTATCGCCGACGCCATCCTCGTTTTTCGCTCATCTTCGCTCGATAAAGTCCTCGGCAGACAGATCGGGCTTTTTCAGGGGCTGTAGTTTAAATGCCCCTGACTGACAAGGAGTAAACAATGACCACATACCTGGTGCTGACCGTTATCGGGGACGACAAACCCGGACTGGTGGAGTCCCTCTCCCAGGTGATCGCCGACAACGGCGGTAATTGGCTGGAGAGCAGCATGTCACAGTTGGCCGGCAAGTTCGCCGGTATCCTCAGAGTCAGTGTGAGCGACGCCCAGGCGGATGCCCTGATCACCGCTCTGGATGGCGTGAGTTCCAAGCTCAAGCTGGTCATCGAACGCGTCAACGAAGGCGAGTTGCAGCCGTTGCCAACGACTCTGTCGCTGTCGCTCGTGGGTAATGACCGGCCGGGTATCGTCAAGGAAATCTCCCATTGCCTGGCCGGGCTGGGGGTCAATGTCGAACAGCTCAACACCGAGTGCGCATCGGCGCCGATGAGCGCGGTGGACCTGTTCAAGGCACGCGCTACCCTGCGGGTGCCCGCAGGACTGGCGCTGGAGCGGCTGCAGGAGGCACTGGAAAGCCTCGCCGATGACCTCATCGTGGAGGTACAACCGAGAGTCCAGCCGAGAGTCCAGCCGAGCGACAGCCAGAGCTGACTGCGCTCGCGCTGCCCGGATCAGCGCAGGCTGAGCGCGGGCCATCCCCGCTCGACAGCGACCCGGTCCAGGTGCTCGTCCGGATTCACGACCACCGGTTCGCTGACCCGCTCGAGCAGCGGCAGGTCGTTTATGGAATCACTGTAGAAGATGCTGTTGGCCAGGCTCAATGACGCCGCTGCCAGGTCGCCGTCCAGCCACTTGAGCAGCTTTTCCACCTTGCCTTCACGGTAGCAGGGAATGCCGGCGATGCGGCCGGTGAAGCGCTCGCCATCGGTCTCCAGTTCCGTGGCCAGCAGCTTGTCCACGCCAAAGGCGGCGGCGATGGGTGCGGTGATGAAACTGTTGGTGGCGGTGATGATGACGCAATAGTCGCCCCGTTCGCGGTGCCCTTGCACCAGTTCCGTGGCGCGCGCGGGAACCATGGTGGTCAGGACCTCCCTGACATACTCATCCAGTAAAGCCTGGCGTGCACCGGCATCCATCGCGAGCACCGGTTGCAGCGTGAAGGCCACGTAGGCGTGGATGTCCAGGCGCTTGTTGCAGTAGTCCTGGTAGAAGCGGTCATTGCTGGCGCGATGGCTGTCGGCATCCACCAATTGCTTGCGGATCAGGAATTCGCCAAAGGCGTGATCGCTGTCGCCGGACAGCAGTGTATTGTCGAGGTCGAAAAGGGCGAGTCGGCGTGAGGTCATGGCTGGGCTGCGAAAAAGCGCCATTATAACCATAACCGCCGTTGTGCCGCCGGCCTATGCCGAGTTGCCGGTGGCAGAATCGAGCCGGTCGCCCGCCAGCGGAGGCAAGTCCTTGTTTCGCTGCGTAATTTTCAGAAGAAGCAGGGACGCTCTGATGAAGTCCGACAGCGACGGCGAAACCAATATGCGATATATTTGTCTAAAGGATTTGCGGCCCGTTTTTCGTTACGGCGGGTCATGACAGGTTATGCGGGTCATGAACAGCCCGGGCTGTGTTGGCAATATGATTGATTCACAGGGATTTCGTCCTAACGTCGGTATTGTGCTCTGCAATGCGCAGGGCCGTTTGCTGTGGGCCAAGCGCATCGGTCAGGCGGGCTGGCAATTTCCGCAGGGCGGTATACACGAATGCGAAACCCTGGAAGAGGCGTTGTATCGCGAACTGGATGAGGAAGTGGGCCTGGCGGCGGACGATGTCAGGATCCTGCACCAAACCAGCGACTGGCTGCATTATCGCCTGCCGGAAAATTTTATCCGCTATCATCGCGATCCGCTGTGCATTGGCCAGAAGCAGAAGTGGTTTCTGTTGAGCCTGGAATGCGACGATGGCCGCATCACACTGGCCAAGCACGGTCTGCCGGAATTCGATGATTGGCAATGGGTGAGCTACTGGTATCCACTCAACCAGGTCATCGCGTTCAAGCGGGAAGTCTACCGGCAGGCACTGAAGGAACTTGTCGGTCCGCTGCACCACTATGTACAGCAACAAAAAGTACAGCAAAAAAAAGTACAGCAAAAAAAGCAACACCTGGCCCGGTAATCAGTTTTTCTACCACCCTCGCTCCATCGGACTGCGGCATCCTCTTGAAGAGGACTATCACTGTGGTCATGCCAGGGGCATCGAGCCCCGGACTATTCATAAACTGCTGCAGTAGGCAGTTTTTGAATAGTTCGGGCAAGGTCTGACAGGAAGCACGCATGCTCAGTGAACTGAGAACAATAGTTCAGGAAGTCAACGGCGCCAGGGATCTGCGATCGGCGCTGGACATCATCGTCGATCGCGTGCGGCGTGTCCTGGGCGCACAGGTCTGTTCCGTCTTTCTCCTCGACAAGGATATCAACGCCCATGTGCTCATGGCCTCAGAGGGCCTGCGCAAGGAGTCGGTGGGCCATGTCAGCCTGCAGGTCGGTGAGGGCCTCGTGGGGCTGGTAGCCAAGCACGCCGAGCCGATCAACCTGCAGGACGCCTCACTGCACCCGAGCTTCCACTACCTCCAGGAGACCGGCGAGGAGGAATTCCACGCCTTCCTTGGCGTGCCCATCATCCATCACCGGGCGGTGCTCGGCGTGCTGGTGGTACAGCACAAGGAACGCCGGCGTTTCGGTGAAGGTGAGGAAGCCTTCCTCGTCACTCTGTCGGCCCAGTTGGCCGCCGTCATTGCCCATGCCGAGGCGACCGGCGCCATCGAGGGACTGAGTCCGTCGGGGCACAAGACTTCCGACACGACGTTTGCCGGTGTCGCCGGTTCCACCGGCGTCGCCATCGGTCATGTGGTCGTGGTTTTTCCGCACGCCGACCTTTCCCAGATTCCGGACCGGCAGGCGAAAGACATCGAGGAGGAGATCGAGTTCTTCAACAACAGCCTGGATGCAGTTCGCCATGACATGCGAGAACTGTATGAGCGGATGGCCGGCAGGGTGGCCGAAGAGGAACGCCAGCTGTTTGACGCCTACCTGCACATACTCGATGACAATGCCCTTGGCCGCGAGGTTGTCGACCGCATCAGGGAGGGATCCTGGGCCCAGGGCGCGCTCTCCTATGTGGCAAAGGAACACGTGCGCAATTTCGAGATGATGAACGACGCCTATCTCAGCGAACGGGCGGTGGACATCAAGGACCTGTGCAGTCGCGTGCTGTTCTATCTCCAGGATAAGGACCGTGTCCAAACCGAGTACCCTGAAGACACCATCCTGGTGAGCGAGGAGCTGACCGCGGCGATGCTGGCGGAGGTGCCCAAGGAGAAGCTCAAGGGTCTGGCTTCGGTCAAGGGCTCGAGCAACTCCCACGTGGCGATCCTTGCCCGCTCCATGGGCATCCCCACGGTGATGGGTGCCGTCGACCTACCCTTCAATCAGCTCGACGGGCGCGAGGTCATCATCGACGGCTACAAGGGCGAGGTCGTCAGCAATCCGACCGAGGCCACGCACAAGCGTTACCAGAGCATCATCAAGGAGCAGGACGAGCTGATCGCGGGCCTCGAGGGGCTCAAGGACCTGCCCTGCGAGACCGCCGACCATCATCGCGTGCATCTGTGGGTCAATACCGGCCTGATGTCGGACGTCCTGCACTCGCTGGATCAGGGCGCGGAGGGCATCGGGCTGTTTCGCACCGAGGTGCCGTTCCTTCTCAATGAGCGCTTCCCCTCGGAACAGGAACAGATGGAGATCTACCGGGAACAGCTCCAGGCCTTCGCGCCGAAGCTGGTCACCATGCGTACGCTGGACATCGGCGGCGACAAGTCGTTGCCCTATTTCCCCATCGAGGAGGCCAACCCCTTCCTCGGTTGGCGCGGCATTCGCGTGACCCTGGATCACCCGGAGATCTTTACCGCCCAGGTGCGCGCCATGCTGCGCGCCAGTATCGGGCTCGAGAACCTGCAGATCATGCTGCCCATGATCAGCAATGTGCAGGAGGTCAGCTCGGCGCTGCAATTGATCAAGAGGGCGCATCGCGAGTTACTGCAGGAAGGGCTCGACGTGCGCTATCCGCCCGTCGGCGTGATGATCGAGCTACCGGCCGCCGTCTACCAGACCCGTGCCCTGGCGCGCATGGTGGACTTCGTGTCCGTGGGCAGCAACGACCTGACGCAGTATCTCCTGGCGGTGGACCGCAACAATCCCCGAGTCGCCCACCTGTATAGTGCCTTCCACCCGGCCGTGCTCAATGCGCTGCAGCAGGTGGTCGTGCAGGCCCAGGAAGAGGGCAAGACGGTGAGCATCTGCGGCGAGATGGCCGGCGACCCCGGCGCCGCGGTGCTGCTGCTGGCCATGGGCTTCGATATCCTGTCGATGAACGCCATGACCCTGCTCAAGGTGAAATCGGTCATCCGCAGCATCTCCCTGGATGCCGCCCAGGACCTGCTAGACCAGGTCATGCAGATGGATGATGCGCAGATGATTCGCAGCGCCGTGGACATGGCGCTGTACAACGCCGGCGTCGACCGCCTGTTGCGCACCTCACGCACCAACTGATCGCTCGCTTCTTGCCGTTCAGGCTTGTTCCGGGTTCGTCTCGGTGCGCCGCCAATTCTTCCTGTCAATTGCAATGGCCGGAGCAGGGGGGGGGGCAGCTCTCACTCATCAAAGAAGTCGATGATGCCGGTCTCCAGATCATA
>JBBDSI010000348.1:11988-14694 GCA_040905005.1 Pseudohongiellaceae bacterium
GGGGGGGCAGCTCTCACTCATCAAAGAAGTCGATGATGCCGGTCTCCAGATCATACTCGGCGCCGATTACCAGCAGTCCGTCGTTGGCGATCAGGTCCTCCAGTATGGTCGAGCCGTGCCGTAGTTGCTCGACCGAGGCGTCGATGTTGGCGCGCACGGCGTCTCTCAGCAAGGCATCGGCGTCCTGGGCCCTGGCCGGCTCCAGCAGGCCCTCCAGGCTTGGTCGAATGCGGCTGACGATGGAGTGCAGGTTGGGAGAATGGCTCTCCACCGGCTGTTGCATTTGCGACAGGGTGGCGGAGACGGCACCGCACAGGCTGTGCCCCAGTACGACCACCAGGCGGGTGCCGAACTGCTCCGCGGCGAACTCGATGCTGCCGATCTGCGAGGGTGCGACGATGTTGCCCGCCACACGGATGACAAACAGGTCGCCGAGTCCCTGATTGAAGATTATCTCGGCCGGTACCCGCGAATCGCTGCAGCCGAGGATGATGGCGAACGGTGCCTGTTCCCTGGCCAGATCGATACGCTTGCCGGCATCAATCTCCACGTGCCAGTGTTCGAGGGCGAGGAACTTTTTGTTACCCTCTTTCAGGCGCGCTAGGGCTTCACCGGCTGTGATCATCGGGGGAAAAGTTCTCAAACAGTAGAAAGAATCCGGCAGCGCCGGGCGGCGTAGTCAACATCAATCTTGACCGTGATGGCCGCCCAGTGATTTATCGGTGAACAGGTAATCCTTCAGTTCCTTGTCGAGCACCGGATCACGACGACGAATCCATTCCAGTGTCATGGCGGCATGTTCTTTTTCTTCGTCGCGATTGTGGATGAGGATGGCTCTCAGTTCGTCATCCTTGCAGGCATCGACGCGCTGATTGTACCAATCCATGGCTTCGAGTTCTTCCATGAGGGAGATGATCGCCCGGTGCATGTCCCGGGTCTCGTCCGACATTTCCTCGATCGGTTCGTGATAGCCTTCATTCGCCATGCGCTTCTCCAGACTCGCGAAACTTTCAGGATCAGGGGCCAGCAGGCCGCATCTAGCCCAGACTATTCATTCTATGCCATCCGTAGGGCCAATCTCAAAGCCTTTACCTCTCACCTTTAACCCCCCACCTTTAACCCCCACCTTTAACCCCCAACCCTTACCCCTCTCCTTTACCTCTCAGGAGGCGTCCGGGTCCAGCGCCGGGTAGCTGGCGAGCACCGAGCGAAATGCCTGCCTGAAGGCGACGCGCGCGGCGTCCTGGTGCATGTACTCGCCCGGCGTCACCTGGTGGATGCGACTGACGGCGCCAGCCCAGACCACTTCGTCGGTGCGGACATCAAACATCTCGATCTGGATCTCGGCGATATAGCGCAACTGTGTGGTCATGGCCTCGACGCGAGCGAACGGGTCGATGTCCTCCTGGGCGGCGTCCAGGTTGATGTGGTTGTAGGAGAGCACAACACGCAGATCGGCGGCCTGGTCGTTGCGAGCCAATCCCTTCTCCTGAAAGGCCTGTTCGAACTCGGTGACGGCATAGCCGCGCAGGAACAGGGGCATGTCGATCACATCGAGGCGATAGTTCGAATAGCTGGAATACTCCCCGGGACAACAGACTTCCAGATCGGTGCCGATCTGCATCGTGTTCTGGGCGCAGGCGCCAAGCAGCAGGAAGGGCAGGATGACCAGCGAACGCAAATTCTTCATGAAACCTCCAATAGGCAGCCGGGCTGCGCCAGTTGTTATGCAATGATTGGGTTTAGTCTGCCTTAAGTGGATGGCCTTGATCCAGCATAAGGACTCTCCGATTGATCAGAGAGTCCCGGGGTTTCAGGCAGTCCTGTACCCTGGCGCTCAGGCGGCGCCTGCCGGCAGAGCATAGAAATGCGCCGAGGCGGGCTCGCCGTGGCGGTCGAAGTTCCGCTCGCTGAAGCGCAAGCCGCCGTCGGCGGACCGTATGACGGCAGTGCTGCAACAGGTTCCGTAGAGCCGTTCGCTGTTGACAATGAAGGCGGAGGACAGCTTGCGCTCGAGCTCCCTGGGAATGCCCGTGTCCGGTAGCTCGTCGTCGGCGGCGGCCTCGCGATCGCCCATCAGGGCGAGCAGGCTGTCGCTGTCCAGCGTCGCGGGGTTTTCCAGTAATTGGGTCAGACGCGCCCGGCCAAGCTTCACCTTGGGCCAGTCGCTGTTGATCTGGCCGTTGGACAGGCCGTAGATGCCCGGTGCCAGCGCCTCGATGTGACCGGCGAAGTTGTTGACGTAGTAGAGACTCTCGCGGTCTCCCAGCAGCAGGTTGAAGCCGGCGAACTCCTCAAAGTGAGCACGCAGGCTGTCGCAGTAAGTCGCGGGTGACATGGCGCCGGCCAGAAAGTCCCGGGTGAGTTCGCCCCGGGAGCGGGACTTCAGTTCAGCTTGCGAGGGGTCGCGGATGTTGGTCACGGCGGCGAAGCGGCCACTCCGGGTGATGCCCAGCCAGGTGCCGCCGCCCAGCAGGTCGCGACCGGCCAGGATGCCCGCAGCCTCGCACTCGTCGTCCCAGAAGGCGGCCGGCCGGCTGGGGCGGGCATAGAATTCGTCCCGGTTGGCGGCCACGACCAGAGGCGTCTCGGGGCTAAGCTGATGGGCGAAGATGATCAGACACATGGTTGGATCCCGGGTAAGGCGATATACAGAGGCTGTTTGGCGAGGCAATCTTGTTATACTTGCGCAATCCCGGCCCGGCC
>JBBDSI010000348.1:14794-16898 GCA_040905005.1 Pseudohongiellaceae bacterium
TCTCATGCCGCACAACCTCAGGCCGCACAACGCATGTTAACCCATCCCCAGTTCGATCCCGTAGCCCTGTCCATCGGTCCCATCGATATCCATTGGTACGGCCTGATGTACATCATCGCCTTCGGCGGGGCCTGGATGCTGGCCAGCATTCGCATCCGCCAGCCGCGCTTCGACTGGACGTCGGAACAGGTGTCTGATCTGGTGTTCTACGGCGCGCTCGGCGCGGTGGTTGGCGGGCGACTGGGCTCGGTGTTTTTCTACAATTTCGATCGCTTCCTGGCCGACCCGCTATGGCTGGCGCGGGTGTGGGAGGGCGGCATGTCCTTTCATGGCGGTTTCCTCGGCGTGCTGCTGGCCATGTACCTGTACAGCCGCCACATCCGGCGGGACTTCTGGGCCACCATGGACTTCATCGCCCCCTTCGTGCCCTTCGGGCTGGGTGCGGGACGGCTCGGCAATTTCATCGGCGGCGAACTCTGGGGCCGGCCCACCGACATGCCCTGGGGCATGGTGTTTCCCTACGTCGACCAGCAGCCGCGCCACCCCTCGCAGCTCTACGAGTTCGCCCTTGAGGGCGTGCTGCTGTTCGCCATCATGTGGTGGTTCTCCGCCAAAGACAGGCCGCGGCTGGCCGTGTCCGGCCTGTTCGGGCTGTGTTATGGTCTGTTTCGCTTTTTCGTTGAGTTTTACCGGCAGCCGGATGAGCAGCTCGGCTACATCGCCTTCGACTGGCTGACCATGGGGCAGTTGCTCTGCCTGCCCATGATCGGCGGCGGTCTGCTACTGCTGTACCTGGCCTACTACCGCGGCGGGCACTTCAGCCTGCGCTGATGCCGTCCGCCGCCAATCGCTGAGACTGGATTTACCATGCAGCAATACCTCGCGCTCTGTCAGCGCATCGTCGACGAAGGCGTCTGGGTGGACAACCGGCGCACCGGCAAGCGTTGCCTGACCGTCATCAACGCCGATCTCGAGTACGACGTGGCCGGCAACGCGTTTCCCCTCGTCACCACGCGCAAGAGTTACTGGAAGGCGGCGATCGCCGAGCTGCTGGGCTATCTGCGCGGCTACGACAACGCCGCCGACTTCCGCGCCCTGGGCACAAAATCCTGGGATGCCAATGCCAACCAAAACGAGGCCTGGCTGAACAATCCGGCGCGCAAGGGCGAGGATGACATGGGCCGGGTCTACGGTGTCCAGGGCCGAAGCTGGCGCCGGCCGGATGGCAGTTCTCTCGATCAGTTGAAGAAGCTGGTGGATAACCTGGCCGCCGGCGTGGACGATCGCGGCGAGATCCTCACCTTCTATAATCCGGGCGAGTTCGAGCTGGGGTGCCTGCGGCCCTGCATGCACACCCATAACTTCTCCCTGCTGGGTGACACACTCCATCTCACCAGCTATCAGCGCTCCTGCGACGTGCCCCTGGGGCTGAACTTCAACCAGATCCAGGTGTTCACGCTGCTGGCGCTGATCGCCCGCATCACCGGCCATCGCCCCGGGCGCGCCTATCACAAGATCGTCAACGCCCACCTCTACGAGGACCAGCTCGAGCTGATGCGCGATGTGCAACTCAAGCGCGAGCCCTATCCATTGCCGCGGCTGCACATCAATCCCGACATCAAGACCCTGGAAGACCTGGAGACCTGGGTGACGCTGGCGGACTTCGAGGTCGAGGGCTATCGCCATCACGAACCCATCGCCTATCCGTTTTCCGTCTGATGTCAGCCTGGGAAGAAAGAGAGAAGAGAGAGAAGAGAGAGAAGAGAGTGAAGCTCGCCCTGATCTGCGCCATGGCCCGTAACCGCGTCATCGGCCGCAACAATAGCCTGCCCTGGCATCTCTCCGCAGACCTGAAGTATTTCAAGCGCGTCACCATGGGCAGCCCCATCATCATGGGACGCAAGACCTTCGAGTCCATCGGCCGGCCGCTGCCGGGACGCACCAACATAGTCGTCACCCGGCAGTCGGATTATCGGGCCGAGGGTGTCCGCGTCGTCGACTCACTGGAGGCGGCGGTCGCCCTGGCGGAGAAGGTCGCCTTCATCGACGGCAGCGAGGAGGCCTTCGTCATCGGCGGCGCCGGCCTCTATCGCGAGGCCCTGCC
>JBBDSI010000349.1:0-2754 GCA_040905005.1 Pseudohongiellaceae bacterium
GGCCGGCGTGGGTCGGAAAATTCAGGGACGAATTTTCCGACCCAGTAGGTAAAAAGCAATCAAAGCGCCAGGGTTTTATCACCCCGAGCTATTCCCGACACCCCCGTACGCGCCACTTCCAGCACAGTACTATCACCCAACGCCGCAATAAATGCGTCGAGCTTGTCACCCGTGCCGGTGAGCTGGATGGTGAAAACGCTGGTCGTCATGTCCACGATCTGACCACGGAAGATGTCCGTCGTGCGCTTTATTTCCGCCCGCTGCGCGCCCACGGCCTTGACCTTGATGAGCATCAGTTCTCTCTCGATGTGCGCACCCTCGGTCAGGTCCACCAGTTTCACCACGTCGACGATGCGATTGAGATGCTTGGTGATCTGCTCAATGCGGGCATCGTCGCCGCTGGTGGTCAGCGTCAGACGCGAGAGTGAGACGTCCTCGGTGGGCGCCACTGTCAGCGAATCGATGTTGTAATTACGCTGCGAGAACAGACCCACGACCCGCGACAGCGCGCCGGGTTCGTTTTCCATCAACACTGAAATAATATGGCGCATATCAGGTCCTCTCCGTCTTGCTCAAGACCATGTCTTTCATGGCACCCCCCTTGATGGCCATCGGGTAGACGTGCTCATCGGGGTCGACAGCGATATCCACGAATACCAGCTTGTCCTTGAGGGCGAAGGCCTCCTGCAGCTTGCTGTGCAAATCATCGGCCTTCTCGATGCGGATGCCGACGTGACCATAGGCTTCCGCCAGCTTGGTGAAATCCGGCAATGACTCGGCATAGGTGCTGTGGGAATAGCGCCCGCCGTACTGCATGTCCTGCCATTGCTTGACCATGCCCAGCGCCTGGTTGTTCAGGCAGATGATCTTGATAGGCAACTGATATTGCATGCAGGTGGCGTATTCCTGCAGATTCATCTGGAAGCTGCCCTCGCCGGTGATACATACCGAAATCGCATCCGGAAAGGCGAATTGCACACCCATGGCCGCCGGCAGGCCGAAGCCCATGGTGCCGAGGCCGCCGGAATTGATCCAGCGCCTGGGCTTGTCGAATGAGTAGTGCTGGGCGGCGAACATCTGGTGCTGACCCACGTCGGAGGAGACGAAGGCATCCCCTTTAGTGATCTCATAGACCGCCTGCACCGCCTGTTGCGGCAGAATGACGCCATCGGCACGCGGCACGATCCGCAGGCTCTGCTTTTCGCGCCACTGCTCAATCTGTTCCCACCAGATGGCGAGGGCATCCTTGTCCACCTTGCTCCTGGACTTGTCGACTACCTCCAGCATCTCTTCCAGTACCGCGGTGACCGAACCGACGATAGGCACGTCCGCCGTGACTGTCTTGGAGATGGATGCAGGGTCTATATCAACATGCAGGATCGTGGCATCGGGGCAGAACTTGCTGGTGTCCGAATTCGTTACCCGGTCATCGAAGCGTGCGCCGATGGCAAGCAGCACGTCACAGTAGTGCATGGCCATGTTGGCCTCGTAGGTTCCATGCATACCAAGCATACCGAGAAACTGTCTGTCGGTAGCAGGATAGGCGCCCAACCCCATCAGCGTGTTGGTAATGGGGGTGCCGAGCTTCTTCGTCAACCTGGTGAGCAGTTCCGAGCCATTGCCCTGAATCACGCCACCGCCGGCGTAGATCATGGGACGCTTGGCGCCCAGCAGGGCCTCTACCGCCTTCTTGATCTGACCGGAATGGCCCTTGCCCGGGACCTGATAGGAACGCATCTTGACGTCCTTCGGGTATTCATAGGGCAGCTTCACCCGGGGATCGGTGACATCCTTGGGCACATCGATGACCACCGGGCCGGGACGGCCGGTCATGGCGATGTGGAAGGCCTCCTTGACGATGCGGGGTATCTCCGCGGCACTCGGCACCAGAAAGCTGTGCTTCACGATAGGCCGGGAGATGCCCACCATATCGGTTTCCTGGAAGGCATCGGAGCCGATCAGCGAACTGTCGACCTGGCCGGAGATAACGACCATGGGAATGGAGTCCATGTAGGCGGTCGCAATGCCGGTGATGGCATTCGTGGCGCCCGGGCCCGAAGTAACCAGCACCACGCCTGGACGACCGGTCGCGCGCGCATAACCATCAGCCATGTGCGTGGCTGCCTGCTCATGGCGCACGAGAATGTGCTCGACCTTGTCCTGCTGGAAGAGCGCGTCATAGATATGCAGGACCGCGCCTCCCGGATAGCCGAAGATCAATTCGACGCCTTCATCGTGCAGAGCACGAATCAGCATCTCGCCACCTGATAATTGTTCCACTGTTTGACGCCTCACTGTCTCGTCGCTGCGTTGCTGCCTCTGCGCCATAGTCGAATCGACACCCGGCCTGGATTGCCCGCTGCTGCTAACAAGTTAATTTGATTGTGTTGACAGTCGTCAGCAGCAAGCACAAAACTTCTACTTTTTGATGTCCGCTGATGCTTCTGTCGGCCCCGGACGCGGTAGCGTGAAGGAGGCCCGATAGGTGGATGTTTCCGACACCTAGACAACAGTCTGCGGGATTGCCGGGTGTGGCGGGGTCAGACTGCCGCAGATTGAGTGGGGATTGGCCTGCTCGCTCTGCTCAAGCGCTGCGATTGTCCCACCATTGGTAATAAAGTCAAGCTCTTGCGCGATTTGGTAGTGGCTCAGTTTGAAAATATCACTGGATTCGCCGGGCTGGGAGAGGGCAGGTCCATGCGGGACCGTGAGCGGCAGGGATGCCGCGATCGAGCCTCCAGGGAAGGATTTACG
>JBBDSI010000350.1:0-16766 GCA_040905005.1 Pseudohongiellaceae bacterium
CGCCCCCGACCCCGGTCAGCCCCACCGCGAAGCCGACCCCGGCGCCTGCCAGCACGCGTAGAAGAAAGTCTGTTAATTCAAACACTTAGGTGATCTATCCCGGACAAAGTTGTAGTCGTGCACGATACGGCGATTCTTATATTCTGAATAGTAATATTTATTTATATTTTTATGCTTTTTGGTTATAAAATTCGCTTATAAATAGCCTCTCGACCATCCAGGAGCCGTCATGAAGCTGCAGCAATTACGTTATGTCCGTGAGGTGGTGAAGCAGCGACTCAATGTCTCCCAGGCGGCCCAGTCCCTGTACACTTCTCAGCCGGGTATTTCCAGGCAAATCAAGAAATTGGAAGAAGAACTTGAGACGCAACTCTTCACTCGTAGCGGGAAACACCTGACGCGCCTGACCAGCGCCGGCACGGCGCTGCTACCGCTGATCGACGAAGTGCTGGAAGGGGTCACCGCCATTCAGCGGGTGGCGGCGGATCACGCCGATCCGAACCAGGGCACATTGGCAATAGCCACGACGCATACCCAGAGCCGCTATGTGCTGCCCGCCGTCATCAAGCGCTTTATCCAGCGCTATCCCCGGGTCTCCTTGCACATGCATCAGGGCTCGCCGATGCAGATCAGCCAGCTCGCGGCCGACGGCACCGCCGACTTCGCCATCGCTACCGAGGCGCTGGAGCATTTCAGCGACCTGTTGATGATGCCCTGCTACCAGTGGAATCGCGTCATTCTTGTGCCGCGGGACCATGAACTGGCCCGCAGTGAGCGCATCACCATCGCGCAACTGGCCTCCTACCCGCTGGTCACCTACACCTTCGGCTTCACCGGCCGCTCGCGCCTGGATGAGGCCTTTCACCGGCACCAGCTCACGCCACAGGTGGTCTTCACCGCCGCCGACGCCGACGTCATCAAGACCTACGTGCGCCTGGGTCTCGGCGTGGGCATTGTCGCGCGCATGGCCCACGAACCCGACAAGGATGCCGATCTGGTGGCCATCGATGCCAGTCACCTGTTCGCTCCCAGTGTGACCAGCCTTGGATTCAGAAAAGGCATGCAGTTACGTGGTTACATGATTGATTTTATTCAAATGTTCGCGGCTCACCTCCAGCCGGAGCTGATCCGCCGGGTGCAACAGGCTGGCGCTGTCGGGGTAGAGTCGCTGTTTAAGGACGTGGCCCTGCCGGCGCTGTAGGCCGGTCGCTTCGCGGACGCCGGGGGAGAGTGGGGAGAGTGGGGAGAGTGGATCGTCCAGTCAGGCACCACAGACGGACCCGCGCTCCGGCTTATTCGCCCTGACTGACATCCCCGGCCAGGTTACTGGTATGCAGCCCGCATTCCTTGATCGTGGCTTCCTCCCACCACCAGCGGCCTTCACGCTCGTGCTGATTGGGCCCGACAGGCCGGGTGCAGGGCTCGCAGCCGATACTGACGAAGCCGCGGTCGTGCAGCGGGTTGTAGGGTATCTCCAGCATGCGGATGTGCTCCCAGACCGCGGCCGAACTCCAGTTGGCCAGGGGATTCACCTTGACCAGGGTCTGGCCGGCGGCGGCATTGGCGGTATCGACCTCCACGACCGCCACTTCGGCGCGGGAGGGGCTCTGATCGCGGCGCTGGCCGGTGATCCAGGCGTCAACGGTGGCCAGCTTGCGCCGCAGTGGCTCTACCTTGCGAATCCCGCAGCACTCTTCATGGCCGTCTCTATAGAAGCTGAACAGGCCCTTCTCGTTGACCATGGCCTCGAGCCGGGCGTGCTCCGGAGACAGCACCTCGACGGGCAGGTCATAGTGCTCGCGCACCTGGTCGATGAAGCGGTAGGTCTCCGGAGGCAGGCGTCCGGTGTCCAGGGTGAAGATCCGCGGCGGCCGGGGCAGTTTGCTGGCGAAGTGGACCAGCAGCACGTCTTCAGCGCCACTGAAGGACAGGGCGGTGTCAGGCAACAACTCGAGTATGCGCGCCAGCGTGTCCCGCGGATGGGCGGCGGCAAGCTCGGCGTTCAGCTCGGCGATCGTGCCGGGATCCAGGCTCATGGAAAGGTCATCCCTGCTGTGGACTGGGCCGCAAGGCCCGTGAAGGGCGCTCATTCTCGGCGATTTGCCCGCGCCGGTAAAGCACAAGTGTGCCACCGCGTTATGTTCCACGGTGACACAGCCGATGTTCCACGTGGAAAAATCCCAATGATATTAGACACTTAGACAGTCTAAACCAGGTAGCCCCACAAAATGTAGAGATTTTGTGGCTCTGGCTTCCCATATCTGGTGGCGCATTGTCCAAACCGCCCAGCTTCTCCCCGGCCGGGTGTTCTGCTAAATTGTGCCGACACGGCAGTCGCCTGGGCACAGGCGACGTTCCCGAGACGGTCAGAGTAGTAAAAACCTGGCAAATAGAAGGCTAAAGAGAGCGAGGCATCATGGAAATAGCGGCACTGGATCTGGAGGGAGTGTTGATACCGGAAATCTGGATCGGTTTCGCCGAGAAGACCGGCATCGAAGCACTCAAGGCCACCACCCGCGACATTCCCGATTATGATGTCCTGATGAAGCAGCGTCTGCGCCTGCTGGCCGAACACGACCTCGGCCTCAGGGACATCCAGGAGGTGATTGCCAGCATGGCGCCACTGGAGGGTGCACAAGACTTCATGGAATGGCTTAAGGAACGCTTCCAGGTTATTATTCTTTCGGATACTTTCTATGAATTTTCCCAGCCGCTTATGCGCCAGCTCGGGTTCCCGGCACTGTTCTGTCATCGCCTCGTGGCCGATGCCCAGGGCCGGATCGTCGATTACGAGCTACGCCAGAAAGACCCCAAGCGGCAGTGTGTGAAGGCATTTCACGACCTGCAGTTCCGCGTCATCGCCGCCGGCGACTCCTATAACGACACCACCATGCTGGCGGAAGCCGATGCCGGCATCCTGTTCAAGGCGCCGGCCAATGTGATCAGCGAATTCCCGCAGTTCCCCGCGGTGCACAGCTATGCGGCGCTGAAGGAACAATTCTGCCAGGCGAGCGTGCGCGAGTTAGCGCTATAGACTCGGGGGCAAGTCGGGGGCAAAGTCGGGTAGGGCCAGGTGCAGGCAGGGTTCGGGAAGAGAGGTACAGGATCCGGCTTAGGGTCAAGCGAGCAGCAGGCTGCCCCTGTTCAGCAGTTCAAGCACCAGGCCACGGCCCGCATCCGTCCTGGAAATAGTATATATTTCCTGTAATTCCTCGATAGCTGGCTCACAAAGCTGAGAAACCAGATCAAGTTCTGTTGCGGGCAGCTCATACACCTCACCGTCAACGAACAACCACAGGCAGTCCTGTGTCGGCAGGGTCATGAAGGCGAAGCGGGAGCCGGGGTGGCGCGAGAGTTGCTTTGCCGCCGCCAGCGCCGGGGCCAACTCCGCGTCGGTCAGGGCGGGTACACGCGCCTCGATCAGTTCAGCGTAGCGGGGGCGGGTCACGGCGGCACCGAACCAGCGCCGGAACAGGTCGGGGCGGGCAAAGTCTGCCTGCAGCCGCTCCCAGAAAGCAGCGAGCTGTTGCCAGGCGATTTCCCCGCCATGCGCGGGCGGCTGTACCGGGGCTGGGTCGCTAAAACGGGTGCCGGGGTCGGCACGATCGATGAGCAGATCACTCACTCCCTCCAGCGCCGCCGCGAGATCCGGCGCGCGAAAACCGATGGAGTAGCACAGACCCGGTTCCATGCCGATGCCCCGGTGCGCGATGCGCGCCGGCACATAGAGTACATCGCCGGGGTTCAGGAGATATTCTTCCGTCGCTGCAAACGCTTGCAGCAGGGAAATGCCGTGCTGGTTGAGGACTGGCGTGGCCGCGTCACAAGGCGGTCCGAGCTGCCAGCGGCGCTGGCCACTGCCCTGCAGCAGGAACACGTCGTAGTAGTCGAAATGCGCCCCGACGCCGCCACCGACGGCGGCGAAGGAGACCATGATGTCGTCGATGCGCCAACGCGGCAGGAAATCGAACAGCGCATACAGGTCGGCGACATCGTCGTCCCACTGATCGACGGCCTGCACCAGCAGCGTCCAGTCGCGATCGCCGAGCTCGGGAAACAGGGCTTCGGGAAAGGGACCGTGGCTGAGTGACCACTGACCGGTACTGGCGTCCTGCCGGATCAGGCGGCTCTCCACCACGTCCTCGCAGGCCAGGCCGGCCAGCTCCTCGGCGCTGATCGGATCGTCGAAAGCGCTGACGAAATTCTCTATAACTAGCGGTTTTTGCTGCCAGTAATCACGCAGGAACCGTGCCGGGTCGAAGCCAGGCTGACGCCGGAAGCTGGTCACACCGCCCTGGCCTGGGCGATCGCATTGCCCAGGTAGTTGCGCGGGGTCAGCGCGAGCAGCGCCTTCCGGGCTTCTTCGGGAATGTCGAGGCCTTCGATGAAGGCTTTCATGCCGGCCTGGTCGATGCGGCGCCCCCGGGTCAACTCCTTGAGCTTCTCGTACGGGGCTTCGACGCCGTGGCGGCGCATCACAGTCTGTATGGGCTCGGCGAGAATTTCCCAGCAATTATCGATATCTGCATCGATTATCTCAGCATTGAGTTCGAGTTTGCCCAGGCCCTTGAGGGTCGCCCGCCAGGCGATCAGGCTGTGGGCCAGCCCGGTACCCATACTGCGCAGCACCGTTGAGTCGGTCAGGTCACGCTGCCAGCGGGATAGCGGCAGCTTCTCCGTCAGGTGACCGAGGATGGCATTGGCCAGCCCCAGATTGCCCTCCGAGTTCTCGAAGTCGATGGGATTGACCTTGTGCGGCATCGTGGAGGAGCCGACTTCGCCGGCCACCGGTTTCTGCTTGAAGTAATTCAGGGCGATGTAGCCCCAGATGTCGCGATCGAGATCGATCAACACGGTGTTAAAGCGGGCCAGGGCAGAGAATTGCTCGGCAAGATAGTCATGGGGCTCGATCTGCGTGGTATAGGGGTTCCAGGCCAGCCCCAGAGACTCCACGAAGTCCTGCGCCAGCGCCGGCCAGTCGAGTCCCGGATAGGCGCTGACATGGGCATTGAAGTTGCCCACGGCACCATTGATCTTGCCCAGTATGGGGACTTCACTTGTTTGCTTCAATTGCCGTTGCAACCGCATGACAACATTAGCGAATTCCTTGCCGACTGTGGTCGGGGACGCGGGCTGTCCATGGGTACGGGACAACAGCGGCTGCTCGGCGTAGGCATGGGCTGCCTGGCGCAGCGTCTCGATAAGTTCAGCCATCACCGGCACCAGCACTTCGTCGCGACCGGCCTGCAACATCAGGGCGTAGGCCAGGTTGTTGATATCTTCGGAGGTACAGGCGAAGTGGACGAACTCCAGGTGCGTAGCCAGTGCCGGCTGGTCTCTGAGCTTTTCCTTGATGAAGTATTCCACCGCCTTGACGTCGTGATTGGTGGTGGCCTCGATCGCCTTGATGCGCTCCGCGTCGGCCAGGCTGAATTCCTGGTAGAGCCCATGCAGGGCCGCCTGTTGCGTCGCGTCCAGCGGGGCCAGTTCGGTGATTTCCGCAGTGGCGGCCAGGTGCAGGAGCCAGCGTACTTCGACCTCGACCCGGGCGCGCATCAGGCCCATTTCGCTGAAATAAGGCGCCAGTTCTCCGCATTTGTTGCGATAGCGCCCATCCAGTGGCGACAGTGCCTCCAGGGCACTCAGATGCTGATTGGACATTGCATTTCCTATACTGATGACAATAACTTGCGCCGTATATCTGAAGCGGAATCATGAACCCGCTTGCGGTAGACCAACAGGCGCCAGCGGCGGCCGCCGAGTTGATACCACAGCACCGCGGACCGAATGCCAGCCAGTAACAGGGCGCGGATGCGGTTGGCCACCTGTTCATCACGCAGATAATCTACCTTGCCCTGTACCTGAATCCGGTAGGACAGGGTGCTGATTGTATCCTGATAGAGGCCGGCGAGCTGGCGAAAAATGCGATCCTGCGCGGCCTGGGCCGACTCCAGGGCAGCATCCTCCATCTCGCCCTCGGCACTCTCGGCCAGGGGCTCGATCCGCTCGATGCGCGCCAGGCGGTCGCGCATCGTGCGTTGCATGGCGTTGTCCGCCATGAAGCGGTTGCGTAACAGCAACATCCCCAGGGTGTAGCGCACCAGCTCGGCGTTCTCCGGGCTGCGTTCGTTGCCGAAGACCGATTGCAGGCTGCGCAACCCAAGGCTCAGGTCGTTGACCCGGGGATACACTTCGTCGATATTTTCCGGGTCGAGCACGAACAGCGGGTTGATCGCCGCCGCCAGCTCGACCTGGGGAACGTTGCCGTTCACGGCCAGGCGATGCACCAGGGCGGCGCACTGGGACACCGCCGCCAGGGCGATGTTCTGATATTCCCAGCGGCTGAACTTATCGGCGGTAGCTGTCAATTATCGCTCCTCCCAGGCAGCGGTCCTGTTCATAGAACACTATATATTGCCCCGGCGTCACTGCCCGCTGGGGCTCGGCAAACTCGACTCGCAGACTACCGTCGGCAAGCCCGTGCACGGTGCAGCGCTGATCGGCCTGGCGGTAGCGTATCTTGGCCGTGCAGGACAGCGGCAGAAGCGGCGCCTCACGGTTGATCCAGGTAGCCGGTTGGGCCATGAGCTCGCTGGAAAAAAGCTCTTCGCTTGCATTGCCCTGGCTGACAATCAGCACGTTGCGCCTCAGATCCTTGTCGACCACGTACCAGGGCGCCTCGGGGCGCCTGGGCACACCGCCGATCCCGAGCCCCTGGCGCTGGCCGAGGGTGTAGTACATGAGTCCGCCATGACGGCCGAGTGTCTCGCCATCGGAGGTCTCAATATCCCCTGGCTGGGCCGGTAGATACTGCTCGAGAAAGTCGCGGAACTTGCGCTCGCCGATGAAGCAGATGCCGGTACTGTCCTTCTTGTCATGGGTGCGCAGCCCCAGGTCGGCGGCCAGATTCCGTACCTGCGACTTGGGCATTTCCCCTACTGGAAACAGACTCTTATGCAGACAACTTTCACTGACTTCGCAGAGAAAATAGCTCTGGTCCTTATTGGCGTCGGCGCCCTTGAGCAGCCAGGTCTCGGCGCCGTGGTCCTGCCGGCGCACATAGTGTCCGGTGGCGATGAGGTCGGCGCCCAGGGCCTCGGCGTATTCAAGGAAAGCCTTGAACTTGATTTCCCGGTTACACAGCACATCGGGATTGGGCGTACGCCCGGCCTGGTATTCGGCGAGGAAATGGGCAAACACGTTGTCCCAGTACTCGGCGGCGAAATTGGCACAGTGCAGCTCGATGCCGAGGCGGTCACACACCGACTGCGCATCCGCCAGATCCTCTTTCGCCGTGCAGTATTCGCTGCCGTCGTCCTCCTCCCAGTTCTTCATGAACAGGCCCGCCACCTGGTAGCCCTGTTCCTTCAATAAATGGGCGGCGATGGATGAATCCACACCGCCGGACATGCCAACGATGACCTGGGTGGACGTGGAGTGATTGCTCATTTCGACGTGTGTAATCAATTACTGCTGAATTACGCTCAACGGGTAGCGCTCGCCATGTTGATAATCATGAATGGCGCGCAACACCATGGGGCTGCGCAGGTTTTTTGTCAGTGCGGCGACCTCGTCCGCGGTCAACCACTCGGCGGCGAGGATCCCGGTATCCAGTGTCGCCCCGGGATCATGGGATACGGGCTCGGCAACAAAGCAGACGCGGACATAGCTGATGCCATTGGCCGCGGACGTGAATTGATAGATCCCGAGGAGAGACGTGAGTCTGACCCGCCAGGCGGTTTCCTCCAGTGTCTCCCTGACCGCGGCTTGCAACAATGACTCGCCACATTCCACATGGCCCGCGGGTTGATTATATACCACCGCGCCATCGGCCTGTTCCCTGACCAGCAGAAAGCGACCGTCTTGTACCACAACCGTGGCCACGGTGACATGGGGCAGTTCGTCCATAGGTGGAGTCCGTTGCTAAAGGCGGTAATGTCAGGGACAGGACACTAACGCCTAAAAGCAAATGGGTTCAATACCATAAGTTGCAATACTGAGCCGACGCTTCAAGTGGCGGCTTCTGCTGGGGCGGCGAAACATGGATAATGGCCGGCTCTGCAATGAACAACTGTGACTGCACTATGACCAGTAAACCGACCCGCAAACCGACGAGCGAACTGACACACCTGGACCAGCAGGGTAACGCACGCATGGTGGACGTCGGCGACAAGCCCGTCAGTCAACGCACGGCGCGCGCCAGCGGGCACGTCCTCATGGCGCCGGCGACTCTGGAACTGATCGCCAGCGGCGGCCACAAGAAGGGCGACGTGCTGACCGTGGCGCGACTGGCCGGCATCCAGGCGGCCAAGCAGTGTGCCGGCCTGATACCCCTGTGCCACCCCCTGATGCTCACATCCATCGATGTGGAGCTGATCCTGAACAGCACGGCCGGTCGAGTCGAGATCAGCGCCACTTGCGGGGTGAGCGGTCAGACCGGTGTGGAGATGGAGGCACTGACGGCTGTCTCGGTCGCCGCGTTGACGGTGTATGACATGTGCAAGGCCGTGGACAAGGACATGGTGATCGGCGAGATTCGCCTCGAGGAGAAGCAGGGAGGGCGCAGCGGGCACTACCAGCGCCAGCAGAGCGGAGCCTGACATGATCACGATTCATTATTTCGCCAGTGTCCGCGAGGCCATGGCCCGCGACCGTGAGCAGCTCGAACTGCCACCCGGCGTGACAACCGTGGCCGGGCTAGTGCAGCACCTGGGCCAACAGGACGCGCGCTTTGCCCGCCTGGCAGGCGGCGATAATCCCTTGCTGGTCGCGGTGAATCAGACCATTGCCACGCCTTCCCAATCCCTGGCGGCGGACGACGAAGTCGCCTTTTTCCCACCCATGACAGGTGGATAGAGCAATGATTTCGATTCAGGCTGAAGATTTCGACCTCGCTCACGAGTATGCAGCGCTGCGCGTCATCGCCGGCGATGCCGGCGCCATCGTCACCTTCTCCGGCCTGGTCCGGGAAGTGTATCGCGCCGGCGAAGCGATCACATCACTGACCCTGGAACACTACCCGGGCATGACCGAGAAGCGCCTTGCAGAAATCGCCGCCGAAGCGAACGCCCGCTGGCAGTTGCTGGCGACGCGCATCATCCACCGCGTCGGCCGACTGCAGCCGCAGGAGCAGATCGTCTTCGTCGGCACCGCCA
Source organism: Pseudohongiellaceae bacterium (assembly GCA_040905005.1). Classification (GTDB taxonomy): domain Bacteria; phylum Pseudomonadota; class Gammaproteobacteria; order Pseudomonadales; family Pseudohongiellaceae; genus UBA9145. Next base: position 9,156 of record JBBDSI010000350.1, read on the forward strand.
GCGCCCACCGCCAGGACGCGTTCGCCGCCTGCGAGTACATCATGGACTTCCTCAAGAGCGAGGCGCCGTTCTGGAAGAAGCAGGAGACCGAGTCGGGAAGCCACTGGGTCGAGAGCCGGGATGCGGATGCCGAGGCCCTGGTGCGCTGGCAGCGACGCGACGACTGATCCGGTCGCTACGGATGCCTCATTCAGGCATCGTCTCAGGTTTCCAGCAGACGCCACTGACCCGGCAGCATTTTCCCCAATTTCCAGTTGTCGATTCGGGTACGCACCAGACGCAGGGTAGGGTAGCCGACCGCGGCGGTCATACGCCGCACCTGGCGATTGCGCCCCTCGGTCAGTGTCAGCTCCAGCCAACTGGTGGGAATCTGCTGGCGAATTCGAATCGGCGGCTGGCGCGGCCACAGTTCGGGTTGCGGCACTCGTCGCGCCCGCGCCGGCCGGGTTGGACCGTCGTTCAACATCACCCCCTGGGCCAGCCCGGCAAGGGCTTCCTCGTCGATCTCGCCCTCCACCTGGACCAGGTAGGTCTTTTCCTTGTGATAATCGGGGTTGGCGATGCGTTGCTGCAGTTTGCCGTCGTCGGTGAGCAGGAGCAGCCCCTCGCTGGGCCGGTCCAGGCGGCCGGCTGCGTAGAAGCCGGGCAGGGGAATGAACCCCGCCAGCGTCGTGGCGGGGTCGTCACCGCTGAATTGCGAGAGAACGCCGCAAGGCTTGTTGAAGAGAATCAATCGCGCCATGACTGCCGCGTGCCATAAATGAGGAAGGCATAAATGAGAAAGAAGAGTGCCGAATGTCTTTCCGCTGTACTCGCCAGGGGACTCGACATTCTACTCGAAATTCAGCACGCAAGCGCCTCTCACAAAAGACTTCTGTGATAAGGCGTCGGCCGCATACAGACCTTGACGGTAGTCGGGCGCTAACGCCCGGCTATGGCAGCACTATCTAAGGCCTATGACTATGACCACGGTACGGCTGACTACGACTGCAAGTCTTCTTGCGCGTCATCCTGCGCGTCATCCTGCGCGTCCATCGGCGGGGCTTGCCCGTTGGTCTTCGCTACCGGTTGGCCATTGCTCTGACTTGCCAGCGGGTCGGACACCGGCTTGATATTGGCTGCGTGCAGCCCCTTGGGTCCTTCGATGGCGTCGAATTCGACCAGTTGGCCAGCCTTCAGGGTCTTGTAGCCATCCATGCCGATCGCGGAGTAGTGCGCGAACAAATCGTCGCCACCGTCGTCCGGCAATATAAAGCCAAATCCCTTAGCATTGTTGAACCATTTCACCTGCCCAGTACTCATACATTAACTCCGTACTGTTATTATTTATTGTAATTATGAGTGTGTGACATTTAGCCACAATTAATCCTATACACGAAGCACAAGGCAATGTCAAAAAAGCTTTTCCCGGGCAGGCCCAACGGAATTGCGACAAGCCCTTGAATTTTCACTAATTAGCCCCAATTTTTTCGCATAGACCGCAGCAAACAAATCGGTTCCACCGCTGTATTTGAGCCCTTCCCATGAGGGGCGTTCTGACGCAAAATAACCGCGTGGATCACGGAAAAGCGAACCTTTCCCGAGCGATAATCGTATTAGCGAAGAGTATGCGAAATCAGGCAATCCCTGAGCTGGAAGTGACGATGATGGCCAATTTTCCGACACGCCCGCGCAATGCCGACGACGGCCATGACGGTGAGCCGGACATCGGCACTGTCACCACCACGGAGAAACCCCAGCTCAAGCAACCACCGCTGTACAAGGTGGTACTGATCAACGACGACTATACGCCCATGGACTTCGTTGTCGATGTGCTGCGCTCCTTCTTCAGCATGAACGTCGAGAAGGCCACGCAGATCATGCTCAAGGTGCACACCGAGGGTAAAGGTGTGTGTGGCGTATACAGCAAGGATGTCGCCGAAACCAAGGCTGCGCAGGTGAACGACTATTCCCGCGAGTGCGAGCAGCCTCTCTTATGTTCTGTCGAAGTCGACAGGTAGTCAGGACCGCCGCGCGCGGTCCCAGTGAAGGCGCATTATGTTAAGCAAAGATCTGGAAATAACACTCAATCACGCGTTCAAGGGTGCGCGCAGGAAGCGCCATGAGTTCATGACCGTGGAGCACCTGTTACTGGCGCTACTCGACAATGAAGTCGCCTCGCGGGTCCTGCTTGCCTGTGACTGTGATCTCAGTCGCCTGCGTGGCGAGTTGCTGGATTTCGTCGATGCCACCACCCCCCTCATTCCCGAATCCGAAACCGCGCGTGAGACGCAGCCGACGCTGGGCTTTCAGCGCGTGTTGCAGCGGGCGGTGTTCCATGTGCAGTCATCCGGCAAGGCCGAGGTGACTGGCGCCAACGTCCTGGTCGCCATCTTCAGCGAGCAAGAGAGCCAGGCCGTTTACTTTCTCAAGCAGCAGGACGTGGCCCGCATCGACGTGGTGAATTACATCACCCACGGCATCTCCAAGATCCCCGGTCATGCCGAAAACAGCGAGAGCGCCCCCGAGCAGCAGCAACAGGACGAGGAGGGTGTCGCCGAGTCTTCCGGCAATCCGCTGGAGAGCTTCGCCACCAACCTCAATGCCGAGGCCGAGCAGGGCCGCATCGACCCGCTGATCGGACGCGAAGACGAGGTCATGCGGGTCATCCAGGTGCTGTCGCGCCGGCGCAAGAACAACCCCCTGCTAGTGGGCGAGTCCGGCGTTGGCAAGACCGCCGTGGCCGAAGGCCTGGCCAAACTGATCGTCGAGGATCAGGTGCCCGAGGTGCTGAAAGGCAGTGTCATTTACTCGCTGGACCTGGGCGCACTGCTGGCTGGCACCAAGTATCGTGGCGATTTCGAGAAGCGATTCAAGGCCTTGCTGGCGGAACTTAAGAAGCGGGAGCACGCCATCCTCTTCATCGACGAGATTCATACCATCATCGGCGCCGGCGCCGCCTCGGGCGGTGTCATGGATGCATCCAACCTGCTCAAGCCGGTCCTGACCTCCGGCAACCTGCGCTGCATCGGTTCCACTACCTATCAGGAATACCGCGGCATTTTCGAGAAGGACCGGGCGTTGTCCCGACGCTTCCAGAAAATCGACGTGGACGAGCCGGATGTGGAAACCACTTACCGCATCCTCAAGGGGCTCAAGTCGCGCTTCGAGTCCCATCACGACCTGCGCTACTCCGATAAGGCGCTGCGCGCCGCCTCGGAGCTGGCCGGCCGTTATATCAACGACCGCTACATGCCGGACAAGGCCATCGACGTGATCGATGAGGCCGGGGCCTACCAGCGCCTGCAGCCAGTCAGCAAACGCAAGAAGCTGATTCAGGTGCAGGACATGGAGAAGGTGGTGGCCGCCATCGCCAAGATTCCGCCCAAGCACGTGTCCAACTCCGACATCAATGCCCTGAAGTCCCTGGAGGCCAACCTCAAGATGGTGGTGTTCGGTCAGGACCGCGCCATCGAGACCCTCGGGACAGCCATCAAGCTGTCACGCGCCGGCCTGAACGAAGGCGAGAAGCCCATCGGTTCCTTCCTGTTCGCCGGGCCGACCGGTGTGGGCAAGACCGAGGTCAGCCGCCAGCTCGCCAAGATCATGGGCATCGAGCTGTTGCGCTTCGACATGTCCGAATACATGGAGCGCCATACCGTCTCGCGACTGATCGGCGCACCGCCGGGCTATGTCGGCTTCGACCAGGGTGGACTGCTCACCGAGGCCGTCACCAAGAACCCGCACTGTGTGCTGCTGCTCGATGAGATCGAGAAGGCGCATCCGGACGTGTTCAACCTGCTGCTGCAGGTCATGGACCACGGGACACTGACCGACAACAACGGCCGCAGGGCGGACTTCCGTAACGTCATCCTGATCATGACCACCAATGCCGGCGCCCAGGAGATGGCCCGGCCTTCCATCGGCTTCTCCGAGCAGGATCACAGCAGCGACGGCATGGAGATCATCAGAAAGTCCTTCACCCCGGAATTCCGCAACCGCCTGGACGGCATCATCCAGTTCGGTGCGCTGGCGCCGGAGACCATCCGCACCGTCGCGGACAAGTTCCTGGTCAACCTGCAGGTGCAGCTCGACGGGAAGAATGTCCTGCTGCACGTGGATGACAGTGCCCGCGACTGGTTCGTCAAGCACGGCTACAGCGAAGCCATGGGCGCACGCCCGATGGCCCGCCTAATCCAGGAGAAACTGAAGAAGGCGCTGGCCGAGGATATCCTGTTCGGTGATCTGGCCGACGGCGGCGGCGATGTCTATGTCTCGGCCGCGGATGACGACATCAAGCTGGAGATCACTGGCAGGAAAAGTCAGAAGAATAAGGAGCTCAGCCCGGAGAAGGGCTGACGTCGCCAGCGCCGAAACGGCTACTGCGCCGCTTCAACTGCACTGCATAAGCAGATTGCAGATTGCAGATTGCAGATTGCAGAAAAGAGTGCAGAAAAGAGTGCAGGTGTTTGATACGGAAGGACTTTAACGGGCGCGGTAGGTGATACGGCCCTTGGTCAGATCATAGGGCGTGAGCTCTACTTTGACCTGATCACCGGTGAGGATGCGGATGTAGTGCTTGCGCATCTTGCCGGAAATATGCGCGGTCACGATGTGGCCGTTCTCGAGTTTTACCCGGAACATGGTATTGGGAAGGGTATCAACCACTTCGCCGTCCATCTCAATCTGATCTTCTTTCGCCATCTGGTCTCCGTGGGTGGGTTGCTGCGGGCAGCATTGTGCCGCATTCTCAGGCGTTTGGCAAAGCAATCACGCGCGCGTGGCGCCGGCCTGGCGGCAGTCCCGGTCAAAGACAATGAGGTGAACAGTCAGGTGACCAGGACCCAGCGACCGTCCACGAGTAATTCCAGGGGGCGGAATTCGCTCTTGTACTGCATCTTCTCGCAACCCTTGATCCAGTAACCCAGGAACAGGTAGGGCAGGCCCAATTCGCGTGCGCGCTGGATCAGCCAGAGTATGGCATAGGTGCCGAGCGAGCGCTGATTGAGGTCGGGATCGAAGAAGGTATAGACCGCTGACAGCCCCTGTTCCAGCACATCACACACACTCACTGCGATCAGTTCGCCGTCCGCGTGGTAGAGATAAAAGCGAGTGTCCACGGTCTTGGTCTTGATGAAGGCCTCGTACTGCTCCCGGGTCGCGGGATACATGTCCCCGTCGCGATGGCGAACATCGATGTAGCGACGATAGAGGTCAAAGGCGGCTTCGCTGGTCAGGTCATTGGTTTCCTCGACGCGCAGGTCGCTGTTCTTCTTCATGATGCGCATGTGCCGGCGCCGGCTGCTGAAGTCCGCCACCGGCACGCGGCAGGAAATACAGGCGTCGCAGAAGTCACAATCGGGGCGGTAGAGGTGGGCGCCACTGCGCCGGTAGCCCAACTCGCTCAGTTTGCTGTTGAGGGCCTTGTCGATGACCAGGTCGGGGTCGATGAACACGGTGGCGGCCTGTTGCTCCTGCTTGTAGCTGCAGGGGTGGGGCGCCGTGCGGAACAGCCTGACGGTACTGATGAGCTTGGAGTTGGATTGCATGGCGATATTAAGGTCTGGTGTCCTGACTCACTGCTAACTGCTGTTTAGAGGCCTGTAATTCAAGAGATCTTTCAATTTATAGGCCTTTCAATTTATAGGTCTTTCAATTTAGAGACCTTTCAATTTAAGCCTTTCAATTTAAGCCTTTCAATTCAAGAGACCTTTCAGTGACGCGTCCAGTGGCGCGTCGAATTGCCAGGGCCCTGCGCGCATCGGCTCCCCGACCAGGCTGGCCAGTCGCCGCTCGAACTCGGCGCGGGATATCTCCTGCGCCCCCATGCTGAGCAGGTGTCTGGTCCGTACCTGACAGTCTATCAGTTCGAACCCCCACTGTTGCAACTGCCTGGCCAGCGCGACCAGGGCCAGCTTCGAGGCATTGTCGCGCCGGCTGAACATGGACTCGCCGAAGAACGCCCGGCCGCGGGCGACGCCGTAGAGGCCGCCGATCAGCGCACCGGCATCCCACACCTCCACGGAATGCGCCGAACCGGCGCGGTGCAACTCGCCATAGGCTGAAGCCATGGATGCGGTGATCCAGGTGCCGTCGCTGCTGCTGCGCGGGGCCGCGCAGGCACGCACCACGTCGGCAAAATTCCGATCCATGGTCACTACATACGATGTCTTTTTGATAAATTTCTGCAAGCTGCGTGAGACATGCAGCCGCGACGGGAAAAGCACCAGGCGCGGGTCTGGCGACCACCAGAGGACGGGTTGGCCTTCCTCGAACCAGGGGAAAATACCGCGCTCGTAGGCGGCCTCGAGCCAGGCCGGGGTCAGGGCGCCGCCGACCGCCAGCAGACCGTTGGGTTCGTCCAGCGCCGTGGCGGTGGGCGGAAAGGCGACGTGATCGGGGTCGAGCCAGGGCAGCGGCATTCAGGAATCGAGGAACTTCTCCGCATCGAGTGCCGCCATGCAACCGAACCCTGCACTGGTGACGGCCTGGCGGTATACCTGATCGGCGATGTCACCGGCGGCGAAGACCCCGGGCACGCTGGTCTGCGTCGCCATGCCGTCGAGGCCGGTGCTGACCACCACGTAACCGTTCTTCATCTCGAGCTGGTCTTTGAATAGCGCGGAGTTGGGGGTGTGGCCGATGGCGATGAAAACACCATCCACATCAAGCTTCTGCATCTCGCCGTTCGCAACATGCTTGATGTTGATGCCGGTGACGCCCATGTCATCTCCCAGCACCTCATCGAGCACGTGATCCCAGGTCAGGGTGACCTTGCCTTCCTCGACGCGTTCGAACAGCTTCTTCTGCAGGATCTTCTCCGCGCGCAGGGCATCGCGGCGATGCACCAGGGTGACGTGGGAGCAGATATTGGACAGGTAGAGGGCTTCCTCGACGGCGGTATTGCCACCGCCGATGACGGCAACCGGCTTGTTGCGATAGAAGAAGCCGTCGCAGGTGGCGCAGGCGCTGACCCCCTTGCCCATGAACGCCTGTTCCGACTCCAGCCCCAGATAGCGGGCGGAGGCGCCGGTAGCGATGATCAGCGCATCGCAGCTGTAGCGGCCGCTGTCGCCGCGCAACTGAAACGGACGCTGGCTCAGGTCCACTTCTGTGATGTGGTCGAAAACCACTTTGGTGTCAAAGCGTTCAGCATGCCTTTTCATTCTCTCCATCAGATCGGGGCCCTGCAGGCCCTCGACATCGCCCGGCCAGTTGTCGACATCGGTGGTCGTGGTGAGCTGGCCGCCCTGTTCGAGGCCGGTGATCACCACCGGCTCGAGATTGGCACGCGCGGCATAGACCGCCGCTGTGTAACCTGCCGGGCCGGAACCCACGATGATCAGGCGATGGTGTGCAACTGCGTCGGTCATTGAACTGCTTCCTTGGCTGGGACGATTGGACGGGCGACACCGCCGCCGTGTAGTCGGCATCGCGCCACGGCGGCGGCGACTCTTGCAAGATTGTGCCGCCGGGAGAAATTTAAAGTCGGCGAGCGCGTATTCTACCCGTTTTTAACGCTGGCGCAGCCCCCGCGGCGGCGCGCCATTTTCGCGCCCTGAAACGCGACCGGCGCCACAGAATCCACTGCCCGGACTTAATAGTCAGTGGCGGCGCCCGATAACCTAGGGA
>JBBDSI010000351.1:0-2740 GCA_040905005.1 Pseudohongiellaceae bacterium
GTGGCCGTGGCGCGTTCTGTGGTGGGCGACCCAAAACTGATCCTCGCGGACGAGCCCACCGGTAACCTGGACACGACAAACGGCGACGAGGTCATGGCCATGCTCGCCAAGCTGAAGGACAAGGGCGTCACCATCATGATGGTCACCCACTCACCCGAACACGGCAGCCGCGCCGACCGCATCATCGAGATGCTGGACGGTGAGATCGTCGGCGGCGATGCCGCCTCGACCCTGTCGGTGGTGGCGGACAACACCTCCACCAAAGAGCACTTTGCCAGCCAGGACTGAGGGAGCCGCCATGATTGCCCACTGGACCCGCATGGCCTTCAAGGCCCTGTTCCGTTTCAAACTGCATACCGCCATCAGCCTGCTGAGCCTGGTGATCGGCTTTACCTGTTTCGTCTCGGCGCTGCTGCTATCGAACTACTCCCAGAGCTTCGACCAGGGCTTTCCCAATGCAGATCGCATCTACAACATCATGATTCGCTCTGTCGGGGACAGTCCCTTCCCCGACAAGTTTCCCATCGTCAATGATCCCACCGCCCGCTACCTGCGCACGGCCTTCTCCGAGATTCCCAACATCGTCAAGGCGTCACCGGGCTTCCCGCAGAATGTCACCGTGGATGGCCGGTCCATCGCTCTGGACGGCAAGTTTGTGGAGGAGCGCTTCTTCGACATCTTCCCGCTGCCCATGCTGCATGGGATGAGTAGCGGCGAGCCCTTGCCGCCGAACTCCGTGATCCTGTCAGAGACTGGCGCCCGGACTCTGTTCGGCCGTACCGATGTGGTGGGCGAGCGCCTTGTCGTCGATAACCGCTTCGACGTGGCGGTAGCCGGCGTCTCGCGCTCACTGGAATTCCCCTCGCACCTGGAAGCCTCGGTGGCCTTCTTCAATACCGAGATCTATCTGCCCATGGCCCTGCTGGATCAGGCGAACCGCGAGGCCCGAATCGCCGCCGGCGCCGATCCCGATGCCGATCGCTGGGGCAACCAGTCCAATTTTGTCTACCTGGAGATTCCCGAAGACCACGCCTTCGACCTGGCCGATTTCAACCAGCGCCTGGACGAATTCGCGCAGAATACTCTGCCGGAGGATTTCCGCGAGCTGATGACCTTCGAGCTGCTCCCGGTCAGGGACCTCATCGCCACGCAGATGTCTTTTCTCACGGGCGGCTTTAGCCTCACCCAGGTTCTTGTTGTCGCCGGGGCCCTGGTGCTGCTCATCGGCTGCCTGAACTACTCCAACCTGGTGATCGCGCAGTTGTCCCTGCGCAGCCAGGAAATCGGCGTGCAAAAAATTCTCGGCTCCAGGCGCAGCCTGTTGCTGGCTCAGTACTGTTACGAGAGCCTGCTCTTCATGGCGATCGTCCTGGCCCTGACGTTTGCGCTACTCGCCTTTGTGATCCTACAGCTCGGTGCGAACGGCATGGTAGGCGTGAATCTGGGGCTGTTGCTGGATCCTTCACTGTGGTTGGCCATCATCCCGGTGATGATCGTCATCGTCGCCATCGCCGGCGGCTATCCTGCCGTTCGGACCGCCTGGGTGCCACTGGTCCAGATGATGCGTCCCAAAGGCTCCAGCGGTTATTCCGGCCGCTTGCGAGCGCTGATGGTGGGCGTGCAATTCTTCATCTCGGGCACGCTGATGATCCTCGCGGTGGTGATGTTTACCCAGAATCAGGCCATGACGCGGCAGCTGGATGCCAACGGCAACGATGTGAAGATTGCCCTGCTGGTATCCACGGAGAACTATACCGCTGAACCGCAACTACTGATCAATGAACTGGAACAACACTCCTCCATCCTGTCGATCACCCAGATGGACCGGCCGCCCTGGGACATCAGCAACAATGGTAGCAGCTTTTCTCTGACCCCCGACGTCAATGCCACCACCTACCAATTGAGCCGGCACTACGTGGGACACGACTACGCCGAGACCATGAATCAGCCCATCATCGCCGGGCGGGAATTCTCTCGTGAGCGCAACAACGACGAGCTGCCACCGACCGTCCAGTTAAGTGCCTCGAGCGGGCCCTTTGCTGCCGTCATCGATGACGTCGCCGCGCGTAACATGGGCTGGGCTGATGCCGCTGCCGCCGTGGGCGAGTCCATCTACATGCAGATTGGCCCGCCCACCACGGCAAACGAATTCACCGTCGAGATGAACATCATCGGCGGCATGAGTGAACGCAAGTATGAGTTCATCGACTTCTCCGCCTTCGGCAGCCAGGGTCATATCTACATGCTGCGCCCCGAAGACGCCCTGTACCTTATCGTGCGCACCAGCCGCGATAATCTGAACGACGCCCTGCAATACATCGACTCCACCTGGCGCGACCTGATGCCCGATATTCCCCTGCAGCGGGAGTTCATCGATGACCTGTTTTATCAGAGCTACGGGATGTTCCTCTCCATCAGCGTCTCCATCGGCGCGCTGTCGATATTCGGCTTCCTCGTCGCCAGCATCGGCCTTCTGGGTAATGCCACCTTCATCACCAATATCCGCCAGAAAGAGGTGGGCATCCGCAAGGTAATGGGTGCCAGCAGTGGCCGGCTACTACGCATGCTGCTACTGGATTTCGCCAAACCGGTCCTGATAGCCAACGCCCTGGCCTGGCCGCTGGGTTACGTGCTCGCCAGCGGTTACACGACGCTGTTTGCCGCCTCGGTGGAGATCGATCTGTGGCCCTTCCTGATCAGCCTGGGCCTGTCGGCGGCCATCGCCTTCGCGGCGGTGTTC
>JBBDSI010000352.1:0-2738 GCA_040905005.1 Pseudohongiellaceae bacterium
TTCAAGAATCTGCACTGCCGTCATGGCAGCCCCGATGTTGAACAGGGCGTCGGAGTTGCGGAACAGCGCCGGAGTCAGCGAGCCGGTGAAGACGATGGTCTTGCCCTCGATGCCATGCAGGGCTTTGGCTGTCTCCACCATGGTGTCGGTGCCGTGGGTGATGACGATGCGTCCCTCGGTTGCCGCCTCTACGTGCCTGCGCACCAGTTCCCGGTCGCTATCGGTCATCTCCAGGCTGTCCTTGCGCAGTAGTGACTGCACCTCGAAGTCGACGTTCAACTTCAATTCTGCAAGGATGCCCGGAATATTCGGCGGCCCGACCTCGTAGCGGCTCCCGGCGTCGAAGTAGATCTTGTCGATGGTGCCGCCGCAGGTGAAGATGCGAATACGCTGCATCGCTCCGGCTACTGCGCCTCTGTGGCGCGTTCGCGCGGCAACACCTCATACATCCAGGTATCGCCGTCAGTGACCGTCTCCGGCGTCGTGACTTCGCCAACGCCGTATTTTCGGTTGAACTCCAGCAATACCGGGACGACCTCCGGTCCGCTCATGATGCGCTCGAGGCGCTGTTCGTAGAGCCTGCCGTCGACGCGCAGGATAATGCGGTCGTCTTCCTCGAGGCGATGCGGCCATTGTTTCCAGACCTTGCCCATGGTGGAGTTCATGTAGCCACTGACGATAAACAGCCGGCCCTCGTGCACGCCGAGCCAGACCGTGCGTGAGCGCGGCGGCTCCAGGGACTGGAACTCGAGGGTGTCGCGCTCGCGCAGGAAGCTCCAGTCAGCCGGAGTGGGCGCAAACTCACCGCTGCTGAATGGGCCGCCACTGACGATCTCCAGGGGGCCGTCGTGAAAGCGCATGCTGAACAGAAAGAGGCCGATGCCGACGGCGATCACGGCGATGCCGATACCGAGCCACTTGAGCAGTTTTTTCATCCAACCTAAGTTACCGAGTCCTCTTTACGGAATCCAGAGAAACCTGTGGAAGTCGTGGAGCTGCAGCCACTGTAATCGCTGCAACCGCTGTAGAGACCCGGCCGCCCCGCTCAGATACCGATGCGGCTGAGGCTGTTCACTAGCTCCCGCAGGATGCGTTCGGCCACCGGGAAGCGGGCGGCGAATCTGGCCTCGAGGGCGATCGCGTCGTCCAGCACTGTACTGTCGCTGGTATCGATTTCCGGATTCGCCACGTCGTGAATACCACCCTCCAGCCGGCGGGCTACTTCGAGGGTCTCCTCGTCCACCGACTCGGCCGATTCGAGTTCCTTGATCAACTCGCTCATGAGTTGCTTGATGCGTGCTTCGCTCACTGCCTGGTCTCCTGCTCGCTGTACTGCATTGGCGCTACAGCCCTATAGTATCTTCACCGAAGTCCGCTCTGTGTGCAAATCGGGCGGTACTATCCTCAAATCAGAGCCTGCAGTGGTGGGCTATTGACCAGGCCGGTGACGGCGCGAATGCGATGATTCTCACTGTCGCTGACGAAGAGCACGCCGCCCTGCACGCAGGCGCCGTGGGGCCGGTTGAGCATGCAGGCCAGCGGCTCCCCGTCGTCGCCGGCGCCGCGTTCGCCGGTGCCGAGGACGGTGTGAATCAGGCCGGTGCTGAGGGAGACCCGGCGCACCACGTGATTCTCGGTGTCGACGACATACAGGCTATTGTCCGCTGGCGAAAAGGCGATGCCCTTGGGTCCGTTGAAGGTGGCCTCTAGCGCCGGACCGCCATCGCCGCTGTACCCCCGCTCGCCGGTGCCGGCGACGCGCTGCAGCCGGTTGTCCCGCAGATTGAGTTGGTAGACGGCATTGCCTTCGCGGAGCACCAGATAGGCATTGCCGTTGGCGTCGGCATCGATGGAGCGGGGCCCGCGCAGCGGGGTGCCCGCCATCGCCCCGGAATCGGGCGTGGCCTCGGCTGCGCCGGTGCCGGAGATGGTGCTGATAACCCCGGTCTCGCGGCTGACCTCGCGCAGGCGGCCGTTGCCCAGGTCACAGATCAGCAGGTTGTTGCGCGAATCGAAGGCGATGCTATGGGGCTGGCGCAGCTGCGACAGCACCGCCGGGCGCCCGTCGCCGCTGAAGCCGGGCTGGCCGTTGCCCGCCAGCGTGGTCACCAGGCCGGTTTGGCCGGCGATGCGGCGCACGGTGTGGGAGTCACGTTCTACGACGTAGAGACTGTTCTCCACGTCCCAGCGGATCTCGTGAGGTGCCGAGAAGGGGGTTTCCAGCGGGCGCCGCGATTCCGGGTCGAAGCCCTTCTCGCCGTTGCCGGCAATGGTCCGCAGTGTATTGTCCGGCAGATTTACGCGACGGATGCGGCCGGTATCAACCTCGCAGAAATAGAGGGCTCCGTCGGGGCCGAAAATCACGCCGTAGGGATTATCGATGGGCGTGGCGGTGGCCGGCAGGCCGCCCGGCGTGTTTTCCTCGAATCCGGGCTCGCCAACGCCGGCGACGGTTTGCACCCGGGGGGTCTGGGCCCGGGCCATGCCGGGCAGGCCGGCGAGGGCGGCGGCGCTGGCCATGCCCTTGATGAAGTCGCGTCTGTGCCAGGTGCTCATGGGCTGTTCTTCTTGTTGAGTTTCTTGTTGACTGGGCCGTAGCCAGGCTGCCGGTCAGGCGTCGTGCCAGGATCAGGCCAGTAACGAGTTTACCGCATCTTGCAACCCGGCACGCAATCCGGGTCGCTCAGCTCCCTTTTTCCTGGTCGAAACTCTTACCTTCCTGGTTGAAACTCTCGCCT
>JBBDSI010000353.1:0-2736 GCA_040905005.1 Pseudohongiellaceae bacterium
TCGTCAACCCCCTGCAGTTCGGTCCCGGCGAGGATCTCGAGGCCTATCCCCACACACCCGAAGACGACCGCGCGCTGTTGACCCGGGAGGCGTGTGACGCCCTGTTCCTGCCAGGCGTTGCGCAAATGTTTGGCGCGGCGACAAACCAATTGCCAGAACAATTGACAGAACAATTGGCGGAACAGACGCGGATACATGTGCCGGTTGTGAGCGAGGGCCTGTGCGGCGCGAGCCGTCCCGGGCATTTCGACGGCGTGGCCACGATCGTTTGCAAACTGTTGAACATGGTGCGGCCCGATCGCGCCTATTTCGGGCTCAAGGACTATCAGCAATTCCTGGTGGTGTCGAAACTGGTCGCGGATCTTAAGTTGCCCGTGACGATCGAGGGCGTGGAGACGGTCCGCGATCAGCACGGACTGGCCCTCAGCTCACGCAACAATTACCTGAGTGACGAACAGCGCGCCGACGCCGCCCTGCTCTACCAGTGCCTGCAGGAGTGCGCGGCACAAGTCAAAGCGGGTGCCCGCGAATACGGATCGCTGGAAACCGCGGCGATTCAGCGACTGCGCGACGGAAGGATCTGGCCGGACTATTTCGCCATTCGCAACGCCGACACCCTCAAGCCGGCCACGCCGGAAGACAGGCGGCTGGTGATCCTGGCCGCCGCCTTCGTCGGCCCGACGCGCCTGATCGACAACCTGCGCCTCGAACTGACACCCGCCTGAGTCCTCATCACACCGCCAGACCCGCCAAGTTGAGCGGCTATCGGGTTTGAGGCATACTGACGACCGCCTCGGCCGGCTTCACCTTCCCGCTAAAGCGTGAGTATTGCCTCGCCAGAGGTCTCCATCGGACCCGGTATCCACACGAACAAAGGACTCCCTCTCATGTCAGAAGAAAAAGTCTATCCCGTGACCGACGCTGTGGCCGAGCGAAGCCACCTGAACAAGGCCCAGTACCAGCAGATGTACCAACAGTCGGTAGATTCCCCCGAAGAATTCTGGGCGGAGCAGGCCGGCTCGCTGCTGCACTGGCAGGAGCCCTGGAAATCGGTGACCGGAGGCGACTTCAAGACGGCCGAGTCGCAATGGTTTGTGGGCGGCAAGCTCAACGCGTCCTATAACTGCATCGACCGCCACCTCGAGCGCCGCGGCAATCAGACCGCCATCATCTGGGAAGGCGACGAGCCCGATCAGGACAAGCACATCAGCTATCGCGAGCTGCACACCCAGGTCTGCAAGCTCGCCAACGCCCTCAAGGCGCGGGGAGTCAAGAAGGGTGACAGAGTCTGCATCTACATGCCCATGATCCCCGAGGCTGCCTATGCCATGCTGGCCTGTGCCCGAATCGGTGCCGTGCATTCCGTGGTCTTCGGGGGCTTCTCACCGGAGTCGCTGAAAGACCGTATCCTCGATTCCGATTGCCGGGCCGTCATCACGGCCGACGAGGGCGTTCGCGGCGGCCGCAAAGTCCCGCTCAAGGCCAACGTCGATGAGGCGCTCAAGGAGTGTCCCGAGGTGCATACCGTGCTCGTCGCGCGGCGCACGAATGCGGATGTCGGCTGGCATGACAAGCGCGACGTCTGTTACGGCAAGGCGATCGAGGCGGCCTCCAGCGAGTGTGAGCCCGAGCTGATGGACGCCGAAGACCCGCTGTTCATACTCTACACCTCCGGCTCGACGGGCAAACCGAAGGGTGTCCTCCATACAACCGCTGGTTATTTGTTGGGGGCATGTATCACACACAAGTACGTGTTCGATTATCACGAGGGAGACATCTACTGGTGCACCGCCGATGTTGGCTGGGTCACCGGCCACTCCTACATCGTCTATGGCCCGCTGGCCAATGGTGCCATCACGCTCATGTTCGAGGGCGTTCCCACCTATCCCGACGCCTCCCGCTTCTGGCAGGTAGTCGACAAGCACAAGGTCAACATCTTCTATACCGCGCCGACGGCGATTCGCGCGCTGATGTCCGGCGGTGACGAGATGGTGAAGAAGACATCACGCGACTCCCTGCGTCTGCTGGGGTCGGTCGGGGAACCCATCAACCCGGAAGCCTGGGAGTGGTACTACCACGTCGTGGGGGACTCACGCTGCCCCATCGTGGACACCTGGTGGCAGACCGAGACCGGCGCCATCATGATCACGCCGCTTCCCGGCGCCACCGACCTCAAACCTGGCTCCGCCTGCCATCCCTTCTTCGGCGTGGTGCCGATGCTGCTGGATGGCGAAGGCAAGGAGCTGGAGGGGGCCGCCGAAGGCAATCTGGTCATCGCCAGGAGTTGGCCGAGCCAGATTCGCACCATCTACGGCGATCACGAGCGCTGCGTGCAGACCTACTTCTCCGCCTACCCCGGTTACTACCTGACCGGTGACAGCGCGCGCCGGGACAAGGACGGTTATTACTGGGTGACCGGCCGCGTGGACGATGTGATCAATGTCTCCGGCCACCGCCTCGGCACGGCCGAGATCGAGAGTGCGCTGGTCCTGCATCCCGCCGTCGCCGAGGCCGCCGTCGTGGGCTATCCGCACGACATCAAGGGCCAGGGCATCTACGCCTACGTCACCCTGATGGGCGGCACCGAGGCAAGCGACCAGTTGCGCGATGAACTCGTCAAATTCGTCGCAAAAGAGATCGGCGCCTTCGCCAAGCCGGAAGTAATCCAGTTCGCCCCCGGCCTGCCGAAGACCCGCTCCGGCAAGATCATGCGCCGCATCCTGCGCAAGATCGCCG
>JBBDSI010000354.1:0-16708 GCA_040905005.1 Pseudohongiellaceae bacterium
CTGGACCCGGCCCTGTTTGAGGTCCGCAGCGGCCTGCTTCTGGACGGCGAGAGACTGGCCGGCGCGTCGCTGTATGCCCTGGCAGCACAGAGTCCCCTGGGTGAAGCCCTGGACCACCTGGTATTGCAACGGGCGCTGCGACGGCTGGCGCGGAACCGCGAGCTTCGCCTCATCGTCAACATCAGCCTGAATAGCCTGGTCAGTAGCGATTTTGTAGCCTGGCTTGGCGGTCGACTGAAGCCGGAGATCTCCATGCAGGGACGGCTGCTTTTGCAGATCAGCGAGGCGGACGCGCTCATCGCCCAGCACCATCTCGGGCCGTTCAGCGAAGGCCTGCGCGAACTCGCGATTCCACTGGGCATCCGCCACTTCGGCTGCAGCGAGGAGCCGCTCTCTTACCTGCCACTGATGCGCACGGATTTCATCAGACTGGACCGCTCACGCAGCGCGGACATCGGGGACAATCCGCAGCGACGGCAGGCGCTGACGACACTCTGTGCCACGCTGCGGGGCAAGAGCATAGGGGTGATCGCCGCCCTGATCGAGGACGCGGCTCTGTTGCCCCGCCTCTGGGAAGCGGGCATTCACCGGGTACAGGGCAATTGCCTGCAGCCTCCGGCCTCTGCGCCGCGTTATCGATTTCCGCGGCGACGCAGCGAAGCCTGACCGGGTGGTGGGAGACAAAGCGATTGGGGAAGGCGCCGGCTCCTGCTATCCTTGCCGCACATCGAATCAGGGCTGAACGCAAACAAGATGGCGCAAGTCGAATCCACCCCGGAGGCCGACCTCGATCGACAGCACACGCAGAGTGCTATGAACAAGAGTACTGTCAACACGAGTACTGTGAACACGAATGCCGTGAACAAAAGTGCCGTGAACAAACGTCTGTCGCGACAGTTCGCCTTCACGGTGAGCCTGCTGATCGTGCTGGCGATGTGCAGCTTCTGGCTGATCAGTCACAACAATACCCGGGCGCTCCTGCGTCAGCAGGCCGACGATCTCGGCGCGGCGCTGGCACAGCAGACAGCAATCCAGCTTACCGAGCTGGTTCTTGCCAACGACCTGGTAAGCATGAACGTCATCCTGCGAGGCGTCACCGAAGCGGCAGCAATCGCCGAGGTGGCGGTGCTCAATGTGGATGCAGTCACTCTGGCCTCGGTCCGGCAGACTCGGACTCCGCCGGCACTTATCCTGCCGCTGCCACTGACTCTCGAGCCCGTCCAGGCCGAGTACCGTGCACCCATCAGACTGGCGGACTCGGTGGCGGGGACGGTGCGCTTGCGCCTCGATCTCGGCTATATCGAAGCGGCCCTGATAAACAACCTGATTCTTATCATCGGCGTCACACTCCTGCTGGTGATCGCCGCCGCGCTGTTGACGTCGATCTACTTCCAGACGCTGGTCAGTTTCCCGGCGCGGCTACTGGCCTTCTCCCTCGGCAATATTCGTCAGGGCAGAATCGATACCTGCCCCGAGCCCAAGGGCGGGAATGAGCTTGCCGTAGCCATCAGGCAATACAATGCCACGGCGCAGTTCCTTACCGAACACACCTTCCTTGGTCGTTTCGGTGCGGACCTGCCCGAATCTGCGACGGACGCTGGCGTGCCGCAGCCGGGGCAGCAGGAGGTGACGCTGCTGGCCATCAGGCTCGCCAACTTCGAGTACCTTGCCTCGACGCAACCCCGGGATGAAATGGTGAAACTGCTGAACAGGTTTTATTTTTACTGTGGCAAGGTGAGCCAGCTCTACAACGGTACCATCGGTTTCTGCGCCAATGGTGACGTGCTGATCAATTTCTCCGGCCAGGCGCTCGAAGAGGAGCAGGCATTTTATGCCATCTGTGCCGGGCAATTGTTCCTGCACCTGGTCGATGATCTGAGCGTCATCGATGAGCGGCCCATTGCAGTGAAATTCCGACTGGCCGTGCATAGCGGCCTGGCGGTGACAGGTCTCTACTCACCGGCCAGCGGAAATAACGACAATCTGATGGGTTCGTCATTGGACCTGGCATGGCAAATGTGTGACAGCTGCCCCGATAACGATCTGCTGATCAGCGCCACAGCCCTGGAGCTGGCCGGTGCCGGTTCCCGCGTGGAGGTGGAATATTTCGCCGAAGCCGGAGACCCCGACCCGGTCGCGACCTATCTCGCTTGCCCCCCGATGTCTGAATACAGGCTGCTGATCGAGCGACAGGCCGACCAGCTCGCGTCACTCTACGGAGACCGGACTTAGCCCGGACTATTCATGAACGACCTGCTGCGGACGCCGATATACCAGCAAATCCGCGCATCTGGCCAGTACTCGCGGGCGACAACCCAATTGATGAGGATGATCTATTTGCTGCCTGGTTAAGAAGACCGCACCTCGACGCTGTCCACGTTACGGAAGCCTCTGGGCAGTTTGTTACCGCGTCGGCCACGTTCGCCGCGATAGTGTTCGAGGTCGGCTGGCTTCAGGTTATGGTGGCGGCGGCCCGCATGGATGGTCAACGTATCGCCGCTACCCAGCACCGCCAGTGCCACGACGAACTCCACCCGTTCCGCCACGCGCGCGGTCGGGATGCTGATGATCTTGTTACCCTTGCCCTTTGCCAGTCGCGGCAATTCACTCAGCGGAAACATCAGCATGCGGCCCTCGTTGCTGATCGCGACAATGAGTTCGCCCCCGTAGTCCCGCACCATGACTGCCGGCAACACCTGACTACCCTTGGGCAGGCGCAGAACAGCCTTGCCTGCCTTGTTCTTGCTCACCAGGTCACCCAGGGTGGCGACGAAGCCGTAACCGGCATCGCTGGCCAGCAGTACATCCTGCTTGTCATCGCCGGTGGCGACCCCGTTAAAGGTAGCGCCTGAGGGCGGATTGACGCGGCCCGACAATGGCTCGCCCTGGCCGCGGGCGGAGGGCAGTGTGTGCGCCGGCAGGGCATAGGCGCGGCCGGTGGAGTCCAGGAAGACGGCCGGCTGATTGCTCTTGCCACGAGCGGCCTGCAGGAAACTATCCCCTGACTTGTACTGCAGTGTGGCTGGATCCACCTCGTGGCCCCGGGCGGCACGAGCCCAGCCACGCTTCGACAGGACGATGGTGACCGGTTCGGTGGACATGATCTCCGTCTCACTGAACGCGCGCGCCTCCTCACGCCGGACCAGCGGGGTACGCCGGTCGTCGCCGTACTTTGCTGAGTCCTCCTTGATCTCGTTCTTGATGAAGGTTTTCAGGCGCGTGGCTGATTTTAGAAGCTGCTCCAGAGTCTTGCGCTCTGCGGCAAGCTCCTTCTGCTCGGCCTTGATCCTGATCTCTTCCAGTTTGGCGAGCTGGCGCAGGCGCAGCTCGAGGATCGCCTCGGCCTGACGCTCGCTGAGCTTGAACGCCTTCATCAGCGCCGGCTTCGGCTTGTCCTCGCTGCGGATCACGCGGATCACTTCGTCGATGTTCAGGAAGGCGATCAGCAGGCCCTCGAGTATATGCAGCCGATCCACAACTTTATCGAGGCGGTGTTGCAGGCGGCGCCTGACCGTGACCGTACGGAACTGCAGCCACTCCTGCAGCAGACTGGCCAGATCCTTCACCCTGGGCCGCTTGTCGATGCCGATCATGTTGAAATTGACGCGGTAGTTCTTCTCCAGATCGGTCGTGGCAAAGAGATGTGACATGACCCCTTCAGTGTCCACCCTGTTGGAGCGCGGCATGATGACGATACGCGTGGGATTCTCGTGATCTGACTCATCACGCAGGTCAACGACCATCGGCAGCTTCTTCTTCTGCATCTGGGCGGCGATCTGTTCCAGCACCCGGGCGCCGGAGACCTGATAGGGGAGCGCGGTGATGATTATCTCGCCGCTCTCCACACGCCAGGCGGCGCGGGCCTTCAGGCTACCGCGCCCGGTCTCGTACAAGGCCTGAATATCCTCGGCGGGCGTAATGAGTTCTGCCTCCGTGGGAAAATCCGGGCCCTTGATATGCTTCAGCAGGTCCTTGACACCCGCCTTGGGATTCTCGAGCAGATGGATGCAGGCGCTCGCGACTTCCCTGAGGTTGTGCGGCGGGATGTCTGTCGCCATGCCCACGGCGATACCGCTGCCGCCATTGAGCAGCAGGTTGGGCAGGCGCGCCGGAAGAATCTCCGGCTCGTCCATGGTGCCGTCGAAATTGGGCTTCCAGTCCACCGTGCCCTGGCCCAGTTCCCCCAGCAACACGTCGGCATAATCACGCAGGCGTGATTCGGTGTAACGCATGGCGGCAAAGGACTTGGGATCGTCCTGAGAGCCCCAATTGCCCTGGCCGTCCACCAGTGGGTAGCGATAGGTGAAGGGCTGCGCCATCAGCACCATCGCCTCGTAACACGCGGAATCGCCGTGCGGATGAAATTTGCCGATCACGTCGCCGATGGTGCGGGCCGACTTCTTGAACTTCGCCGAGGCCTTCAGGCCCAGTTCGCTCATGGCATAGAGGATGCGCCGCTGCACCGGCTTCAGGCCGTCGCCGATATGCGGCAGCGCGCGATCGTTGATCACGTACATCGAGTAATTGAGGTAGGCCTGCTGCGAATAACTGCGCAGGGGAACCTGTTCCACTCCATCCTCGTTAACGCTGATATCCTGATTCATAATTCCGTTCCGGATTCTATTGGCTGGGCTTCCTGGCAGCTGGCCTACTCGGCGAAGTCGGCCTCACTGCCATGACTTTCAAGCCAGGTCTTGCGGTCGCCGGCGCGGTTCTTTGCCAGCAACAGGTCCATGATCTGATAGGTGCTGTCCTTCTTCTTCGCCGTTGGATCTTCCTCCAGGGTCAACTGCACCAGGCGGCGAGTATCCGGCGCCATGGTGGTCTCGCGCAGTTGCAGCGGATTCATCTCACCCAGGCCCTTGAAGCGCTGCACGTTAATCTTGCCGGGTTTACCCTCGGCGGCGATGCGGTCGAGGATGCCGTTCTTCTCCGCCTCGTCGGTGGCATAGAACACGTCCTTGCCCACGTCGATGCGATACAGCGGCGGCATGGAGACAAAGATATGCCCGGCCTCTACCACCGGACGGAAATGGCGGACGAACAGGGCGCAGAGGAGGGTGGCGATGTGCAGGCCATCGGAGTCGGCGTCCGCCAGGATGCAGATCTTGCCATAGCGCAGGCCGTCGATGTTGTCATGGCCGGGATCGACGCCGAGGGCGATGGCGATGTCGTGCACCGCCTGCGACGCCAGAATCTCGTTCGAGTCCACCTCCCAGGTATTAAGAATCTTGCCGCGAAGCGGCATGATGGCCTGGAACTGGCGATCACGCGCCTGCTTTGCCGAGCCGCCGGCGGAGTCGCCCTCCACCAGAAACAGCTCGCCCGACATGACGTCCTGGGTGGAGCAGTCTGCCAGTTTGCCGGGTAGCGCCGGCCCCGAGGTTATCTTTTTGCGTGCCACTTTCCTGCTGGCGCGCAGGCGGTCCTGGGCATTGTGGATACACAGCTCGGCGATGGTCTCGGCCTCGTCCGTGTGCTGGTTCAGCCACAGGCTGAAGGCGTCCTTGACGACGCCGGCGATGAACACCGCACACTGCCGTGACGAGAGGCGCTCCTTGGTCTGGCCGGAGAACTGCGGATCCGCCAGCTTCGAGGACAGCACATAGCTGCACTTCTCGAAGATGTCTTCCGAGGACAGCTTCAGTCCTCGCGGCAGCAGATTGCGGAACTCGCAGAACTCCCTGAGGGCGTCGAGCAGACCGGTGCGCAGACCGGTGACGTGGGTGCCGCCGAGCGGTGTCGGAATGAGGTTGACGTAGCTCTCGGCGAGGATCTCTCCGCCTTCCGGGAGCCACTGCACCGCCCACTCCACGGCCTCGTCATTGCCCTGCACCGACCCCGTGAAGGGCACGGCCGGCAGGGTCTCGAAGCCGGTGGTGGCCTGGGTCAGGTAGTCGGTCAGTCCATCTTCGTAGAACCACTCCTCGCTCTGCGCCTTGTCCTCGCTGACGGTCTGGTCATCGAAAATCACGCGCAGGCCGGAGCACAGCACCGCCTTGGCGCGTAGCACGTGTTTCAGCCGGGGAATCGAGATCTTCGGCGAATCGAAGTATTGCTCATCCGGCGTGAATTTCACGGTGGTACCGGTATTGCGCTTGCCGACACTGTCGATCACCTTCAGCTCAGAGGCCTTGTGTCCGCCCTTGAAGCTCATGTGATACAGCTTGCCGTCGCGCTTGACCGTGACTTCCAGGTGCCTGGACAGGGCATTGACCACGGACACGCCGACACCGTGCAGCCCGCCGGAGTACTGGTAATTCTTGCTGGAGAATTTGCCACCGGAGTGGAGCCGGGTAAGAATCACCTCCACGCCGCTGACCTTCTCACCCTTGTGCTTGTCGACGGGCATGCCGCGGCCGTCGTCACTGACCTCCACGCTGCCGTCCTTGTAGAGGATCGCGGTGATGGTGCTGGCGTGTCCGGCCAGGGCTTCGTCCACGCTGTTGTCGATCACTTCCTGGACGAGATGGTTGGGCCGCGTGGTGTCGGTGTACATGCCGGGCCGCTTTCTCACCGGGTCCAGGCCGGTAAGTACTTCGATCGCGTCGGCGTTGTAGTTGTTGCTCATTTGGGTGGAATCAGGAAGAAATGAATTACTGAAAAGACAATAGTATTCTATCGCACATCGTGGCCAATTCTTGATAGCAGAAAGGAAAATGCTTCTGGCAACTCGCTGGCAAACTCGGCATACGCGTGGTCGCCATCATCGCGGACGACACAGCGGGCCGCGCCGTAATACTCCTGCGCCCGACGGTAGTCCAGCACCTCGTCGCGGCGCTGCAGAAAGACGAGGTAGTTCTCCGGCGCGCGCGGCGCCGGCGGGCACATGGCAGCCAGCTGCCGCACGTGTGCTTCGGTCACGGTATAGGTCTCATCGGCATGGAAATTCCTGTGTGTGCCCAGGTAGTCCCGCCAATGCTCGTGGGGGCGCACCGCCGGATTGATCAGCACCGCCGGTGCCCGGTAGCGTTCGGCGAGACAGGTGGCATAGAAGCCGCCCAGCGAACTGCCCAGGACAGCCAGCGGTCGTGTCGGTTCCGCGCTCGCCAGCGCCTCCAGGCTGGCCAGGGTATCCGCGGGCGACTGATTCAGAAAAGGAATCGTCAGGGCATCGCCGAGACCAGCCTCGCGGGCATAAGCGGCGGTCTGCAGCGCCTTGGTGGAGCGGGGGAGCTGAGAAAGCCGTGCAGGTAGATTATGCGCGGGTCGGACGACATTAAAATCCTCTGGGTATTTCAGAAAGGTCACTGGCCACTTGAGGGTGCGACTGACAAGGCGCCCTGGCGCAGGCCTAGCCCGGACTAGGCACCCGCGCAAGCGTGTCAGGGCCCTCAGGATTAGTATCCGGTGCTGCGAAAATCGGCGGCGGACGCGAAACCCGTGATGCGCGAGACCTGGGTCTGGATATCGCCGTTGCCGAACAGCTCCAGGGTGCGGTAGCCCGGATTGCGACGGTCGAGAGCAAAGTTGATGACGTCCGGTTTGAACTGAATGCAGGTCGACGGCGTGCACAAACAGCGTACTCCCCGGTGCTCGAAATCGAGCTCCTGATGAATATGGCCGTAGACGACACAGCGGCACTTGGCGAAACGCCCGACTACGGTGAAGAATTCATCGCCATTTTGCAGGCCGATATCCTGCATCCACGCCGCGCTCCCTTTCACCGGATTGTGGTGCAGACAGATCAGGCAATGTGCCACGCTGGCGTCCTGCGCCGCCGCTTCCAGGCCGGCTTCGAGAAACTGCAACTCTACGGGCGTGAGCCTGCCGTGCACCTGGCCCTCGACGCTGCTGTCGAGGAAAAGTATCTGCCAGTTGTTGATCCTGACTTCCTTGCCACTCGCCTTTCCGCCTACTTCGATCATCAACGAGGCACTGTCATGATTGCCCGGTATCCAGCGAAACGGGGCATCAAACCTTGCCATACCCTCAATAAACTGGCGATAGGCGGTGACCGTGGCGTCCTGGGCGATATCGCCGGTAGCCAGGATGAGGTCGATTTCTTCTTCCTGCTTGTCCACCAGGTCCAGCACGGAGTCGAAGGTCTCCCCCGTGTTCATCTTCAGCAGAGTGCCGGTAGCACTGCCATAGAGATGCGTATCAGTGATCTGCACCAGCCTGATGGGGTCTTGTGTTGTCAGGGAGATCATGACGGTGCCCGGATCTCAAGTGTTAAATAATAGATCTGGCGCTTTAAGACTTCGCCCTACGTCGAGACAATGCCTCAACCATTCTCCCAGAAAGCGGTTGACCTGCATCTTCTCATCGGGCTGGTACATCTCGGGATTGGGCTGTGGGTAGCGGGGCTTGAGATTGCGGTGCCCCTGGTAGGACACGACCTCGGCGGTGTTGGCGTCGTGATAGACGCGCACCAGCATGGAGGGGTTGGTCATCCACTGCTTCAGGAGCGGTCGCTGTACGATTTCCAGGGTCGATGTATACCTGAAGGCCTCCAGGATGCGGATCTCCACGGTGACCTTCTTGCTGGAGCCATCGATATCGGCGATGCAGAACTCGGTAAGCAGGCCCTCGAGGACTTTCTCCGGCTCGTCCTGGACGGCATCGCCTGTGGACTCCGGCCGATCCTGCGGCGGCACGGGCAGATCGAGCTCGGCGAAGGAGCGATCGCGATACGCCTGCAGTTCGGGGACGAGCTTGAGCAGGCGGATGTAATTGGCATCACATTCTGCCATCTGCCTGATCAGATCAATGCTGTAACCTTGTCTAGCCATACTGCTTCGTCATGTAGCTTGCGGCTGCCGCTGCAGCACGTGAAAAAAAAGAGCCTGCGCCTGTTTCAATAGTCGGCTTGCCGGCTGTGATCGTTAAATGCCAGCAGCCATTTTAACCTTTTAGCCCCGGATTGCGAGTTCGCCGGCATTCCTGGGCAACGCTGGGCTGCCGCAGCCGATTTCTCTATCCCGGGCTATTCATGAACTGCCTAGTGAGGGCGTCGGGATGCCTGAAACAGGGACCCTCTGAGGGCCTTGTTACTTTTGCCAGATCCGCCGCAGGCGGGGTTTGTTCAAAACCAGCCACTGAATGCCAATAACGGACATGGCGTTGTTGATGACTCCGGTCTCCATCGCCGCCAACGCCTCGGCGAGAGTGAGTACGACGACTTCGATGTCTTCGTTCTCCTCCTCCAGGCCGTGGACGCCTCCGGCATCGCTGCTGTCCACGCGGCCGCAGAACAACGTCACGTGTTCGTTACTGCCGCCAGGGCTGTTGTAGTAATCACAGATCTTGATCAGGTCCGCAGGATACATTCCGGATTCCTCACCGGATTCGCGCACCGCGACCTCTTCCGGTGACTCCTCGGTGTCGATGAGTCCCGCCACCAGCTCCAGTATCCAGGGCGAGCCGCGCTCTTCGAGCAGGCCGACACGAAACTGCCGGATCATGACCAGTTCGTCCCGATCCGGATCGAACAGCAGGACGCCGACCGCCCGCTGCCGGATCAGCACCTCCCGGTCCATGGGCTGGCTCCAGCCACCCTCATGCAGCCTGTGTTTGAGGCGAATCTGGTCCACCCGGAGAAACCCGCGGTGGCATTCCCGGCGCTCCAGGATCTCCACGTCGGCAGGGGTAAAGTCAGGATACAACTTGGTCATCGTGGCGTAGAGCTTACTCTCATCCGCGGCTGGTGACCTCCAGCAGATGATAACCGAACTGTGTCTTCACCGGGCCCTGCAGGGCCTTGACGTCGGCGCTGAACACCACTTCGTCGAATTCCTTGACCATCATACCGGGGCCGAATTGTCCCAGGTCGCCGCCCTGTGCCTTGGACGGGCAGTTGCTGTGGGCGCGGGCGACGTCTGCGAAGTCCTCGCCGGCCTCGATTCGCTCTTTCAGTTCCAGACACTCTTTCTCGGTGTCCACCAGAATGTGTCTTGCGCTGGCTACGGTCATGAGGCGTGCTCCTTATGCAGTCATCCCAGGGACCCTCCGAGTCAACCAGAGGGCCTGTGGCATTATGCCCGAATCGCTGGCGCAGAGACACAGGGCGGGGGATTCCGTTATAATTGTGGCCCTGGCCGGCGCACACAGGACGTGTGACGGCCATCCTGGCTCAAGCCCTGTCCCACAACATACCGGTCCTTCCGCGCATCTTGCGCAAGACCCATGGTTGCGGGCCAGATCACACGCGGATTGCACTATGCCACTGCCCGACCCAGCGCCTCGACGACATGTTCACACGCGCGCCATCGAATACCGCGGTTACGAACGCGAAGATGGCCTGTGGGACATGGAAGCCCACATGACCGACGTCAAGACCTATGCCTTCAAAAACAAGTGGCGGGGGGAAGTGCCGGCCGGCGAGCCGCTGCACGAGATGCTGCTGCGCGTCACCATCGACGACAGCTTCACCATCCGGGATGTCATCGCCGTTACCGACAACAGCCCGTTCGCCATGTGTCCGGACATCACACCGAACTACAAGGCGCTCGCGGGCATCCAGATGGGCCCGGGATGGCGCCGGGCTATTCGCCAGAAAGTCGGCGGGGCCCATGGTTGTACTCACCTGACCGAGTTGCTGTTCCCCATGGCCACGGTAGCCATGCAGACCATCTGGCCGTTGTTGCGCCATCGCCGGCAACAGGCCGACTCCGAGGTTGGGGAAACGAGCAAGCGACCCACGGTTATCGATACCTGTCACGCCTGGGCCGCGGATTCGCCGGTAGTCAAGGAAAACGCGCCGAAGTGGTATACGGGCGACGACAAGGAATCCACCGGCTAACGACCGGCTAACGACCGGCTAACGACCGGCTAACGATAGAACAGCGGGAACACGACCGTTACCACCACACCCTCGCAATCGCTGCGATTCTCCGCCCGTATCTGGCCGCCATGGAAATCGGTGATCAGGCGCGCGATGTGCAGGCCCATACCCAGATGTGGTTGCTTCTGTTTCTCCTGCGGGCGTACCGAGATCATGGAGTCGAACAGGCGATCCGTCATCTCCTCGGGCAGATAGGGCCCGACGTTGCTGACCTTGATGACGGCGTGATCACGCAGCGCCCGGCAATAGATGATGATGGGCTGACCCTCGTAGCTGAACTCCACCGCATTCGCGATGAGTTTGTCCAGCAACTGGGCGATGTATTCCGGCACGCCGTTCACAAAGATCGGATGCGTCGGCAGATCGGTCTCGAAGCTAACCGCGTCGTAGGCCAGCTTGTAGCCCTCGATACAGCCATCCAGCACCTCGCGCAGATCGATCTTCTCCTTCTCCGAAGTCTGCAGCATCTGCTCCAGCCGGGTGGCCTCACTCATGTTGGTGAGGATCAGATTCAAGCGGCTGATGCCCTCCTCGGCGCGGTCCAGGTACACGGCGGACTCGGCGTTGCTGCGTTCGGTCAGGCCCAGATTCTCCAGTGAAGAGCGGACCACCGTGACCGGCGTACGCAATTCATGCGACAGCCGCGAGGACATGTTCTCGAGGTAGCTCGTGTACTGAGTGAGGCGCTCCACAATACTGGAAAAACTGCGCGACAGATCCCCTACCTCATCGGAGTTGCGCGAGGGAATGATCGTGTTCCGCACTCGGCCGGTTTCATCGATGATGTTTTCCGCCTGATTGCGCAAGCCGCGGATGCGTGAAGAGATGCGTGAGGCGAAGATGAACAGACCCAGGGCCACCATCACCATGACCGCCAGCAGGGTGTTGAACAGCGACTCCAACGCCTGATTGCGAAAGGTGCGCAGGCCATTCATGTTCTGATCCACGACCACGGCCCCCAGCACCTCGCCATCGGCCAGAATGGGGTGCGCGGCCTCCAGCAGGCGGGTTTCCGAATCCGCCAGGGTCCGGTACTGGGTCATGGGCGCGCCCTGCAGCGCGGAATCGATATGGGCACCCTCCCGAGTGACGCCGGAATACAGCTCGTCGATGAAATTGTTACTGGGCTTGGTCAGTATCTGATAGTAGAGGGGATTGAGGACCCGGTCCTGAATGAAGCGCCAGTACTTGTTGACCGGTATGCCCGCAGCGGGGGGTGAGAGTTGCAGGCCGGTGGCGCTCTGGATATCACCCACCGAAAGCAGGACCCGGCCGCTGCGGTCCATTACCTGGATGCGGGAATTGTTGTGGCCCATGCCGGCGACGATGCGGTCAATCTCCGGCGTGGGCAGACGCAGCGAACCCAGCCGCTCCAGGTCATGCACTTCGGAGGTCGCCACCACCGTATGAACATTGCGCCGCTGGGGGTCATCCACATCGAAGATGGCGAACCCCAGCCGTTCTCCGAGCATCTCCATGGGTATGCGCAGCTCCACCTCATAGCCGGACTCGGTCTCGTACCACTGCCCGCTGATTCGCTCCTCATAGACCGGCTGCGAGTAGTCCTCGCGCACCTTGTAGGGGTAGAGAAATTCCGGTTCGTAGGGCGCGATTACGTAACGGCTCAGGCTGTTGTCTTCCCGCGACAACATGGAGATCTGCAGGAAGTCGCTGCGGTGGACACTGAGCGATTCGCGATTGCGATAGACGACCTTGTCGTCCTTGACCTTGAAATAGGCGTACAGGGAGCCGTTGTATTCCCCGACCATATTACGAAAACTCAGCGTCCCCTCGGCGTCGTAGGGACGGTAGGGATTCAGCGGCGTACTGAGGTAATCGCGGTGGTCGAAGGTCACCTCGTAGCGCTGGTATTCGCGCCAGTCCGTCAACGAGCCATCGTCGAGTGACAGCGGCGAGAAGATAGGATACACGTAGAGATCATCGGAACGGCGCGCCGGGCTGTAGCTCCCCTCGTTGAACAGCTCCGGGCGTTCGTTCAGCGCAGTGGCCAGGGCCTGTGCCGTGCCCAACACCGTCTGCTCCTGCCCCCGGCGCAGATAGTCCTCCATCTCCAGGATGTACTGGTAGCCCAGCCAGGGAATCACCAGCAGAAAACTGGACAGGAATACCAGCTTGAAGCGGATGCCGAATGGATTCTTGAATGGTAGGTTCATCTCGTCAGTCGGGAGGCATCAATACGGAGTCAGTGAGCGCGTCCGTCCTGGATGCCGTCTAATTGGCGACGGCCGGCTCAATGTTCCAGCGATAACCCATGCCGTACACTGTCTCGATACAATTGAACGCCGGGTCCACCTGCATGAATTTCTTGCGAATGCGCTTGATATGGGAAGTGATTGTGCTGCCATCGACGAAGATCTTCGATTCCTGCATCAGCACCTGGCGGCTCTTCACGTGGCCGGGGTACTTGGTCAGGGCATGTACCATCCAGAACTCGGTTATTGTCAGGGGAATGGCATGGCCATCCCATTGCACGGTGAGGCGACCGATATCCAGCGCCAGCTTGCCGCGCTGCAACTGATTCTCCGGTGAAGGCGGCTGGTCGATCACGTCCAGGCGCCGGAACAGCGCGGCGATGCGCGCGGTCAGATGCGGCAGGCTGATGTCCTTGGTCAGGTAATCATCGGCGCCCATACGCAGGCCGCTGACGGTATCGAAGTCATTATCCCTGGCCGTGAGAAAGATGATCGGCAGGGTGTCCGACAACGAGCGCAGTGACTGGCACAGGGTGAAGCCGCCATCGATCTCGTTTTCAAGGCCGATATCGATGATGGCCAGGTTGGGCAGGCGAATGTCGAAGGCCGACATGGCGTCCTTGCGATTGGCGTAGGTCTGCACCTCGTAGCCCTGCTTGCGCAGCACGTCGGCGTAATTCTCGCGGATCGCCGCCTCGTCTTCGACGATGGCTATTCTTCGACTCATGGTGTGCATGGTTTTCTTTTATTCCCCGACTTCAAAGGTTAGCGGAACTATACGGCATTTGTCCCGGTTGAAAGAGGAATGGTTCGGAAAGCGGGATGATTGCCATGATTCTGCCATATTTAATCAGCACATGGCCCCAATGCTTGCCTGTGGCGGTAATAAAGATGCTGTTTAATAGCGGTCAGAGTCAGGGAAATGGGATCGGCGGGGCTGATCTCAAGCCCCGCGACAGTCTGTAACCGTCTGATAAGCCCAATAACAGGACCGCATCCATGATCAAGAAACTACCTCTCGTACTGACCCTGAGCCTGGCGACGGGTACGGCCCTGGCCGATACCCAGCGCGCCAACTATCACGACCCCAAGGCGAGCACCGAGGAAGCCGCCGGCTTCTTCAGCGGCGCCATCGTCGGCGGCCTGGCCGGCGGCCCGCCCGGCGCTATTGTGGGAGCCGCCATCGGCGCCCTGACCGGTGACGGCTTCAAGGCCCGCAAGGAAGTCAACCACGTGCGCGCCGAACTCATCGCCGCCGAGCTCGAGAGTGTTCGCCTGCGCGAGGATGCTGCGGCTTCTGCGCAGCGCCTGGCGCTGGCCCAGCAGGAACTCGCGCGCCTTAAGTCCACCGGCGCGCGCACGCTCCCTGCCTATCTGCCGAACTCCCAGCAAGGTCCACAGTTTGACAACACCGCGCTGACGATACACTTCCGCACCGGCTCGGCGCGCATCGAGCCCCAGTACGAGCAGCAGCTTCAGAGCCTCGCCAGGCTGGCCGACCAACTGCCCTCGGCGGCCGTCGAGATTACCGGCTATGCTGACCGCAGTGGCGATGCTGGAAAAAATCTCAGACTATCCCGCGAACGCAGCCAGGTCATCAAGGCCTTTTTTAATAGAATGGATATTCAAGACTCTTCGATCACTACGGTGGCTTACGGTGAGAGCCAGCCCCTGCACGACACCCAGAGCCTCGAGACCGATTTCTTTGACCGCCGGGTGATCGTGCGGCTTATCGACACCAGCCAGCAAATGCTATCCAGCAATCCAGACGGAGAATAATTCTCTGCGACCCCGGCAGAGAATGGAGTAGTAGAGATGAAAGATATCAGGTTAGTCATCGGCAACAAGAATTATTCCTCGTGGTCACTTTGCCCCTGGTTACTGTTGAAGATGTTCGATGTGAATTTCGAAGAGATACAGATTGCCCTTTACCAGGACAACACGGCGGAAAAGTTGGGTCCCTACTCGCCATCCCTGAAGGTGCCCGTACTCCTGCACCGGGACATTACGGTGTGGGATTCGTTGTCGATCTGCGAGTACATCAATGAGGAATTGCTTGCCGGCGCGGCCTGGCCGGCCAGCCCCAAACGCCGGGCCAGCGCCCGCTCCATCAGTGCCGAAATGCACTCGGAGTTTCCCACGCTGGAACGCGAGTGGCCGTTCAACTGCAAGGCCTCATATAGATTGAAGCCCTCGGAAGAACTGGGGCGGGAGATCGCACGCATAGACGCCATCTGGAGCTGCAGCCGGCGCCGCTTCGGCGCCAACGGCAACTACCTGTTCGGCCGCTTTTCCATCGCCGATTGCATGTTCGCACCGGCAGCGGTCTGCTTCGAGACCTACGGCGCCGAACTCAGCGGTGACGCCCATACCTATATGCAGACGCTATTGGACAATCCCTTCGTCCAGAAATGGATCACGCTGGGTCGACGCGAGAAGGAGGCTCTTTCCATCGCCTATGCCAACGCGGGGTAGCACGTGCCAGGTTGCTCCGCCTCTCGCCCCCCGAGCTCCGGGCTAGTGGGCTTTCTTTTCCCGGCCGCGAATCGCAGGGCGCTAACAATCCCATGAGCTGAGTCGATACAGTTTTGAGGGCCCTCCAATCGATCAGGAGGACTCTCAAACACGGAGTCGACCATGAATCAGTCCTGCTCAGCCAAAGACGTCATTCAGTTCTGGTTCGAGGAGACAGAGCCCAAACAGCGCTTCAAAAAAGACCCCGAGTTCGACGACTTGATCCGCAATCGCTTCCGGAAGCTGCACAGGCGGGCGACTCAGGGCCTGCTCTATGCCTGGCGCGAGCACCCGCTGGATGCACTGGCGGAGATCATCGTACTCGATCAGTTCTCGCGCAACATGTACCGCGACAGCCCCAAGTCCTTCGCCCAGGATGTACTGGCGCTGATACTGGCCCAGGAAACGGTGCGACGCAAACTCGACACCGAACTCGATCCCCTGCACAAGGCCTTTCTCTACATGCCCTTCATGCACAGCGAGTCAGCGGAGATCCACGAGATCGCCCTGTTCCTCTTCGACCAGCCGGGCCTGGAAGACAACTACAACTTTGAAGTGAAGCACAAGGCGATCATCGATCGCTTCGGCCGCTACCCTCACCGCAACAAGATCCTCAGACGCAAATCCACACCGGAGGAACAGGAATTCCTAGCCCAACCGGGCTTGGGCTTCTGATTACCTACTGGGTCAGAAAATTCATCCATGTCTCTTTACCTACTGGGTCAGAAAATTCATCCCTGAATTTTCTGACCCACGCCGACAAGCTCCGGGCGCAAAAGTGTGATTTTTCTGGTCGCTTGTCGGCTTGCGCGGGACTCCGTCCCGCGTCGCACATCCCTGTGCTCACTTCGTGCCTCCTCGACGGTCAATGCTTGAATCAAAAGGCGAGCGGCCCTTGCTCGGGTGTTTTCAAATAGCTCTTGCGTCTGGCTATGCCGGGTAGGCCCGGCTCAGAGAATTCCGGGGGCGAATCCACTCTGAAGTTAGAAAAATGAAAGAAGTGAGTCCATGGATGGACGGCCCGGCGTCGCCATCAGCGGTTGGTGGTTTCTTTCCGATCAACCGATAGTGCGTTGCATCAGTGTTTTCGAATAGTTGTTGTGTAAGGCTATGCCGGGCAGGCGTGAGACGCAGCCGAAGCGCAAGCCCGCCAATCACAAGGAGAACCACGCTTCTCCGCTGCTGATTGGCGGGC